>NZ_JBXWOX010000004.1:0-298019 GCF_059611125.1 Ruegeria sp. CDSB029
CCTTAACGGCTTCGATGAACCAGAAATCCTCCGTTGCTCAAACCCCAAATCTGTCCGGTAGGCGCTGACGTCAGACATCAGGCACGGCACTGTCCAAGCCACCCAGCCGCAGGAGACCGCCCACGAAGCCCGTGGTTTGCCTCATCGTCATCTCGACAAAACCTTCAGGGTCAGACACGCTTGGATTGCGGAGTCGCTGAAACTCTGGTGACGGCCGCGCTTGCCTGAAGTTGGCGATGTCCAATACATCTCAGGATCAAACCAGATCGAGAGCGATCCTCGTTCTTTCAATGCGGTATTGTACGAAGGCTTTTCCCGGCTTTGTGCTTCGTCCGGGCCCAACTGGTCGTACCTCTCAGCTATCATTCTGGATTCATGAAGTGAATCCTTCAGTCCATTTGTGCAGCAAAGCAGCTTGGCACCGGAATTGGCGGCCTGTCAGTTGGGAAAGAATCAGGAACCTGGCCATTCGGATTCCGGTAAGGAATCAGTCAAATTTGCGACAAAGAAACGACCAAGCTGCCAAATTTTACAATCCTGGCGTGTATTTCTCCGTGGTTTGGAGGATGCGGTGCCCTGATGGCGGGACGTAAGCTTGTGGAAGGCTCCGTCGGTATGGAGGGGGTTAGAACGCCGCGAATTTGGGCGGCATCCATGAGTAGCTAGTGAGTTAACTAGGAGAGTAAGATGTTGAAGCTTTATGTAATGATGAAGACCATGGCACGTGACGAAAACGGCGCGACCATCGTGGAATATGGCGTTGCCCTGACAATCGTCACGGCGATTGCAGTTGCTACCCTGACAGCGTTGGGCAACGACGTTAACGGTCAGTTCACAGACGCTGAAACCCTGATGTAATGACCTGACGGAAGACAAAGCACGCGGTGCGCTCAGCCCCGCGTGCTTATCGTCCCGGAATATTTTCTTGATCCGCTGGCAAAGTGCAACCACTCAGATCGGTTCATTCGATAAACGCCAAAAAAAGCTGAAGGAGCACCAGATGAGACTCTCTGCCATTTTCACAGCATTGACGGGCCTGGTCGTAGCCGGAGGGTCGGTTTACGTCGCTCGGGATTACATTCAATTCGATACTCAGTCCGCAAATGTCGAGGCCGAGAGCGAGATGGTGAGCGTGGTCGTTGCGTCGCGCGATATTTCGTTTGGCGAAGAAATCGAGCCAGGCGCGCTGACGACCATTGACTGGCCCCGCGGTGCTGTACCCGTGGGAGTCTTTACAGATTATGACGACCTGATTGCGGCGGCTAGCATGCCGTCCCGTCGCGCTCGTCGCGCAATTACTCAGGGTGAACTGATCCTGAACAGCAAGGTTTCCGACTTTGGTGAAAAGGTCACCATCGTTCAGACGCTGGGCGCAGATCATCGCGCCATGGCCATTGAGGTTGACGCTGAAACCGCCGTTGGGGGTTTTGTTACCCCGGGTGATCGGGTCGATGTGGTGATGACCACTGGCGAAAAAAGAGACATGCACGCCGTCACCATTTTGCAAAATATCAGGGTCATCGGTGTTGATCAGGAATCTGATGAACAGACCGACCAACCCGTTGTTGCTCGCACGGTCACCGTCGCCGTTACCCCGGATCAAGTTCAGCGCCTTGCTCTGGCGCAACGTGCCGGTCGGCTGAGCCTGACCTTACGGTCCATTGATGACACCGAGGACAAGACGCTGACCATGACTCGACTGAACGATCTTCTGATTGATGAACCAGCCGTCGCGCGGGACATCAAAGAACCGGTTCGCAAAACGATTATTCGGGTCCGCCGCGGCACCGAAGTGACAGAATCCATCATCAACTGAATCGACCAATGAAGGTTTTGACCGTGTCCCTCGCTCAATTCATACGTCCATTCCGCAGCTCCGAAGACGGCGCGATCCTGGTCTTTGTTGCGGTGGCCCTGTCGGTCATGGTCGGTATGGCCGCCCTTGCATTCGACATTGGTCGGGTGACCACCACACAGTCGGAATTGCAGAGCTTTGCGGACAATGTTGCCCTTGCGGCTGCGGGGGAGCTTGATGGTCGCCCGGATTCAATCACCCGCGCCACAAATGCGGCTGCAAACATGATCCGCGACCGTCAAAGCTTTGGCGTTCGGAACAAGGATCAGCTGTTGTCCGGCGCAACGGATTACCAGTTGCGGTTTTATGAAAACCCGCCGACCACTGCGACTGATCCAGCTCAACCCGCGCAACTGCTGGATTCGACCGATCCGGTCAGCGGACCGAATGCTGCATTCGTTCGGGTGACTGTCGATACGCACGAGGTTGGTACTCCGCTCGCAGCGGCAGCGGCGGCTTTGTTGGGCAATGCGCAGCCCTTCTCCAGCGTCAATGCCGAGGCTGTGGCAGGGTTCACCCTGATGGCCTGCGACATCACCCCCATGTTCATCTGCCTGCCGCAACCTAGCCTCGATCTGACCGAGGGCCAATTGATTAGGATGGTAAGTCAGGGCGGCAATGGCCATTGGGGTCCCGGAAACTTTGGTTTTCTGTCTTCTAATCAGAATCTGGCCATCGACGCGTCTGGTGCCTGCGAACCTGCACCAAACGGTCAGGAAGATTCTTGTGCTCTGGCCGCGTCGCGCGCTGTTTCCATGTGCTTCAGCCAAAGAGGCGTTGAAACCAGACCGGGTCTGAGCGTGGGTAACATGATCGCGGGCTTTAACACACGCTTCGACCAGTTTGAATCCAGCGCCAAACAGTTCAGTAACGGTTCGCGCTACGACGTCGACAATTTTGCCTCTTCTCCGCATGTCTTAGACGGTTGGATCACTTCGGGCAATGGAAACAACTGTACCAGCCAGCCGTCGCCTAGCTATGATTCAAACGGTGCCCTTGATCCGGCCGCGACCGTTGGTTTGCCGCTTGACGATTGTTTTGCCAGTGGCACTTGCCCGACGCCTCGTATTGGCAATGGCGTATTCACTGCTGGTCTTACCGAATATCTGACCATCAACTATGGCGCAGATTTCAGCGGCCCTCTCCCAACCGGTATTCCGCCATGGTTCCCGACTGGTGGCACCCGCTACGACATCTACAATGCTGAAGTCACCAACCAGGCCGCTCTGGAAGCTATCCTGACCGCTGGTGGTAAAGCTGAAAGCAGCATGCCTTCGTGCCAACCCGCGTCAGCCGGTCGTGCAGATCCTACGCGCCGTGTCATCACCGTCGCCGGTATCGATTGCGCAACTTTTGCGGACGAGCTTAACGGCGGATCGGGCACCATTCCGGTCACCAGTTTTATCGAGATGTTTCTGATCCGCCCCTCTGAATCCGGCAGCACCGGTGCCAACGCGGTCATCTATGGTGAAGTCATTCAGACCGTTTCGGACGGCATTGGCGGCGCCGGAGTCGGCGGTATCGTTCACGATCTGGTTCAGCTGTACGAGTAATGATCATGTTTGGTGCATCCCGTCATATCAGAAAGACCCTCATCCGGTTCCGCAATGACCAGTTCGGCGCGGCGTTGGTCGAATTCGCGATCCTTTTACCGATCCTGTTGGTGACATTTGCCCTGATCGTCGAAGGGGGGCGGATTTTCTGGTCCTATCAAAATGCGATCACGGGGGTTCGGGACACTGCCCGTTATGTTGGCCGGATCGCCCCGTCGGACCTGTGCACTGCCTCGCCAAGCGCTGCTATCGGCGATTTTCAAACCGCCGTCTCAAATACACTGACGTCGCTTTCGACCACTGACATTGCTGTTGGTCTAGACTCTCTGTCCCTCGAATGCGTTGGCAACGCAGGTGAATACCGCGTTTCGCCCACACCGGTTGCCGTACTGACCGCGTCACTGACAATTTCAAATCTGCCATTTACGCCCGTGTTCCAATTGGTTGGAGGCTCGGCAACGGCGCAGATCCAAACCACGATCACAGATCGCAGCCGGGTGTTTGGACCATGATCCGCCGCATTCAAAAGATAACCCGCGAAATGTCGCGACTTGGCCGTCAGGAAGATGGGTCGACGGTCACTGAGCTTGCCTTTGTCCTGCCGTTGTTCCTTTTGATTTTCCTGGGCTTGATAGATTTCGGCAGATTGGCCTTCCACTATGTGGCTGCTGAAAAAACAGCACAGGTCGCCGCTCGGATGGCTGCAGTGATGCCACCCGCATGTGGCGGTGTTCCGACAACCAACAGCCGAGGCACCTATACCGATATCACCGGCCCGCGGTTCGGAACCAATTGCAGTTTCGCTGCTGGCGTCTGTGTCGAACCGGCCACCACCATATGCACCGGTGCGGCCCCCGCGAATGCAGCTGCCCAGACCACCGTGACCGACATCTGGAACATGCTTCAGTTTGCCGTTCCCAACGATCCCACCGCAACTTTTGACGAAAGCAACATCACGTTCACTTACAACTTCGACCCGGAAATGAATTTCCTGGGTGGCCCCTATGTACCGATGGTCACAGTGACAATCGAAGAGCTTCCGTTCCGGTTTGTCTCTCCGTTGGGTTCGATCGCAGCGCTGGTTTTGGGCGGTTCCACGCCGCAAACCGATGCGCTGACCACCGCGACAACGGGCTTCAAGATATTTTCCGACTTTAGCGCAACCCTTCCTGGCGAAGACCTCGCCAGCGGAGTCAACGGTTGAATTTCTAACCATGGGAGCTGCAAAATGACTCAAAAATCATTAGCCCTTATCTCTGATAATGAGGCGATTAAGAATTCAGTCGCCCAGGCCGTCGACCGGCTCGACGATCTTTCGCTCGAGACGCACTCCGGAACATTGTCTTCGGTAAACGGCCGCGCCTGTGATCTGATGAGTGAAAATGACCTGCTGGTGTTCAGCTTTTCAGGTGAATTGGATCTGGAGACTGTCAGCGATCTTCGTCGTAACGCCGGTCCCCGCGGCACCCTGCTGGCACTTAGCGACCGTGACATCTCATTGACCGAGGTGCGCGCGATGAACAATTCGGGTGTCGATGAGATTTTGCCCTATCCCATCGGGCAGGACGAACTGGCTGAGCAGATCCAACGTCTGACGGTCGACAAATCATTGTTGCCCACCATTTATGCGCCGCAACCGCAGCGATTGGGACAGATCATCAGCGTATGTCCGGCCCGCGGTGGCATCGGTGCGTCAACGCTGTCTATTAATCTGGCCGACCAGTTGCAGGGATATTCCGGTATCTTTCGGAAAAAGACACAAAACAAGGTCGCTGTCGTCGATCTGGATTTGCAATTTGGCACCGTGGCAACGTCCTTGGACTTGCAGCCTTCCTCGGGGCTTCTGAGAATGGCTCAGAACGGGGTCATGCCGGACCGGACGTTCCTTCAACAATCTCTGGTGCAACATGCATCCGGCTTGGAAGTCCTGAGCGCTCCCGAAGAATTAATTCCTCTGGATGTTCTGACACGCGAACAGATCAGCGCGCTGATCGAGAACCTGCGTCTGGAATTCGACTTTGTCGTCATTGATCTTCCACGCGTACTGGTCGATTGGCTGGGTGCGGTTGTTACCGCGTCGGACCGGATGCTCATGGTGGGCGACAGCTCGGTTTCTTCAGTGCGCCAGTCCTGCCGTTTGATCGAATTCTTCACAAAAGAGCGGCTCGAACCTCCGGTTGAGATCGTCATCAGCCAAGAAACGAAACCGACATTCCGGTCAAGCCAACATGTTGAAGCCCAAAAGGTGCTGGAACGCGAATTGCGGTTCTGGCTTCCCAGCGACGCGCGACACGCAAAGCAGGCGCTGGATCGGGGTCAGTTGCTGTCGCAGGCCTCAGGCAGTTGTGCCCTGTCCAAGGCGATCCGCTCGGTGGGTCGAAAAATCATAAATGAAACGATGGTCGGAAAAGCCGACCTGAGAAACAACGCAGCCTAATTGGAGTCTAAGGGATGTTTGAAAAGTTTACGCGCGCCGGACGAACCAATGAGGCCGAAGTTATCCAGCTGAATCAACGTGCCGAACCGCAGGCCCAGGACATTCAGCCAGACACTGCCGCCGAAGATACAGAACTGGCAGATTGGCTTGAGCTCAAAAGCACTTTGCACGAGGCTTTGCTGGAACGCTTGAACCTTGCAGTGATCGAAAAGGTTGAAAAAGACGTGCTGCGGCGCGAAGTCGCCGGGGTTGTCGGCAGCGCTTTATCCCAAGCGGGCAAGCCACTGAATACCGAAGACTTCAACCGCATCGTCGAAGAACTTCTGGACGAAATTCTGGGGCTTGGCCCGTTGGAGCCATTGCTGGCTGATCCAACTATCAATGACATTCTGGTTAACGGTTATCAGACGGTCTATGTCGAACGCTCTGGCCTGCTGGAACGCGTGCCGGTGCGGTTCCGGGATGAAAAGCACCTGTTGCGTGTTATCGACAAGATCGTCAGCAAGATCGGCCGACGCGTGGATGAGCGCCAGCCTTGGGTGGATGCCCGGCTGGAAGATGGCAGCCGTGTAAACGCAATCATCCGCCCGTGTTCGATTGACGGCCCCAGTGTTTCAATTCGAAAATTCGCCCAGTCGAAACTGACAATGAAAAAGCTGGTTGCAAATGGCGCTCTGAACGATGCCGCCGCACGGTTCTTGCAATCGCTGGTATTTGCGCGCCTGAATGTCCTGATTGCAGGCGGGACGGGGTCGGGTAAGACAACGATGTTGAACGCCCTGTCTTCGTATATCAACCATGGCGAGCGTGTCGTCACCATTGAAGACGCAGCCGAACTGCAACTCCAGCAGGAGCATGTTGTGCGACTGGAAACACGCCCGCCATCCCCGTCCGGCGACGGCCAGGTAATTCAGCGTGATCTGGTGCGAAACGCGCTGCGTATGCGCCCCGACAGGATCATTGTCGGTGAGGTTCGCGGAGCGGAGACCTTCGACATGCTTCAAGCCATGAATACGGGTCATGATGGCTCGATGACGACTGTACATGCAAACTCGGCGCGCGATTCATTGGGCCGTCTGGAGCAGATGGTCACGATGACGGGTATCGAATTTCCCGCCGCAGCCATTCGATCCCAGATCGCGTCGGGGCTACACTTTATTGTGCATCTGTCGCGGTTGGCGGATGGGTCGCGCCGCGTCACCAGCATTTCGGAAATAACCGGGATGGAAGGTGAGATCATCACCATGCAAGACATCTTCGTGTTCCAGAAGAAAGGCCGCGCGGAAAGCGGCGAGGTGCTTGGTAAGTTTGTTCCCACTGGGATTCGCCCGAAATGCTATGACATGCTCACAGCCGCTGGCGTCGATCTCGAACCCGAGACCTTCCGAGTATCAGGAGGCTGAGGCATGACCAGTATTAACACAGCCGAACTTCTTAACTATCTGACGCTCGCTTGCGTCTTCGTCGGAATTTTCATGCTGGTTACCGGTGTGTTCCACTTTGCCCGTCGCGGTGAAAACCACTCCGAGGCCCGCAACCGCCGAATGCGCATGGTCCGGCAAGGCGTTACCGATGAAGATCGGCTCGCCTTGCTGCTTCCCGAGACCCAGACAGGTTTTTTTGCGAAGATCCCTTTTTTTGGGAACTTGCCGGATACGCTAGTTCAGGCGGGGCTGCATGTTTCAGCGAAGAATTTTGTGCTGCTTTGCCTGTTTGGTACCTTGGCGATCGCAACCGCCGGTATGATGTTTCTGCCGCCTTGGCAGACGGCCCCGATCGCACTCGTCCTGGGTGTGGTCATGCCGGCTTTGGTGGTGAAATCGCGGCAGGCTGAACGCCAAAAAGCTTTGACCAGCCAGTTGCCCGATGCGCTAGAGTTGATGGCGCGTGGCCTGAAAATTGGCCACCCGGTCAACACCTCGATCAAAGCCGTCGCGGACGAGATGCAAGACCCTATCGGGTCCGAGTTCGGCATCATTTTCGACCAGATCAGTTTTGGCGACGAATTGCCCGACGCGGTTCAGGACTTTGCTGACCGGGTCGGTTCGGAAGATGCACAGTACCTGGCGGCAAGCATGGCAATCCAACACGGCACTGGTGGCGATCTGGAGCGGATCGTGTCCGTTCTGGCTACCGTGGTCAGACGGCGCATTGCATTGCGTGCGCGGATCAAGGCCATTTCCGCAGAAGGGCGCCTGTCCGGGTTTCTTTTGTCGATCATTCCGCTGGTGATCATGGGGGTAATGTCGATCAACGCACCGGGATATTACACCGATATCAGTGACGATCCCGCATTCATCAAACTTGCAGTGCTGGTTGTCGTTCTGATGGTCTCGAACGTCATCATCCTGCACAAACTCGTCAATTTCCGTATCTGAGGGCAGTTTCATGGAACATATGCTGGAAATCATGTCGCTTCGTTTCGGTCTGCCAGCCGAAACAATTCTGCTGACCATCTTTGGCCTCGGCGTTTTGCTGGTGTTCGTTGCTGTAACCTCGGCGTTAAGCCGCCGCCATCCTGCGGCCGTCCGCATCGCCAAACTGCGCGCCCAAAGATATGGGGCCCGCAACGACCGTGGACTGTTGCGGGAAACCATTGCTACACCAAAAGGCCTTTTTAGAGCAGCGCTACCCAGCAAAGAGTCTGAGCGGCGCAAGATTGAGGATCAGCTTATTCAAGCCGGGTTGACCGGCCGGAATGCCCTGCGGATCTATACGCTGACGCGGGTTTGGTTTGGGATTTTCGTGCCGATGATTGTGGGTCTGCTCATTGTTGCCTCAAGAACTCCTGGCATTCCAGTTCCCAGCGCGATTACGGACATTTTTGAATCCATCAGCAAAGCCAACGCCATACAGCTTATCGGTTTGCTGACGGCCGTCGGATATTTTCTACCCGCAGCCTGGCTGAAGCGTCGCCGTAAGGAGCGTCAGCAACGTATCCGCGACGCGTTTCCAAATGCCCTCGACCTGTTGCAGATTTCGCTTCACGCCGGTTTAGGCTTCGATGCAGCTATGACCCGGGTCGGAAACGAACTGGCGCTGGCCTCCCCTGATCTGGCCTTTGAGTTTCTGAACACACAACACGAGATTCAGGCTGGGCGTCCCCGCGCAACCGCGCTGTCTGACATGGCGCGGCGTACAGGGGTTGATGAAATCCAGTCATTTGCCACAGTCGTCCAGCAATCCATTCGTTATGGAACGAGCATGTCCGAAGCCCTGACCACCTATGCATCTGAAATGCGGGATTCCCGCGAAACCAGGGCGCAGGAACTGGCAAATCAGTTACCGGTAAAGATGTCCGCCGTTCTGGCTGCGCTGATGCTGCCGACGCTGATCATCATCACCGCCGCACCTTCGATGATTCGATACTTCCGGGGCTTTGGGGCGTGAATTTGTGCCCGGTTCCACATCAATAACGTGTTCAAACAGGCCGTGTTTCCAAAAGGAGAACAAACAGAATACTTGTTGCGAACCTTTTTGCCCGCTTTAGGGAAATATGACTAAGCTTATATGCAGTTAAGTGGAGTCCGGCCACGCAAAAAAAATCGAGACACAATCGACGGGTGGGGGCGTTTGTCGAAAGGGTTGATCGGGTTTCGGTCAGTATTAAACGGTATGAATGGTATGTTTTCGGCGCATCGTTTCGCGCCAGATGCAATGGCACCGACTTCAGAACTTCTTAGGGTCGTGGCGGTCCTTTGCCAGGCCTCTCAGGGGAAAGTTCCACTGCTAAACGCACTGCGTGAAACGGCTCGCGCAATTGACGCGGAAGTGGTTGCAATCAGCCGGGTCGACCTGCAAGGCAATCAGAATTCGGCAAAAGTGGTGAGCTACGACGCCAATCACAAGACGCCGGACAGTTTCAGCGGTTTCGACTTCTGCATCGCGCCTGCCATCTGCGGCAACAACATGAGCCGGGCCAAACTGGGGTCGGCTTGGTTCGGCGACCTCGATGACCTTTCCGAATATGAACATCTGTCAGAGTTCTATGCGTTCCGCAGATTTTACGAGTCCGTTTCCATTTTGCTGGAAAGGCAAAATGGTGTCGCCGACTTTCTGGAATTGCATTTCAGCCACCCCATCTCTTCGGCCGTGGTAGATATTCTGAGCGTTCTGGGCCATGTTCTGTCGGATTGCTGGAAGAAAAGATCTCTTGGTCGGTTTTCCGAAGCGAAGCTGAAAAACACGCGCCGAAAGCTTATCAAGAAAGAACCAAAAAGCATTTTGTCTTTGGACAACCCTTGTCGGCTGAGTCGCTCGGAATATCGGGTTTGCCTGCTATTGGCGCGGGGATTAAACAACAATGCCTTGTTGTCCGAGTTGTCGATTTCAATTTCGACACTGCGTACACATCTTCGCAATATCTACGTGAAAACAGAAACGTCATCTCAACCCGAATTGATTCATGATTTGCTGACCCCGATGGTCAAGCGCCAATCGCCGACTGCAGGTAGCGAAAATGTCGCCTGAAGTCGCGCAGCTCGCCCCTTTGATCGTCATTACTCCGCTTTTGGCCGCAATGGCATGGAATGACCTGAAGAACCTCAGGATATCCAATAAGCTGGTGCTGATGATGCTCGCCGCTTTTGTCCTCTCCGCGCCCGTGTTTCTATCGTTGCACGAGACGGTGTACCGCGCGGTCTTCGGCGTTGGCGTTTTTGTCGTTGGTTTTTTTGGTTTCACGCTACGCCTGTGGGGTGGAGGGGACGTAAAGGCAATCGCCGCGCTGACATTGTTTGTGCCCAGCTACTTTCTTTTGCTGTTCTTTTACACTTTCACCCTGTCCATGGCCGTGGGCATGCTGTTTGTGATCACAAGCCGCTCGATAATTGGATTTCCGGAATGCCGCTGGCTCGCATTGCGACCAAAAGCCAGCTATCCAATGGGTGTATCGATAGCCATGTCGGGTGTATTATTGCCCTTGGTTGCGATGGGTTTGGGGTAGTACTATCCAAGATAGTTTTAGGCCGAATAGCCAATAAATAACGGTTGCTGGAGTGCTAGGGCAGAACGGAAGGCCATTAGGTTACTGTCGTAGCAGATGGCAACGTGTCTCCAATCTTTGAACTGGCCAAACATGATCTGGGGTGGTGTGGTGAGCACCACATCGCTTTATGAACTGTGAGGAAAATTCATTTTAGCGGTTTTCAGGTTGTTGGCGACAGCGCTTAGGCCAGAAAGATGTTGGGGTTGATCCGACAAACAGCACCGTGTTGGAGCCGAATGATCGCTTAGCGATAGGAAGGCTCTCCAATTTGCGCCTGCAGAGAATGTCCGGTTGCCGTCCAAATTGATCAATGCTGCGTAGCGAACCAGTGTCCAGTTTGGGCTCTAAGCCGTCGTTCGCTAAATCGCGACAAGTGTCTGCTGTGCGAACTTTTCCGCCTTTCGCCTGTTCGGAATCAAATACCGCAGGCAGCCCAAACCAGACATGCCACAGTAACACGCGGGACGGGCACTGCCGTTCTTTGCAGTCGCAAAGTAATTCATGGGAAACTCAAAAAGCGGCCATTCAGGTTCAGTATGACGATCTCGACGATCCCGCGGCCGCACCTATGCCTCCGAAGCGCCCTGTAGAATGGTCAGTCTATTGTAGGGTCTGTTCAGCGAGGAAAAACCGACGTCACCTCAGTTTTATTAAAGCCTAACAAAGCCTTAGGTAGTACAGGAGTAGACATCAACGTTTACGGATAAGCAGAGGGCGTTGCATCTCACAAACGCACCTTAATCTGTTTTTCGGGCAGTGCGAAAAGCGATCATGGTTAAGTCATCCAAACGTTCTTCATTCGTACTATGATCTTGATAAGCGCCGTGAATAGCCGACAATAGATCTTCCGAACACGACCACTCTTCCTGTTCGAATACAGATACAACTTTCTGGAAGCCAAAAGCCAAACGTTTTTCTCCACCTAATTGATCAACCAACCCATCAGTTGAAATAAAAAAATCTGCTATTTGATCCATTTGAACTTCGTGTTCCAAGAATTTTGGACCAATTGGAGTATCCACATACCCAATGCTCAGCTTATCGCCTCGGATTCGGTCAATTCCAGTCTTGGATTTGACCAAAAGAGACATGTGCGCGCCTGCAAACGTCGCAACCCCTTTTGCTGAATCGATCTGGCATATCGCAGCGTCCATGCCGTCGTTAGAAGTCCCGTTTGCAGTATCCTGATTTAAAAGTGCACGCGTCAAGTCGCTCAACTTGGACAGCGCCAGTGACGGGCTAAGCGTTTCATTTTCGAAGTAGAGCCGCTCGAGTGTAGCGATTGCCAACATGGTCATGAAGCCTCCGGGAACGCCATGTCCAGTACAGTCAATTACGGCGAGCGTCGTAATTGGGCCATCCGTTTTGATCCAGTAGATGTCCCCACCAACCAAATCGCGTGGTTCCCATATGACAGCGAAATCAGCAAAGGCGGCCTTGCACTGGCTGGTCGTGGGCAGCAAACCCTGCTGAATTCGCGTGGCATAGTTTACGCTTGCGACGATCTGGTGGTGCGCCTCGCGGATTTCATTGACACGTTCAACCTCGCGATCCAGCATTGAGTTATAGCTTTGAACAACCTTGCCAATCTCATCTTCTGACTCGTATGGGACAATTTGAGGGTCATCGTATCGCTCGAACTTTTCAATGGCTTTCAACATTTGGCCGAGAGGTCTGTTGATGAGCCATAGAAATGCAGCAGCGCCTGCTAAGATGAGCGCAAATCCCCCGAGAACTCCAAGAAGGACCACAACCCCCACTTCTGTCCTTAACTCATCGTTCAAGATCGCCTGATCAATTCGGGCCAACATCGTTGTCGGCCCTGCGGCCGTCGGAACAGAAACGACGATGTCTAAACCAGGTTTTTTTATCTTGTCGCATCCTATAGCAGGCCAGGAAACCAAGGTTTCTGAGCTTTGCTCTAACCTCTGTTCGGCGCAAATAACGTAAGGAAAACCCGAATAGACAGCCAGCAGGCTCGTTGCTTGCACAAGACTTCCTGCTTCAACCAATTCAGCCAACGGACGCGCGATCCGATTGGCAATCGTTGCAACTTCCGCGGCAACCTGATCCGTTTGAGCTTGCTTTTTGAATTCATAGTAAAAAAGAAGCACAATGGCATTTAACACGCCTCCGAGCAGGAGCGTCGCCAGAATATGCTTCAGAAATATTCGGCGCTTCAAAGATGTCCAGAGTTTACGCACTAAATGCCTCTATAGTGTCCGGCATCTAGTTCCCGATGTTCTTCATCGCGGCCTGAAGAGCTCCACGATTGTTGACGATCATCTGTACAACTTTGTAATCCCCGGAAACTTCACGCACAAGAAAGTCCGCCGTCACGGTATCGCCATCTTCGGTTATCATTTCAGAGCAGACGAAATAGTCACTTCCCGCAAGAAGAACCATGGGATGAACATTCGCAGGGTAAACGGTTTCAAACGCGTTGGTGGTCGTGTCCAGATACGTGTAAGAACCGTCGACCATTACCCCATCGACATGCGAAATCATGGCGGATTGGAGCTTTGCCTTGATCTCTGTTGGAATGTCGGCGGCTGTAGCCGGGTCGGACGATATTACTACGGCGACCACACACAATAGCCTAATCATATAAACCTCCCCACTAACAACACTGCACAATTGATACACTGAAAATGCATAAATGTGTATCTTATGATATTAAGACCTGAATTGAACTTGGTGCCACCCAAGCATGACCAAGGGGAACAGATGCTTGCAAGCGAAGTCTACGATCTACGCGCCAACCTGCGCCGACAAGGTGTTGTCTTTGCATACAGTGGTTATGTAACCGAAGGTATCCTCAGTGGTGTTGGCGATGCGTTAAAGCAGAAATTAGTGTCTGAAGATGCTGACACAAAAACTCTCCGAAGCGTTTTCGCTGTTTTCGTAGAGCAAATGCAGAACATCATCAGATATTCAGTCGAACGGCTACCAGCCGACGGTGAGACCGAGGTACTGGATATAAGTTACGGCATCGTGACCATAGGAAATGAGGCCAACGGCTATGTCGTTCATGCGGGCAATCTGATCCTTTTGAGTGACGTAGACAACATGCGAAAACGACTTTCCGAACTACGCGCCATGAATCGTGAGGAGCTTAGGGCTGCGTACAAAGGCCAACTCCGGTCAGAAACTGACGCCGTCAGCAATAATGCAGGTATCGGGTTAATTGAAATTGCGCGTCGAGCGTCAAGGCCAATCGAGTTTGATTTTATGCGGATTGACGATCAGCACGCATTCTTCGCACTCAAAGCGACGATTTAAGAGGGTACGAATGCAGAAAATTGATATCCCAGCAACAAACCGCACCCCGGCCGTGGCGTTCGATTTTGACGTTGGCCACCTCAAACTGATTGGGGAATCCTACCCTGAGGATGTTACGACGTTTTACAACCCGTTGTTTGATGCTTTGAAAAGTTGGTTGGCGGATGGCTCAATATCCAAATGTCGTTTTGAATTTGAACTCATCTATTTCAATTCGTCCAGCGCCAAGGCCATCATGATGATCATGGAGCTTTTGGATTCCGCTGCTGAGGCGGGGAAAAGCGTTGACGTCTATTGGTTTCACGACCCCGAAGACGAGACCATGGAAGAACTTGGGGAGGAGTTTGGGGAAGACTTGAAACATGCCAAATTCACACTGGAAAAGTTGTTGGATCGATGACTATCGACGATCTCTTTGTTCGCGAGAATGAGGCTTTGGAAGTCGCGGAAGCAGCTTTAAACAGTGGACAATTTCCGAATGATGAAACGCGCAAGTCAATTGAAAACCTTGTCGGAGAATACAGAAAGCTGCTCAGAACCACGCGGCGCATGATGCGATTGAGTGATCGCAACGAGCGGGAACTGAATGCATTAGCCGAAAAACAGCGCATCGCCGCCGAAGAAGTTACCCAGAAAAACCAAGAGCTTGAGGCATTGTCAGGAAAGCTTGCCAAATACTTATCGCCTCAAGTCTACAACTCGATCTTTTCCGGTCGCCAAGAAGTTAAACTCGCGAGTAAGCGAAAAAAGCTGACAGTGTTTTTCTCGGACGTCGCCGGCTTCACAGAGCTTACGGATCAGATGGAGTCGGAAGATTTAACAGAACTCCTGAACAGCTACCTGACCGAAATGGCGGAAGTCGCTCTGAACCACGGTGCGACGATAGATAAGTTTATCGGGGACGCAATCCTTGTCTTCTTTGGAGACCCGGAGACTAAAGGGGTGCGGGAAGATGCTTTGGCATGTGTGAGAATGGCAATTGCAATGCGAGACAAGTTGACAGAGTTGCGGGCAAAATGGATTCGTCATGGAATAAGGCAACATTTACAATGCCGTATAGGTATCAATACAGGCTTTTGTACGGTTGGGAATTTTGGAAGTGACGACCGAATGGATTACACCATTATCGGCGGCTCTGTGAACGTGGCATCAAGGTTGGAGCATCAGGCCGAGGAAGGAGAGATTTATATCTCGTACGAAACCTGGGCGCACGTGAACCACGAAATAGAGACCGAAGAAGTTGGAGCTATCCAAGTCAAAGGCGTGGCTCAACCTGTCATGACATACCGTGTCTTGGGTCAAAAGAAATCGAGACCGCGCGCAGAAAAAGTAGTATATGAAAACCCGAATTTTCAAATGGTGTTGGACCCGAGCTCGATGACACCAGAAGAACGCGCCGCAAGCTTAGAGATACTTAAGACGGCTCTTGCATCACTCCGCAAAAACTAACACTGAGGTCTCGCAGCCAGTGTTTGAACGTGTCTCAGAAAATTCCCACGAATACTCAAGAATTGTTCCATGCTGTGGACAAGGTCAGTTTTGTTCATACATCTGAATTAGATGTAACCTGCCTCAAAGGTAGCTTCGCCCGCGGACTGTGAGCTCACCTAACCCAAAAGATTGCTCTTGCAGCGGACGGCTGCAATGCGATCTGCGACCGCAGAATAAAGACCTACCCTTGAATTCAGAAGAGAGCTGTTCGCCAAACTTTGCAAAGCCCGCTTTCTGCGCATTGCCGACATTGGTGCTGGTTGCCGCATTCGGAACCTTGGGCTCAACGCAGTCACCTGACGGATTTACTCAGATGACCGATTAGCGGATTTGAGCGGACGTTCACCCCCGAAAACTCGGAGTTTCAAACAGGAACAACCGCTCTCACTAAAAACGGTCGCTCTCCTAGATCGTGGCTACGACCGGCTTGCGGACAGAGCTGCAACCGTTTGAAGATTAGTTTTTTGATGTGTCGGCAAAGAAGCCACAACCGCACAATAATCCAAAATGGGGTCCAACTAACGCCAAATCCCTGTGGTGAACTGCACAATGCAGAGGTCAACTCTGCCTTCTCCCTGTTGGACTGGCCGGCGCGTTTGCGCCGGCTTTTTTTCAATCACGTGCCCCCTTTTTGGTTGTGCTAGTGCATTAGTCGCGTATCAGGAAGAGATCTTCTCAGGCTGAAATCGGTCATTTGCTGCGCCATCAAGCGAGACTTCCAAACCGATGACCCGGCCGGGCTCGAAGCAGACATTCGGTTAATTCCGCTGAATGTCCGCCTTGCAGACAATGTTGCCGTTGTCCTTCAGGGTGTTTGCTGGCGCAGCATCTGTTCGAAAAGGCAGCACACTCATCGTCGCGTTGTGGCCATAATCACCAATTCTGTCATTCGATGTCGCGCTCAAGTGCAGATCGACAGCTTCATGAAAACAAGCTTGCCTCTCACTCAACAACTGATGCATTTGTCAATTATGATTGTGTGACAAGCCAATCCTCAACTTCTCGAACCTCAGAACGGGTTCTGCTGGTATGCTGGACATCGATAAAGTAGCCATGGGTTGGGTTGATACGCTCATCAAAAATCCGAACCACTCTATTTTCCGCCAGATCCTGATCGATCAGTGGAAGCCAGCCAATGATTGCTCCCTGGCCTTCGGCAGCGCCGCGCAGCAGCACGTTTGCGTCCTCGAAGATCGGCCCGTAGAGCAGATCGGCTATTGAAACACCCATTGCCTCAAACCAGTCCCGCCATCCCCAGTGATTTCTTTGATGCAGAAGGGGCAAGGTTAGTAGATCCTTTGGGTGATCGATAGGTCCTCGTGTAATGACAAATTCTTCGGATGCTATGGCGACCGGGCTAAGCTCAAGCAGCTTGATTGCACCTTCTGCCATGTCGGCGATGCGGTCCCAGCGGATTATGATATCGACATTCTCGCGTTCGTGCGCGCCGGGATAAAGGGCTGGCACCACTTCCAATTCGATCTCGGGATGGGCTTCCCAAAAATCACTAATCCGCGGCATGAGCCAGCGCGCCGTAAAGATCGGTCCCGCCGAAACTCGCACCGCTTTGCGTGCGCTTCGATGCATGGATTGAACCGCACTGTCCAACAGGCCAAAGGCCTGACTGGTCGCATGGGCCAAGCGCCTGCCTTCAGCTGTCAGGGTGACATCACGACCCTCCCGCCTGAATAGCTTGACGCCAAACTGATCCTCCAATCCGCGAATATGATGACTGATCGCAGTCGGGGTCACAGTTAGGTCCGCCGCGGCTGCCCGAAAACTGCCGTTCCGGGCGGCGGCGTCAAAGGCACGTAAAGCTGTAAGAGAAGCTGTCACGGCAATCCAATAGATGAGTTTTTCTCATTCATTGCTGAGAATGTTGCTTTTGTAAACTCTGCTATTTCCGGTGCAGGATAGGGCTGCATAAACCTGAGCTCATGAATCGATGACCATGGCAAACCGTCGGCGCGGTCGTAAAGACCGCTTAAAGCAAGTCTCGGAGACTGGCCCGCAGCCACCGGTATGGCCAGGGGTGATCGGTGGGCGTCTTAAACCGCTCTTGCCTGACGAAGAAAGTATGGTCGAAGAAGCCGCATATAAGCTTCTTGAAGACCTAGGGCTTAGTCAGGCCATTCCTTCGATGATCGAAAAAGTCACTGCTGCTGGCGGGGCCATGACGGATGATGGTCGGCTGTTGTTCCCGCGCGCGCTGGTGAAATGGGCGATGGACGGAGCGCAGCGGGGGTTCACCTTATGTGGCCAGCGTCCCGAGAACGACCTGAAGATTGAAGCCGCCCGCGTGCATATGTCTACCGGCGGCGCGGCGCCTGGCGTGTTTGATCTCGACACTCATGAATATCGAGATTCGACATTGCAGGACCTCTACGATGCAGCGCGGATCGTGGACCGGATGGACAATATTCACCACTTTAGCCGATCGGTTGTGGCACGCGATGTCGAAGACAACGCGTTGATGGATCTGAACACCGCTTACGCCTGTCTTACGGGCACGTCCAAGCACGTTTCGATTTCGGTTACCGAGCCGCAGAACGTCGCCGGTATTGCAAAGCTTTGCTATGAAATCGCCGGTGGCGAAGAGGCATTTCGTGCCCGTCCCTTCCTAACGATCATGGTGTGCCATGTGGTTCCGCCCATGCGTTTTGCCGAAGAAGCCTGTGAGGTGCTGGAGTTGGCAATCAAGGCCGGGTTCCCGGTGCAGCTGATCAGCGCCGGACAGGCCGGGGCCACCAGCCCGGCAACGATTGCCGGATCGCTGGTGCAGGCGGTAGCGGAAACGCTGGCTGGGCTGGTCTTTGCGCGTTTGGTCGATCCAAAGGTCAAGGCGATTTTTGCCCCTAAACCCCTTGTGGCCGACCTGCGCACCGGGTCGATGAGCGGCGGCGGAGGCGAACAGGCCATCCTGATGGCTGGTGCGGCGCAGATGGGACGGCGTTGGGATTTGCCGACCTCTTCGATTGCCGGGATCACAGATGCAAAACGGCTGGATGCCCAATACGGGGCCGAAAAATCGCTGGCGGTGACAATGGCGGCGCATGCCGGGTCAAATATCATTACCCAGGCTGCCGGTATGATGTCGAGCCTTTTGGGGGTGAGCCACGCGGCCTATGTCAGCGACAATGACCTTTTGGGTAACATCCTGCGCACTGTACGCGGCGTCGAAGCAACACCCGAAAATATCGCCGCTGATGTCATCGCAGATGTCTGTCGGGGTGAAGGGCATTATTTGGGTGAGCAACACACATTCGGCCGAATGAAGTCAGATTACTTCTATCCCGAGATCGGCGATCGGCGCGCGCCTCGCGACTGGCAAGATGATGGTGCTCAGCGGATTGGCGACGTTGCGCGGGAGAAGGCGAGAGAGATCCTGAGTACGTATTTTCCCAGCCACCTGCCGGACGAAGTGGATCGCACGCTTAGGATGAATTTTGATATCCGCCTGACACGGGCACAAATCGGACGGCCGGAATGATGAACCAAGATCTTAGCACCCGCGCGCGCGCGAGCCTGCCAGGTGGTGTCAGCCATGAGCTACGATTTCGTGATCCGCACCCAATATTCATTGATCGCGCGCTAGGTGCCGAAAAGTGGGACGTTGAAGGACGCCGCTATATTGATTTCAAAATGGGCAGCGCCAGTCAGATGTTAGGACATTGTCACCCGGCAATTGTCGAAGCGGTGCAGAGACAGGCCGAACGTTCGATTTTCAGCGCGGACTGCCACACCCAGGAGATTGAGTGGGCCGAGTGGGTCAACCGGCTAATTCCTTCTGCCGAACGCACACGTTTCACCGCATCGGGTACGGAATCCACGATGCTGGCACTGCGACTTGGGAGGGCATATTCGGGCAAGGATCACGTGCTGCGTGTTGAGGGACATTTCCATGGCTGGCATGATCACGCATTGAAAGGGGCAAGGCCGGGCAGCGATCAGGCGCCGTCTTTGGGTATCCCGGATGCCATCAACGATCTGATCCATATCTGTGCAGCCGATCCTCAGGCTATGGAAGACGCGCTACGGGATGACCGTATTGGCACGGTAATCATTGAAGCCTCGGGCGCGAATTATGGCTGCGTCCCCTTGGCCACCGATACCTTGATGGCGCTGCACGACGTTGCGCGTGCCGCTGGTGTTGTGCTGATCTTTGATGAGATCATCACCGGATTTCGCTGGTCGCCTGGTGGGCGTCAGGCACGCGACGGGATCGTACCTGACCTCACCACTTTGGCAAAAATCGCGACAGGCGGTTTGCCCGGTGGCGTGATTTGTGGTCGCGCCGAAATCATGGAGCTTTTGAACAATGCAACCGTGCGAGGCGGGTTTGGGCCTGCGGTCAGCCACAAGGGCACTTTTAACGGCTCGCCCCTGATTGCGGCTACAGCCTGTGCCGCGACTTCGCTCTTGGCCAGCGGCGAGGCGCAGGCGCATGCCGATACCATGGCCGCACGCATGCGCGATGGTATGAATGCCGCCATGAAGAGGCGGGGTATCGCGGGCATTGCCTATGGCGACAGTTCGGTTTTCCACGTGTTTTTCGGCCGTACCAGTCTGGATGGACTTAGCCCTGCCAAAATTAGGGGGCTACCGAAACCCTTGGTCAAAGCCTATCGCAACGGCATGCTGACGCGCGGCGTGGATATGATGGCCTATACTTCTGGTTTGACCTCAGCCGCGCATACACCCGAACTGGTTGATGAAGCGCTCTTGGCCTTTGACGACACTTTGTCGGACATGATCCGCGACGGAGCATTGCAATGACCCTCCCGTCCTCCGCCCGCACCGTCATCATCGGCGGTGGCGTTATCGGGTGTTCGATCGCCTATCACCTTGCCCGCGAAGGGCGGAAAGATATCGTGGTGCTGGAACGTTCGAAACTGACGTCAGGCACCACATGGCATGCCGCCGGTCTGGTTCGGCGTTTGCGCCCGTCGGCGACGCTGACGAAATTGATCAATTACTCGATTGACCTTTACGGCGAGTTGGAAGTTGAGACCGGTCAGGCCACTGGCTGGACACAAACGGGTTCGCTGACGCTGGCAACCAATGAGAACCGGCTGACCAACATCAAACGGCAGGTATCGCTTGGTCGTGCTTTTGGGCTGGAGGCCGAGGTGGTCGATGCCGCCCACGCACAAGAACTTTGGCCGTTGATTGAAGTGGACGACGTGATCGGTGCCGTTTGGTCGCCTGCTGATGGGCGCGTGAACCCGTCTGATGTGGCGCTTGCCTTGTCCAAAGGAGCCAAGGCGCGCGGTGTGAAATTTTTCGAAGACACCCGTGCGACCGGGTTGCAAAAGAAAGATGGTCGCATCTCGGGCGTCGAAATCGGTGAGTACGTGATTGAGGCTGAAGAGGTCGTGATCGCCAGCGGTCTCTGGTCGCGCGAAGTGGCCGAAATGGCTGGTGCGCATATGCCGCTTTATGCCTGCGAGCATTTCTACATTCTGACGAAGCCGCTGGCTGAGGTACAGGCGCTTGGCAAAGGTGTGCATCTGCCAACGCTGAACGATCAGGACGCCTATCTTTATGCCCGCGACGATGTTGAGGGCTTGCTGGTCGGCTCGTTTGAGCCTCATGCCAAGGGCATTTCTACGCGCGATCTGCCTGCGGATTTTTCATTCGATCTGCTGGATGAAGATTGGGACCACTTCATGCCGATGATGGAGAATGCGCTGCGCCGCATTCCCGCTCTGGAAACCGCCGAAGTGCGGATGCTGCTGAACGGCCCCGAAAGCTTTACACTCGACAGCCAGTTCATGCTGGGTGAAAGCCCTGAGGTGCCGGGTCTCTTCCTGGTGGGGGGCATGAACTCTACCGGGATCGCTTTGGCTGGTGGCGCGGGCAAGGCGATGGCAGAATGGATCATCGCGGGCGAGCCGACGATGGAACTGAACGAAGCTGACATACGCCGTTTCAGTCCCGAAATGAACGTGTTGGGCGCGCTAGAAGCCCGCATTCCCGAGGTGCTGGGTCGGCACTACGACAATCCCTATCCAGGTCGGTCAATGGACACTGCGCGCGGTCAGCGCCGCTCGCCAATTCACCAGGGGCTGATGGCCGCGGGTGCGCGTTTTGAGGCGCGAGGGGGCTGGGAACGCGCCGTGCATTTTGGTGGAGATGCAACGCATCTGCCACTCACCTTCGCCGCACCGAAATGGCGCGGTCAGGTGAAGCGGGAAGTAGACGCCTGCCGCAATGGCGCGGCCATTCTTGATCAATCCGCCTTTGGCAAGATCATGATACAGGGGCCGGACGCCTGCGCCTTTCTCAACCGGCTATGTGCCGCGCAGATGGACATCGCCGAAGGGCGCATCGCCTATACCCAAATCCTGAATGCGCGAGGTGGTGTTGAAAGCGATCTGACCGTGCAACGTCATGGCTCGGCGACTTATCTGATGATCGTCGGCGCGGGCGAAGTTGTCCGTGTCATGAAACGTATGCACGACACCAAAAGCGACTTCCGTGTCGAGTTTACCGATGTGACAAGCGGCTATGCCGTGATTGGCCTCGCCGGGGCTAAAGCGCACGACGTATTGCAGGCCACCAGCAATGCGTCAGTACCTGACCTCAAACGCTTTGGTTTTGCGCCGGTCGAGATCGGGTTGGCGCGCGGTTGGGCTGGTCGTCTGAGCTTTACCGGTGAAGAAGGGTATGAACTTTATGTTCCTGCTGACATGGCCATGGCCGCGCATGAGGCGCTTGTTGCGGCAGGTGCCTCTCATGCAGGCCTCTTTGCCAGCGGCAGCTTGCGGATCGAAAGTGGGTTTCGTGCCTTCGGTCATGAATTGACACCGGGCACAACGCCGCAAGAGGTAGGGTTGGGTGCGTTCTGTGCTTTTGGCACCGGCTTTGTGGGTGAGGAGGCGCTGGTTAAAGCCGGTCAACCCAAGCGTCGGATCGTTTCGCTTATGCTCGATGACCCGAACGCGATCCCGATTCATGATGAACCGATTTATTATGATGGCCGCGTCGTTGGACAGATAACTTCTGCGGCGTGGAGCTATCGTTTTGGCCGCTCTGCTGCGCTGGCGATGATAAACGCGCCGTTGGACCTGATTGCGGGGCAAGACGTTGTGACGGGGTTCGAGGTGGAAATCGCCTGTACCCGCTATTCCGCAAAATGTTCGCTACAACCCGCCAAGGAGGCGTTTTGATGTCGCAGACGACACGCACGACCCGCGTTGCGATCATTGGCGGCGGTATTATGGGCGTTGCGGCTCAGTTCCAACTCGCTGAAAATGGCTGGACCGACACGATCCTGTTTGAAAAGGCTGAACTGACCAGCGGGTCCACATGGCACGCAGCAGGGCAAATTGCCCATGCCGTGGGCAGCCGTGTTGCAGGCTGGATCAACAAGACATCGATCGAGACCTACAAGCGTGTCGAGCTGGAAACGGGGCAAAGCATCGGCTGGCATGAGGTCGGTGGGTTCCGCATTGCCACAACCGATGATGAAGTCGACTGGATGAAGTCGATCATGGGCGTCGGCAGATTGCTGGATCTGCCGATGGATTTGGTGGGGCCGGATGAGGTTGCGAAAGGCAACCCGTTCTACAATGTAGATAATGTAAAAGCTGCCGTACAAACCTATGAGGATGGGCATATAGACCCGTCTGGAGTGACCATGGCACTGGCCGCTGCTACCCGTGCACGAGGGGCAAAGATCGAGCGGCACAATCAGGTTCTGGGCGCCAGTCGCAGGGGCGATATGTGGCTACTCAAGACCCAAAAGGGCGACGTATTGGCCGAGCATATCGTGATTGCCGCCGGTTCCTACGCCAATCAGGTCGGCGAATGGTTCGGGCTCAAGATACCCTCGGTCTCTTGCCTACATCACTACCTTGTCACCGACACAGTGCCCGAATTCGAAGGCCGCCCGGAATTGCCGGTGATGCGCGACAACTCTTATGGTGGCTATATCCGGCAGGAACAGAAATCCGGGTTGATTGGTATTTACGAGGGCCATGTGTGCCCGACCGTTTGGGAAATGCCTGAAGGCGCGCCATGGGCTGCCGAGAACGAGCTGTTTGCTGCGGATTACGACTCGATTGGCGATTTCCTGATGGTTGCTTTCGAAAAGATGCCGATCCTGGCCGAGCTTGGGATCAAACGCGTTGTGCGCGGCGCGATCACCCATACGCCGGATGGAGGAATGCTGGTCGGGCCTTCTGGTGCGCCCAATGTCTGGCTGTCTTGTGGCTCATCCATTGGTCTTGCGTGGGGCGGCGGTGCTGGCAAAGTACTGGCCGACTGGATGGTGCATGGCGAAACCTCGATCAACACACGCAGCCTTGATCCCCGCCGTTACGGAGATTTTGCATCGGATCATTACATCGTTGAGCGCACCAAAGACGAATTCATGCGCCGTCATGACACGCCGTGCCCCGGAAAACAGTTCCATAGCTTGCGCCCGGTGAACCGGCATCCTCTCTATGACCGGCTGGCTGCCAAAGGGGCGGTGTTTGTTGAGATTGCAGGGTGGGAGCGTCCGCTTTACTTCGGAGATCTCGGTGAAGTTGAGCAAATCGGTTGGGGCCGTCAGCCCTGGCATGAGAATGCGCTGGCCGAGGCAAAAGCTACCCGAGAAGCCGCTAGTGTGATCGACCTTTGCGCATTCGCCCAATTCGAGATCACCGGCAAGGATGCGGGCAAACTGCTGGATCGCTTGTCTGCCAACCGTATCCCCCGCAAAGACGGGCGGATGAGCCTCAACCATTTGTTGACCGAGAAGGGCCGTTTCGAGACTGAGATCACCATTTGGCGTATTGATAAGGATCGCTATTTCACAGGCTCCCCCATTACTCGCGCTAACCCGGATTTCGCCTGGATACAAAGCCATATCCAGCCGGGTGAAGACGTGCAGATTGTTGATCACAGCGCCGATTGGGGAATGCTGGCTATGTCAGGCCCTGCTTCGCGGCGCATTTTGTCTGAACTGACAGAGGCCGATCTGTCCAATGCAGCTTTCCCATGGCTTTCAGGGCAGGAAATCACGGTCGCCCAGGTGCCCTGCCATGCGTTGCGCGTTTCATTCGTGGGCGAATTGGGCTGGGAACTTCACGCCCCACTGGAGCGCATTGCAGACATCTATGACGCTCTGTTCGAGGCAGGTGCCAAGTTTGGACTGGCCGATCTGGGGTCCTATGCTTTTAACGGATTGCGGATGGAAAAAGCTTATCGCGCCAGCGGTGAAATGACGACTGACGTCGGACCGCTGGATGTTGGGCTTGAGCGGTTCATCGTGGCCAAGGATCGTGAATTCATCGGCAAGGACGCGATGCTGGCCCGTAATCCGGAATGGGAGCTGCTTTATGCAGAGCTTCATGCTGACGGTCTCGATGTTCATGGCGGAGAGCCGGTCTTGTTGAAAGACCGGATCGTAGGTCTGACCACGTCGGGTGGCTACGGCTACACGGTGGGCAAATCGCTCGGGTGGCTCTTTGTAAAGAAAGGGACGCCGCGCGCAAATCTTACGATTCAGATTTTGAATGAAGCTTATCCGGTGACGATACATGACGCCCCGCTGTTTGATGCCGACAACCTGCGCCCAAGAGCCGAGGACTGAGAGATGACTAACATATCCGGCGGCGAGGCCGTCTATCGCGTTTTGAAGGCCAATGGGATCGACACTGTGTTCGGCCTCTTGGGTGGATCAATGTTGGAACTTTATGACGCGATATATCAGGGCGGAGAGATTGCCTATGTCGGTGCGCGCGATGAACGCGCGGCGGGTCACATGGCCGATGCTTGGGCGCGTATGACCGGCAAGCCAGGCGTGGTTTTAGGCGCGCAGGCCGGTCCCGGCGTGGTGAATATCGTGACTGCCGTGGCCGAGGCGCATCTAGCCTATTCTCCGATGGTTGTCATTGCGGGTGCGATCACCCGTGCAGATCAATGCAAGGACACGTTTCAAGAGGTCGATCAGGTCGCCGTCTTTGCGCCGATCTGCAAGCGGTCGGTGATGGTAACTGATCCTTCGAGGCTGGCTCCAATGCTTGAGGATGCCATTCGTCTGGCCAACACTGGTCGCCGAGGCCCCGTTGTGCTGCATGTCCCACGCGACCTTTTTGCTGAAGAAATCCCCGCCATTGATCCCAGACCGCTACGGATTGCGAGCCCGGGTCCGGCCGCGCCTGCTGACGTCACCACCATTGCCGCGTTGCTGGCCGGGGCAGAACGCCCAGTGATCTTTGCCGGAGGTGGCTTCAAATGGGGCGCGGGTCGTGACGCGCTGACCGCGCTGGTAGAAACACTTGAAGTGCCCGTTGTGGCCTCGACCGGCCATGCAGATGTGATGCGCCATGGCCACCCCTGGTTTGCCGGACAAGCCGGACCGCGCGGCAACCGCGTGGCCAGCCGTCTGACGAGAGAAGCAGATGTGATGGTCGTGATCGGCGCTCGCCTTGGCTTCAATTCCACCTTCCATTCCAACGACTACGTCGGTGCAGATACTCGCATCGCGCATGTTGATGTCGAAGGCTCTGCCGTTGGTCGGTATTTCCCTGCTGAAATCGCGGCTCAAGGTGACGCGCGCCTTACGGCCGAAGCGCTGACCGAGGCAGGCCGGAAGCCAAAATGCGACGCATGGCGCGAGAGCTTCAAGGCGGATATGGACAGTCTTTGGGCTGAACGGGCCAAAGAGGCCGTAATCGAAACGCTGCCCTTGCACCCCCGCCGCGCTTTGGCAGAGCTGCGCAATGCCTTGCCTGAAGACGCCATTGTTACACTTGATACCGGCAACACCTGCCTGCAGGCTGCGGATCGCCTGGCCCATTACGAACCAATGTCACTGATCACACCGCTGGATTTTGGTCTTGTCGGCTTTGGTCTTGCCGCCGCAATCGGCGCCAAATCCGCCGCCCCTGAGCGCCCGGTTGTCGCGATCATGGGCGACGGTGCTGTTGGCTACACTATGATCGAGATTCAAACCGCCATTTCGCATAAGCTCCCGATCACCATCGTAGTGCTCGACAACGAGGCATGGGGCGCTGAGAAAGCCTATCAGCAAGAGTTTTACGGCGGGCGTCTTCTGGGCGCGGAAATTGAAAGCCCCCGCTTTGACAAATTCGCCGAACTCTGCGGTGGCAAAGGCATCTGGGTTGACGGCCCCGGCGGTATGGGCCCCGCCCTACAAGAGGCAATTACATCGGAACAAACAACAATTATTCAAGCCAAGATCGATCCGGGCGCGCTGATGACGCTGCGCAAAGACCTGTTCAGGGCACCGCAGAATGGGGCAAAGGAATAAGCGCCTGTGCTCCATCATCATCGACGCTGGTAGCACGGATCTTTGTGCCACGCACGCAGCCCGAGAAAAGGGCGCAAGCATGTTGATGCTGGAATGTTCGTCCGAGGCTTAAAACGGACGGTCTCACTCGATCAAAGTTTCGACTTGACCTATGATGAATAGCGATAAAGAAAATCACCCGTTATGTGAAATCTGCTCAGGTTCAAATGGCAGAAGGCCCCTTTCTTGATTTGCGTCATCTGAAGATGATCCGCGCGATTGCCGAACACGGGCGTGTCAACGATGCGGCCGAGGCTTTAGGGGTCACTTCGTCGGCTCTTTCGCATCGCATCAAAGAAGCCGAACGACGGTTGGATCTGGTTCTATTTACACGCATCCACAAGCGCCTGCGCATGACCCCGGCGGCGGAATATCTTGCCGATGTCGCGGATCGCGTTCTGACCGAAATGGACCGGGCCGAGCGCGATGTTCGGCGAATGGACCGCGGTGTGGAGCATGTCGTGCGCATCGCGGTCGAAACCTACAGCGCGTCGTATTGGTTGCCCGATTTCATCCGCTATCTGCAAACGCGGCTACCGGGAATTGAGCTTCAGGTCATGGCAAGCGTGACGCGCAAACCTGTTGGCGCACTTGCAAACAGGCACGCCGACATCATTGTGACGTCAGAGGAGGCAACGCCCATTGGAACGCATTGCATTCCACTGTTCAGGGACGAGTTGCTGTTCATCTTCGCACCAGATCACCCGCTTGCCGCAAAAACTCATATCGAAGGCAAGGACATCGAAGGGGAAGACTTCATCACTTACGCCCTGACCCCTGAGCCGGATCGTGAATTTGCCCGGCTGTTTCGCCCGTCCGGGCGCTATCCACGCTGGACCACAACGGTCGAGATGCCCGAAGCCATCGTCGAGCTTGTGGCCGCCGGTCAGGGCAGCAGCGTGCTTGCTGGCTGGGCCGTGCGCCCGGCCATCGAAGCTGGACGTATAATCGGCCTGCGCGTCGGCAAGGACGGAATCGAGGTGCCTTGGGTCGCAATGATACGATCCGAAGACAGGGGCACAGGCCCCATTCTGGAAGTCGCCCAAGCTCTTGCGCGGTGGTCTTCGGCAAACGGCGGGTTCGGTTAGGACTGGAGCCTCTCGTTTTTTGGATCGTACACATGGTGAGAATGACGCGTTGCCGCGCGCATCTCGCCGAAAGCCTGAACCAAACAGTCCTCTCCCATCTCGAGCGAACCATTTTCAACATAGCCGAGCGCCAACAACTTGCCGGTTCGATAGCCCATCGAGACCGACGTCAAGTAACCGATGACCCGCCCCTCTCGGATGATCGGGTCGGATGGCAATGGCTCTGGCCCGAGATCGGTGATCTCCAACCCGATAAAGGCCCATGCAGCTTCCTGCATTGCCTGTTCTTCAACGGCCTGTCGACCGGTGAAAGGCTTGGACATGTTCGCGAACCTGGAAAGACCAACATCGAACAGCGTGTATTCAACGCCAAAGTCCGCGCCCCAGCCGTGATACCCCTTTTCGACGCGCATGGCATTAAGCGCGTAAGAACCGAAATTGCAGATGCCATGCGGCTTGCCCGCCGTCCAGATCGCATCGTAAAGGGCCACCAGATCTGACGAGGCGACATGTAGCTCCCAACCCAACTCGCCCACGAAGCTGACCCGCATGGCCGTGACCGGCATACCTGCGATCTCGATTTCGGCCAGGCTCATCCAGGGTGCATTGGCCGCGCTCAGGTCATCGGCAGTGAGGCCCTGCAACAGATCGCGGGATTTCGGACCCATCACCAAAAGCGCGCCATCGCGAGTGCAACCCTTGGTCAAACGAACGTCGGCATCGCCGCAAGCGGTCGCAATCCAGTCGAAGTCTCGATCAACAGCCAGGGTAGGGCCACACAGCAGAAATCTGTCGTCGGCCAAACGGGCAATTGTCGCTTCTGACCATATGTGTCCCTTGGGTGTCAGCATATAGGACAGACGCACCCGACCGACGGGCGGCAGCGTTCCGCAGACTACTTTATCAAGCACCTTGGCCGCGTCGGGCCCATCCAGGGTGAATTTTGTGAAGCCGCCATGGTCCATGATCCCGACTCGATCACGAACCGTTTCGCATTCAATCCGCACGGCATCCTGCCAAGGCTCGTGTCCGAAGCTCAAAGCGCTTGGATCGTTTGTCTTGCCCAGATCGAACCAGAATGCCCGTTCCCAGCCGCCGATTTGTCCCATGACCGCGCCCTGTTCGACAAGTTGCTTATAGAGCGAGGTCTTGTTGAGCGGTCGCCCAGAATCCATAAGACGATGAGGATAGGGGATCGCATATTGCAGGTCATAATGCTCGGACGCGCGTGCCGCTGCATAGTCTTGCGTGGCCCATGACCCGAACCGGCGGGGATCCCAGGCGGACAGATCCCATTCGGTTTCGCCTGTCGTCAGCCATTCGGCCATGGCTTTGCCAATGGCCGCTGAATGCGTGATGCCAATCTGAACGCCTGTCGCATGGTAGAAGTTTCGAACACCTGCGGCGGGCCCTACAAGGGGAAGTGCGTCAGGCGAATAGGGGATCGGGCCATTAACGAAACGCTGGGCACCCGCTTCGGCAAGCAGAGGCACATGGACTGAGGCCGCTTCGAAGACCGCCATCATCCCGTCGATATCATCTGCAAACAACTGATGGTCAAAGTCCTGGGGCACCCCATCTTGCCAGACAGGGCGGCCTTCGTGGGCATAGGACCCGAGTAACAAGGAGTTTCGTTCGCGCCTGAGGTAAAAGCGCATGTCGGGGTCTCGGATCAAAGGAAACGGGTCGGTGTCCTTCCCGAGAACCGCAAGAGGCGATGTCACCATATATTGGTGTTCAAGAGTGACGACGGGCACGTGCAACCCTGCCATTGCCGCAATCCGTCCGCCGCTTGAGCCCGACGCATTTATCACGGTTCCCGCGGCAATGGCGCCAGTCGATGTTTCAACCACCCATTCCCCCGACGCATGCTGTCGCAATCCTGTGACCGGCGTGAACCGATGAACCTTTGCACCCAAGTCACGGGCGTGTTTGGCTAGTGCCTGGGTCAACTGACTGGGATCGATGTCGCCCTCATAGGGATCAAATATCCCACCATGGATTGTATCATCCGCCTGCCAATAAGGATGCATCTCTTCAATCTGCGACGGCGTCAGCATCGACAGTTCAAACCCCGCCGATCGAGACACACCGCACAGGTGTTGGAATAGTTGCATCCGCTCAGGCGTGTGAGCAGGCCAGATAGCGGATGTATGCCGATAGGTGATCGGCGTGACCGGGTCTTTGGCAAGCTCCTTGTAAAGCTGCCAGGCATAGTTTCCGGCGCGCATGCCCAACCACGAGTTAGCGTAGGTGGGAATATTGCCCGCGGCATGCCACGTCGACCCCGCAGTCAGTTCATTCTTTTCAAGCAAAACGGCATCGGTGATGCCTGCCTTAGCCAGATGGTACAGGATGGAAGCACCAACTGCGCCTCCGCCAATGACAACAACCTCTGCATGGCTTTGCATTCAGTGCGACTCCAACAGTCTTCCAAAACCAGTGATCGGATCGGTTATGCCGACGGCGCGCAGCGAATGCCAATAGACCGCCGCATTGCAGGCCACGATTGGCTTGCCGTGGGTGTCTTCCAACGCGCCGATCATGGCCACCACGGGCAGCGCGGTCCCGACCTGAAGGATAACGTCGCAATCCGAGGAAGCGACCTCAGCAAAGACGGACCGGATATCCTCCAACGGAGTTTCACAGATGGCAGGAAGCGTGGGCGCTTCGGTGCCCTTGATCGCGACCACCTCGAACCCGGCGTTTTCAGTGTTTGCTTTCACCACAGCATCGACTTCAGCGTTGAACGGCGTGACAATGCCAACACGTGTCGCCCCAAGGGCGCGCAACCCCGCATAATCGGCTTGCGAAGCGCCAATCACCGGCACGCCGACCTGCTGTGCGATATCTTCGCACCGCGCCTTCAGTTTGTCCGGCCCACCGAGCCCTGCGTCGGTTGTCAGACCGACGGCGATTGCCGACGGCGCACAGTCCATCAACTTTGCCGCTTCGTCGGGCAGGTCATCCGACACCGCATCGCCCCCCAAACGAAAGCGCTGCATCTGGTTGGTCACACCCTTCGGTCGAAGCAATTCCAACTCCGGCTGGACGACAGTATTCATCGCAGGCGTCATGACGCCAATCACGGCGCGAGGGGCAAGGGTGTCAGCCATTCTCAGTCTCCTTCAGGAATTGCTTCAGTCCGATCATGCCGCCGATATAGATCACGTCGCCGACGGTTTTTTCCATTTCATCAGCGACCCCGGGGGCACAGTCGAAATGGCTTTCCCAGATGCCCAGAGTTTGGCGTGTATGGGTGATCGGAATGAATCGATGCGTGGACACGTACCCGGTCACGGGAAGCGCACTTTCGAGGATGTCATAGGTATAGGAATGATCGGTATCAGAATGGGCCAACAAGGTTTCCCGGAACACTGTGCCATCGGCGATGTCCAGTTTGCGGATGGTGCCGGTGGCGGTCGGTGATCCGTTCTCCAGGCCAACACCTACCACGCCCGGATTCCAATGCACTACACCGTCAAAGGCGCGAACGGCCGCCCAGACTCTGTTTATGTCACTGTCGATGACCATACTTCTGAAGACGTGCATGTCGGCTCCTCTTTAGGGCTGAAGATGGATGGGATAGTTGGCTCGAATACGTGCTTCAGCCTCTGCATCAAGATGTGCCGAATGCGGTGCTGCCAGTATCTCGGTCACGCGGGTCCGTGCCTGATCCCAGATCGAAAGACGGCCTGCAGCAACCCAGTCATCGACACTTTGGCGATTGGCAAGAGCCGGATAGTGATAGTCTGACTTCATGCGCTTGAGCGTTTCGAGTTCCCCCAGATAATGACCGTCCTGGGTGACGACGCGTTCCACCGCGTCCAGATCGAGTGTCTCCACACTCACTTCAATTCCCCTGATGCTGCGCAGGATTGCCCCGCACATGTCGTCGTCGATCACCATCGCTTCGGGGCTGGCCACCATGATCGAGCCCAGCATCCCCACGGAAAGGTTGATCATGTCGGCGCCGCCATGTCCGGCCAGGGCGACGGTGTAGCCTTTTTCATAGCCCGCTTGGGCATCCACCATCTTGGAATCCGTCATACCCGCCGAGACTGTGGATGGTAGGCCGATATGGGCCAGAAGCTGGGCCGCGGCAGCATTGGCGATCGCTGCTTCACCGCTGCCACCGCTCATGGCTCCGGTGCGCAAGTCGGAAATGAAGGGCATCAGCGCATAAATGCACGGGCTACCCGCCTGGATACCGTCAACCACCACTAGGCCAGCGAGCGACTCTGCCAAGCCCTGTGCCAATGCGCCGGCCAAGGTGACCGGACTTGTCGCACCTGCCTGGCCAGCCGAACAAATCTGCGGGATCATGCCTGCTCTCACGGCCTTCTCCAGCATCAGTATTCCTTCGGCGCTATAGGTCAGCGGGGGAACCACATGGACAATCACTGCCATGCAAAACGGTCTTTCCCGGAATGCATGTTTGTGGCCGAGCGCTATATCGAACAACTCAACTATCGGGTCGATGTGGTCAGGCTCGCAAAAGCTGATGCCAATTGGTTTCGAAGTGGCTTTGAGGCAGGCAAATGCGGTGTTGATGTCCAGCTCGAACGGGTCGGTCAAATCCCTGGTAACAACGGGCCGTACACCATAGTGGATGTTCGACGATGCATCCAATACGCGCATTAGATCGTAGAGGTCGCTTAGTGAGCTGTCCTTGTAGGCGCCGGTTGCGGCATCCAGAGTCTGAACCGCCGCTCCGCCGGTCCCGATGTGAACCCGGCTGCCGCCGATCTGCAAATCCCTGTCTGCAGTGAACCCCGGTAACGTGATCTTTCTTGGAGCGCGAGACAGTGCATTTCTGATCATCTCATTTGAAAAACAAAGGCGTCCGTCAGGGCGACGCCACGCCCCTGCAGCAATCGCCCGTTCGGTTGCCTCTGCCGGCAAGCCGACCATACCCACTGTCGAAAGAATGTCATAGGCATGCGCTTCGATGGCTGCCAATTCCAAGGACGACAGCGGCCTCAAAGCACCCCCAATCTGAAATGCAGGCAGTGCGCCCGGTTCCAATCCGGTTTCTGATGTCTCTTGTCTTCGCGTGCGTCTAACCATCTACGCCCCTCAACAACACCAATAAAGCGCAATTGTCTTGTGTTGAAAATTCAATAAACCGGCTCAGTTGGTGAACAAAATTCACGAAAGGTCTTTAGCGTTGCTTTGCGCTGTATGAGTCTCATCGCAACAGCTCGGTTTATCTCAAACCAATGAATGCGTCGCTTTTTAAAAAGGGCTTTCCTGTGACGTTTGTGTCCGCGCATACCGCTATGGGTTGTTGCAGCAGATATTGGAGTTCAACATTCTAAATGTCAGCTCCAACCCTAATTGGGCAGGTCAACAATGCCGCCCGAGGTGTGAACGCCGGTTTTCTCGCCGCGCCGCGGTACAACGGCCGATTCCCATGCGGCAAAATATCCGCAGCGAGTGTGCGCAGCGAAAAATCAAAATCACATAATGGGCTCAGTGCAGTCCTTGCCGCCAATAAGACGAATGCCCGTTCTGTACGCAATGGGGACATTCGAACAGTTCCGATGGGAACAGGGACACTTTGATTGTTCCGTTGGTTCTATTAAAAAATTGACAGCTTACTTTTTGGCCAAACTCCATAACTTGCCTGCGATTCAGCTGCAGATTTTTTGTTCAACAAAGATCAGTTGTCTGAAAAAAAACAAATCCTCTATTGACCGCAAATTCGGGATGAAATAGACCCGCTCGAGCTGAGCGGGCGTCGTATACTGGCTATTACCTCAGCCTTCCAAGCTGATGAAGCGGGTTCGATTCCCGCCGCCCGCTCCAAGAATTTTTCTCCGACATATAACCTGCAAAACGACTATATTTATTCTAATAGTGCATTGAAATAGTTGTTAAAGCAGTGATTAAGATGCTTGCCTTCCAAGCTGATGAAGCGGGTTCGATTCCCGCCGCCCGCTCCAAATCAGCCTTTAAATTCTGCGTCAAATGGCCCTTTTATGTGGGGTCATATATTGTGGTTCTTGACCCGGCTTGCCGTGGCCGCCAAGAAGCGAACACTTAAGTGCGAAAAAGACGTAAGGGCCAATTATGGCAAACTCTGCCTCAGCCACGCCTAAGGGCAAACCTGCACCCGGTGCCACGGAAGAGCGTGCTGGATCGCGGAAGATAGGCGTTCTGTCGTCTCTTTGGCCATTTATGAAGCCGTATCGGGCCCTGATGACAGGTGCGGTTCTGGCACTGGTGTTGACAGCCAGCATGACGCTAACCCTGCCGCTTGCGGTACGCCGAGTAGTCGACAATTTCCGAATTGAAGATGGTGAGCTGCTGGATTGGTACTTTCTGGCGGCACTGGGCATTGCCGCGATTTTGGCGGTGGGAACTGGCGTCCGCTATGCGCTGGTGACCCGGTTGGGTGAGCGCGTCGTGGCCGATATCCGCAAGGCCGTGTTTAACCGCGTTATTGGGATGAGTCCCGAGTTCTACGAACGGGTCATGACCGGCGAGGTTCTCAGCCGTATCACCACGGACACGACCTTGATTCAGTCTGTGCTGGGATCGTCCGTATCCATTGCCTTGCGCAATATGCTTTTGTTCGCAGGCGGTTTGGTTCTAATGCTGCTGACCTCGGCCAAGCTAACGGGTTTGGTGCTTTTGCTGATCCCGGTTGTGGTGGTGCCGATACTTGTTCTGGGGCGTCGTTTGCGGGTCCTCAGCCGCGAAAATCAGGACTGGATCGCGGCCTCGTCGGGTAACGCAGGCGAGGCACTGAGCGCGGTTCAAACCGTTCAGGCCTTTACGCATGAAAAAGCCAGCCGGCAGCAGTTCGGCAATATGACCGAAACCTCTTATGCGGTTTCTCTTCGGCGTATTCAGACGCGCGCCGTGATGACGGTAATCGTTATCTTCCTTGTATTTTCGGGCATCGTCGGCGTGCTGTGGATGGGGGCAAACGACGTTCGTAACGGCGTGATGACCGAAGGTGTTCTGATCCAGTTCGTGATCTATTCAATCATCATGGCCGGCTCTGTCGCCGCCCTCTCTGAGATTTGGAGCGAGCTGCAACGTGCAGCCGGCGCGACCGAGCGTCTGGTGGAATTGCTGAATGCGCAGGATACCGTGATCGATCCGGACAAGGCAGCATCGCTGCCTACACCTGTTCGGGGCGAGATCCGTTTTGAGGATGTGATCTTCCACTATCCGGCCCGTCCGGATGTTGTGGCACTGGACCATCTGACCCTGTCGATCCAACCGGGTGAAACCGTGGCTTTCGTTGGTCCATCGGGTGCAGGCAAAACCACAGTGATTCAAATGATCCAGCGGTTCTACGATCCGGATGCAGGTCATGTCAGCCTGGACGGCGTTGACCTGCGCGACCTCGACCGATCCGATTTCCGGCAGCACATGGCATTGGTGCCCCAGGATCCGATCATCTTTGCAGCCTCGGCCCGCGAGAATATCCGGTTCGGGCGCCTGGACGCCTCGGATGCAGAGGTCGAGGCCGCCGCGCGCGCAGCTGCGGCACATGAGTTCATCTCGAAACTACCCGAAGGCTATGACAGTTTTGTCGGGGAACGCGGTGTGATGCTGTCGGGTGGTCAGAAACAGCGGATCGCGATTGCACGCGCCATCTTGCGTGATGCTCCGGTTCTGCTGCTGGACGAGGCGACTTCGGCCTTGGATGCCGAAAGCGAACGCGCGGTTCAGGGCGCGGTTGACCAGATGCGCGCCGGGCGCACCACACTGATCGTGGCCCACCGTCTGGCGACGGTCAAAAAGGCGGATCGGATCGTTGTGATGGAAGCCGGTCAGATCGTGGCCCAAGGCACGCACGAGGATCTGGTCGTTCAGGATGGCTTGTATGCTCGCCTGGCGCGCCTGCAATTCACCGACGGAGTTGCGGCAGAATAGCCTGACGTCGGGGAAGTCAGTTTTACGCCGCTGCGTAATTCTACAAATTTGGGCGTGGCCCCTCTAACCCGTCGCTTGCACCTGCGGGGTTTTGCTTCCATCTTGTTTTGGAAAAAACCGCGCAAGACGCGGGAGAAAAACAGGGAGGAGTCACATGGCCTTTGTGGGTTTGCAAGACAAGGCGAGAATGGAGCAGGAAATGTCGTGGGGGGATCGGGATGTTCCGGTCACTTTCCACCAGTTGCTGTCACGCACGGCAGGCAAATTTCCGAACAGTAGTGCGGTCAGCTTTCAGCTCATGTCTGGTCCGACAGACAAGGCCGAGACTCTGACGTGGTCGCAACTGCTTGGCAAAGTCAATCAGGCAGCGAACCTGTTCCGGTCTTTGGGTGTCGGTGAGAAAGACGTGGTGGCATATGTGCTGCCCAACTGCAACGAAACGCTGGTCACCATGATGGGCGGTGCAGTCGCAGGGATCGTGAACCCGATCAACCCGCTACTAGAGCCCGAGCAGATCGCCGCAATCCTGCGCGAAACCGGTGCCAAAGTGGTTGTGACGTTGAAGTCCTTCCCCAAAACGGATGTGGCGCAAAAGGTCGAAGAGGCGGTGCGCCACGCGCCCAACGTCAAAACCATTCTCGAGATTGACCTCAACCGTTATCTGACGCCGCCGAAATCCTGGCTGGTGCCTTTCCTGCGCCCCAAAATGGGCGACAAGGAAAAACTGGCCCATGCGGACTATAAGAACTTCAATAAAGAACTGGCCAAGCAACCAACGACGCTGACTTTCGAAGACAGCAAGGAAGATCGCGTTGCCTGCTATTTCCACACCGGCGGCACGACCGGTATGCCGAAGGTGGCGCAGCACAAATACTCGGGCCTGATCTACAACGGCTGGCTTGGGAGCACGCTGCTGTTTTCCGAAGAAGACGTGATCATGTGCCCGCTGCCGATGTTCCACGTTTTTGCCGTGCACGTGATCATGATGGCCGCTGTGTCGTCAGGCGCCCATGTGGTATTCCCAACGCCTGCGGGATATCGCGGCGACGGTGTTTTCGACAATTTCTGGAAATTGATCGAGCGTTGGAAAGTAACGTTCATCATCACCGTACCCACGGCGATTGCTGCCAAGATGCAGCGACCCGTAGATGCGGACATCTCAAGCGTGAAGACGGCGTTCTCAGGTTCAGCGCCTTTGCCCGTCGAACTGTTCCGCAGGTTCGAAGAAGCGACCGGTGTGACCATCGTAGAAGGCTATGGGCTAACCGAGGCCACCTGTCTGGTGTCCTGCAACCCGGTGGACGGGGAAAAGAAGATTGGCTCGATCGGTATTCCGTTCCCCTATACAGATGTGAAAATCCTGCAGGATGGTCCGGACGGACCAAAGGAATGCGCCGCAGATGAAATTGGTGAGATCTGCATTTCAAACCCGGGCGTTTTCGCCGGTAACACCTATACCGAGGCGGACAAGAACGTAGATCTGTACCACTCCGACAAATACCTGCGCACAGGTGATCTGGGACGCTTTGACGGGGACGGCTACCTGTGGATCACAGGCCGTGCCAAGGACCTGATCATTCGCGGCGGTCACAATATTGACCCGGCCGAGATCGAAGAAGCTCTGCTGGGGCACGATGCTGTCGCGTTTGCCGGTGCCATCGGGCAGCCTGACGCCTATTCGGGCGAGGTGCCATGCGCCTTTGTCGAACTGGTCGATGGCGCCTCGGTGACCGAGAAAGAGCTGATGGAGTATTGCAATGTGCATGTCCATGAACGTGCGGCACAACCCAAGCACATGACCATTCTGGACGAGCTGCCCAAAACTGCTGTCGGTAAGGTCTTTAAGCCTGAGCTCCGCAAACAGGCGATCACGCGTATCTATAACGGCGCGTTGGAAGAGGCTGGTCTTGAGGCACGGGTCATTTCGGTCATCGACGATAAGAAACGTGGACTCGTTGCGCAGCTTGACGCGAAGGGTTCCGCAGAGGACGATGTCAGCAAAGTGCTGGGATCGTTCACCCGGCCGTGGGAGTGGGCTGCCTGACCGGGAGGAAACATGGATTATGAACGTCTGATTGATGAAGAGACTTGGGCGTTCATAAAACGAACGGCTGAAAGCTATCCGGATGATGCGGTCGACCTTACGATCGAGGATCAGCGCCGGGTCTACGACACGATGTGTCGCGACTTTCGCCAACCCCGCCCACAAGGGGTCGAAACACAGGACAGGCAGGCCGATGGTGTGCCTGTCCGCGTTTACAATGCCGGTCACCCGACACGAACCGTCATCTATTTTCATGGTGGCGGTTTTGTTGTTGGCGGATTGGACAGCCACGACGACGTCTGCGCCGAGATTTGCGCGCAAACCGGGTATCGGGTCGTGGCCGTCGACTATCGCCTGTGCCCCGAACACGTACATCCTGCGCAGTTTCAGGACGGCTGGACCGCTACGAACTGGGCCGTGCAGGAGTTTGGCGATCCTATTGTCCTTGCGGGTGACAGTGCCGGTGGCAATCTGGCGGCAGCGGTCGCCCAATATGGGCGAGGGCGGTTGGAGAATGTGCTGGGGCAGGTGCTGATCTACCCAGGTTTGGGCGGCGACAGCGCGAACGGGTCGTATATCGAACACGCCCACGCGCCGCTTTTGACGCTGGATGAGATCGTTTTCTACGAAAAGGTACGTTGCGGTGGCACTGTCCCGCAAGATGATCCGACCTTCGCGCCGCTTCAAGACACAGATTTCTCGGGTCTTCCGCCGACCGTGGTGGCGACTGCAGATTGTGATCCGCTGCGGGATGATGGCGCCGCTTATTGCGACAAGATTTCCGCCGCCGGAGGCCAGGCGCATTGGATCAACGAGCCGGGCCTCGTTCACGGATATCTGCGCGCGCGTACAAGTGTGAAGCGCGCGGCAGACAGTTTTGAGAGGATTTCGGTCGCGATCGAGGCGCTGGGCCAGCAGATCTGGCCCTACGACTGATCTCTCACTTCAGGAACGGTTTCGCCTTCATCGTTTCGGCAATGGGCGCACCCATCCGGTTCAGGATCGTGGGCGCTAGTTGCAGCTGGTCGATCACCGTGTCGACCTCGGGGCCTTCGGCGTCGCCAAAATAATACAGCGCGGTTTCCTGTTGCAGCGGGCTGCGCCCGCCGTGGTGTCCCCGCTCATCCTGTCCGTGATCAGCGGTCACAATCACGTCGTACCCCAGTTGTCGCCAACGCGGGATGAAAGGTGCCAGCATCTCGTCAGCTACGAAGCAAGCGTGGTCCATCTCTTCGCAATCGTGGTAAAAACGGTGCCCCATACTGTCCAATGTGCAGGCATGCAGCAGGCCGTAGTCCAGCCCATGACGCAGGCATAGATTGGTCAGAGTGGCATAGAGATCAACGTCGGACGGGGTCATCTGATTGGCTTTGCCATAGCCTGTCATGGTGTGAAAGCGACCGTGGTTGATCGTTTTGCTCTCAGGCTCATCATATTCGATATCGCGGACGTAATCGAACGGGTGGCGGTTGAAGAACTGCGACCAATAGCTGTGGGTGACAGCGCCGGTTACGCCACCAGCATCTCGTACCTGGCTGAAAACGTCCTTGTGGCTCAGGCGGAAGACATTGCCGTTGCCGGTACAGCCGTGTTCCTGCGGTGTCACACCAGTATGGATCGAGGCATAGCAGCTGGCCGACGTGGATGGCAGAACAGCGCGTAGCTTCCAGACCCGCGCCTCACCGCTGTCGACCCAACCTTCAAGGTTACCGAACAACCGTCGGAAATTGCGCCACGGAACACCGTCCAGGATGATGAGGAGTAGTTTGCGGTCCATGTCATTGGCCTTTTGACTAGATATTTCCGGCGACCCTAGGGGATTCGCGATCAGGGGTCTGCCCGTTCGCGCCCCCAATAGCAAAATCCCGACACCTGTCATCGAACAAGCGCCGGGATTTCAATTTTTCACTTACCTGTCACGGAAAGGGCAGTGGTCAGTTCCCGGCGCTTTCCATTTTGCGGTGGGCAACGACCTCCTCCAGCCAACCCAGATGCATCTCGGGGACGGAACTGAGCAGTAGATCGGTATAGTCGTCAAACGGCGGGCTCAGCACCTCGCTTTTCGACCCATAGCGAACCACGCGGCCCTGATACATCACCGCGATGCTATCGCTGATCGCGCGCACCGTCGCCAGATCGTGGGTGATGAACAGGTACGCCACATCCTCGATCTTCTGAAGGTCCAACAGCAGTTTCAGGATGCCATCCGCCACCAATGGATCAAGCGCCGAGGTGACCTCGTCACAGATGATCATCTTGGGCTTAGCCGCCAGCGACCGCGCGATACAGACACGCTGTTTCTGACCACCTGACAGTTCCGCCGGATAGCGGTCCATGTACTTTTCGCCCAGTTCGATCTCATCCAACAGTTCGACGATCCGCTTGCGTTTTTCGGCACCGCGCATGTTGAAGTAGAACTCCAGCGGGCGTCCAATGATCGTACCAACCGTCTGGCGTGGGTTCATTGCCACGTCAGCCATCTGGTAGATCATCTGCAGCTCGCGCAGGTCTTCACGGCTGCGGCCCTTCAGATCGCCACTAAGCTTGCGGCCAGCAAAGGTGATTTCACCATCGCGCGGCGGCAGCAAGCCTGTGATCACCCGCGCCAGTGTCGACTTGCCCGAGCCGGATTCGCCGACAACCGCCAGTGTCTGCCCCGGATGAAGCTCGACATTGACGTTGTGTAGCACGTCAAAATTCAAACCCTTGTAGCGCGCGGTAATACCTTCGACGCTCAATACCGATTCCGGTGTGGGTTTTTTCTCTTCGTGCTCGATCGAGCGGACCGAAACCAGCGCCTTGGTGTACTCTTCCTGCGGGTTGTTGATGATCTGGTCGGTATTACCATACTCGACCGTATTGCCCATTCGCAGAACCATGATGTCATCACTGACTTGAGCAACAACGGCGAGGTCATGCGTGATGTAGAGCGCAGCAACGCCAGTATCACGAATGGCCTCTTTGATCGCCATGAGAACGTCGATCTGAGTGGTCACATCCAGTGCTGTGGTCGGTTCATCAAACACCACAAGATCAGGCTCGGGACATAGCGCCAGCGCCGTCATGCAACGCTGTAGCTGACCGCCCGAGACCTGGTGAGGATAACGATCACCGATATTGTCCGGATCGGGCAGCCCTAGCTTGGCGAACAGTTCCCGCGCACGGCCTTCAGCCTCTTTTCGCGAAAACTTCTTATGTTCGACCGCAGCTTCGACAACCTGATCCATGATCTTCTTGGCTGGGTTGAACGATGCGGCGGCGGATTGCGAGACATAGGCAACCTCGCCCCCACGCAGATTGCGGATATCGCTATGCGGGGTTTTTAGAATGTCGCGCCCGTTGACCCAGACTTCTCCGCCGGTCAGTTCGACGCCACCGCGGCCATAAGCCATGGACGCCAGACCGATGGTCGATTTACCGGCACCAGATTCCCCGATCAGCCCCAACACCTTTCCGCGTTCGAGGTCAAAGCTGACCCCGTGCACGATTTCGATGTCATGAGGTTTTTCGCCGGGCGGATAGACGGTCGCGCCGATCTTGAGGTTGCGGACCTTGAGAAGGGTATCACTCATCCCCGGCCTCCTTTCAGCGATGTGGTACGGTTTAGAACCCAGTCAGCCACAAGGTTGACCGAGATGGCGAGCGTCGCAATGGCCACAGCGGGGTACAATGCCGCGCCGATACCATAGACGATCCCGTCCTTGTTTTCCTTCACGATGCCACCCCAGTCCGCCAGCGGCGGCTGGACGCCCAGACCCAGGAACGACAGGGTCGAGATAAACAGAACCATAAAGATGAACCGCAGCCCGAATTCAGCCACCAGAGGTGACAGAGCATTTGGCAGGATTTCCCGGAAGATGATCCAGCGACGACCTTCACCGCGCAGCTTTGCGGCTTCGACATAGTCCATCACGTTGATGTCTACGGCGACCGATCGAGACAGTCGGTAAGGACGTGTGGCGTCCAACAGCCCCATCACAAGGATCAGGATCGGAACGGTCACCGGAACAATCGCTAGGATAACCAGTGCCAGGATCAGCGTTGGGATCGACATGATCAGGTCAACCGTCCGGCTCAGCGCCTGGTCAGCCCAACCACCCAGAACCGCAGCCAAAAGGCCCAGCGAGGTACCTGTGATAAAGCTGAGGATCGTAGCCGCTGCGGCGATAAAGATGGTCGTGCGACCGCCATAGATCATACGCGTCAGCAGATCCCGCCCGATATTGTCCGTGCCCAGCAGATGTTCGGCGCTGGACGGTTCCCACACATCACCGACCACTTCGGCCATTCCGTAGGGGGCGATCAGTGGGGCCGCGAGGGCTATGAAAAAGTACAGTCCGGTGAAAAACAGACCGATGGCGGCCGAAATAGGAATGTTCTTCATCATTTCGGATGCCTCAGTCTTGGGTTGGCAAGGATGGACACAATATCGGCAACCATGTTGAGCCCGATATAGACAGCGGCAAAGACGACGCCGCAGGCCAGAACGACCGGCACGTCACGTTTGGTCACCGAGTCCACCAGGTATTGCCCCATGCCGGGATACACGAACACCACTTCGACAACGACGACGCCCACAACCAGATAGGCCAGGTTCAGCATCACAACGTTGACAATGGGGGAAATCGCGTTGGGAAACGCGTGGCGCGCAATGACCTGAAAATTCGAGAGGCCTTTCAGTTCAGCCGTTTCGATATAGGCCGATTGCATCAGGTTCAGGATCGCAGCGCGGGTCATTCGCATCATCTGCGCCAGCACTACCAGTGTCAGAACGAAGGCAGGCAGGGCGATGGCATTGAGCTTTTGCCCGAAGGACATTGTGTCGTTGATCATTGCGAGTGAGGAGAACCAACCAAGTTTCACCGAAATGAAATAGATCACCAGGTAACCGATCAGAAATTCAGGGATCGAAACGGTTGTCAGGGTGATGGCTGAGATCAGTTTGTCCGGCCAGCGGTTGCGGAAACGGACGGCCAGAAGGCCAAGAAAGATAGCAAGCGGTACGGATACGACGGCTGCGGCACAAGCCAGGAACAGAGTGTTCCCTAAGCGTTTTCCGATGCTTTCCGCGATGTCGAGTTTGTTGGTCAAAGACTGACCCAGATCGCCCTGCAGGATGCCTCCCAACCATTCGAAATATCGGGTCAAAGCAGGACGGTTGAGGCCCATTTCCTCGCGCAGGTTTGCCAGCGCCTCGGGGGTTGCGGATTGGCCAAGGACCGCTTGCGCAGCGTCCCCAGGCAGGGCTTCGGTGAGGCCGAAAATCAGAGCCGATGCACCGAAGAGAAGCAGGAGACCCAGCGCAAAGCGCTGGGAAACCAGTTTTATGATAGGATGCATTATCCGTGGGCCCTATCAGGCGAACCACATCTTGCGGGACATGTTGCCGTTCATCATCTCGCCTGCGGGGTCAGTTTCCCAACCTTCAAGCTTGTTGCTGACGCCTTCAACAAAATCGTTGAACATTGGACAGATTACTCCGCCTTCGTCACGGACCATTTGACCCATCTGGCTGTAGATGTTCTTACGTTTGTCATTGTCCAACTCTGCACGCGCTGCGAACAGCATCTCGTCGAACGCCGGCACCTTGAAACGCGTATCATTCCAGTCGGCTGTTGAAAGATAAGCGGTTGCATACATCTGGTCCTGCACGGGACGCCCGGTCCAATAGGACGCACAGAATGGCTGGACATTCCAGACTTCAGACCAGTAACCATCGTTCGGCTCGCGTTTGATCTCCAGCGGAATACCGGCCTGAGCAGCGGACTGCTGGAACAGGGCCGCTGCGTCTACGGCGCCCGGGAACGCTGCATCCGCCACACGAAGAATGATTGGCGATCCGTCGTGGCCCGAATTCTTGTAGTGTTCTGCCGCTTTTTCGATACTGAATTCGCGCTGTGGAATCGACCCGTCAAACAGCGGGTATGCTGCGTTGACAGGCATGTCGTTTCCTTCAGTTCCATAGCCGCGCAGAACCTTGTCGACCAGTTCCTGACGGTTGATGGCATATTTCAACGCCAGACGCAGTTCGTTGTTGTCGAACGGTGCGGTGTCGCAGTGCATGATGAACACATAATGTCCACGTCCGGCTGTCGAATGCACGGTCAATGTCGGCGCGCGGCCCAGCAGGTCCGCAACCTTCGGCTCGATCCGGTTGATCGCGTCTACCTGACCGGATTGCAGCGCGGCAGTCCGGGCGGTCGCGTCGTTGATGACGATCACTTCGACGCCGTCGAAATGGCCGTAATCAGGGTTCCAATGGTTTGCGAACTTTTTGAACGTGTGGCGAACACCCGGTTCGTCGATTTCGACCTGATAGGGGCCTGTGCCGATGCCTGCCGCTGGGTTGTCCATGCCGCCGTCAGGCTGGATGATTAGGTGGTAGTCTGCCATCAGGTAAGGCAGGTCAGCGTTGGGCTCGGTCAGCGTGACCTGAAAATTGTCCCCGTCAGCTTTCATCGACTCGATGCCCTTCATGATGCCCAGGGCACCGGACTTGGAGTCCTCGTTCGAGTGGCGTTCCATGGTTTTCAGCACGTCTTCGCTGGTCATGGTCTTGCCGTTGTGGAACTCGACGCCCTGACGCAGTTTGAAGGTCCAGACCTTGGCGTCTGCGCTGCCTTCGATACTCTCTGCCAGACGAGGCTCTATCGAGCCATCAGTTGCGACTTCTACTAGCTGGTCACCAAACTGCTTGCCGTTCATAAATGGAACCGAGCTGGCGTAGGTGGCCGGGTCCAGCGAGTCGGTGGAACCGCCGCCCTGCAGGCCAAACTTCAGAACGCCGCCCTTGTTCGGGTCCGCCGCGCGCGCAGCGTCAGCGAACATGGTGCTGGCCATCGCTGCCGATACACCCAGAGCCGCCGCTTTCCCCATGAATTCGCGACGGGTCAGTTTGCCCGCAGTGACCTGACCGGCCATGTGAGTGAGTTGTTCGTTCATTTAGTGGTCTCCCAGTTGATTGGTTTCAGCCCTTCTCGGGCATTTTTATTGACGCATGAGTCAAGTTAGGCGCATTTCGGTCTACCGAGCAAGGGCAAATGTCTGCCCCTTGGCCGCCAAAATATCACATCTGGTTGCGTGGAACGGCGTCCTCCGTTTGTTTCGAAAATACCAAAGTTTCGTTTTCAAAGGCACTTATCTGCGCCTTGAGAAAAAAGCTCTCGCGATCCGACCACATTTCGCAGGATGTTTCGGTGCGCAGGTTTATCCCGTCCCGACTGATCTCTTGTGTCCAGCGGCACTGCCCGTGCGCGGATAGGGGGTCATCGGGATGGATAGTCCAGCGTTCATCGGCTGTGCCACCATATGTTAGCCCGTGGTGATTGTCGGTCACACGACCAAAATCATCTTCGATAATCAGGCTGGTTACACCTGAATTAATGTCAGTTTCCACCCGACGAGAATTGCTGCTGTCCCGCAGGGACGTCACGTCAATCGGGGTTTCAGAGTCGGGTTGTTGAAACACATGTTCATCATCACCTGCGGTCGGCCGGATCGGGATCGTAATCGTGCCACCTGTCAGGTGCAGTTCGACGGGTTCGGGTGAGGGCCAGATTAGCGGCCAATACGCGCTGGACACAGCCGCCCGCACGCGATGTCCTTTGGGAACGCGATAGGCGATGTGATCCAGGTCCAATGAGATTTCGTAGGGCGCTCCGGGCGTCAACGGAGTTGGTTGCGCGTGGCTGTCACGGTGCGACAGATTCAGAACGCCATACGTAATCCGGGTCGAAGCTCCGTCCGGGTGGATGTGGTTCAGCCGCACGGCAATCTGTGCTTGCGGGCGGTCGGCGCTGACATTCAGGCAAATGCGCGGTGCACCGACTATATCCAGGTCTTCCGATAAAGGCGGCCCATCGAAACAGGCGGACACCGCATCATCGGTGCGCTGATCACCGGGCATGTCGGGGCCCAGCCAAATGGCGCAATACTCACCGCCGTCCATGCCACAGGTTTGAGGCGAACGAACCCGGGTATCCAACGGTTCATCTTGACCAAGTCCAGCGTTGGACAGGCTCAAGGTCAGGTTGGACAGATGTGAGGTTGCGCCGGTCTGTTCGCTGATCCAGCGCCCCGGTCTGTCGTTGTACCATCGATGTGGACGGACCCCGTCCATCAGATACGCTCGGTAGTCGGGGTCGGTTTCAACTCCGCTATCCAGACCTTTCAGCCAATGATCCCACCAACGCAGCGCCTCTTGAAGAAAACCGATCCTCGGTTCGGGCACCGCGAAATGCGGGTATTTGTGCACCCATGGCCCCACGATTCCCTTGACCGGAGCGTTAAGCTGTTCGACCAGCAGCGGCACGGTATTCTTGTACGCGTCCCCCCAACCGCCTATGGCCAAAGTCGCCGCGCGGATCGCGCTGAAATCCTCGCAGACAGAGCCATGCTGCCAATAGGCGTCGCGCGTCTGGTGGCGCAGCCAGGTCGAGGGCAGGAACGTTTGATTTTCCAAACGCTTAAGCCACAGCTCGCGCCAGTTGGGGCGCAGCGCAGGATCCGGTGCGCGGGATGAGTACGACCACATGGTCGCGCCCCAACCCAGGTTTTCATTTAGCAAGCATCCGCCCTTGTAATGGATGTCGTCTGCGTAACGATCTGCGGTTGAACACAGGGAGATAATTGCTTTCAGCGGCGCGGGTTGAAGGGCGGCAACCTGAAGCGCGTTGAACCCGCCCCAGCTGATTCCCATCATCCCAACGGTGCCCGAACACCACGGCTGATCCGCCAGCCACCGAATTGTTGAGACGGCATCATCCAGCTCTTGCTGAGTGTATTCGTCTTCCATCAACCCTTCGCTGTCGCCATTGCCGCGCATGTCCACACGAATGCAGGCATAGCCGCGTTTGGCAAACCAAGGATGGGTCAGGGCATCACGCGTCGCTGTACCGTCACGCTTGCGATAGGGAAGAAACTCCAAAATGGCCGGAACGGGGTTGCTGTCTGCATCCATCGGACGCCAGACACGCGCTGACAGGCGACATCCGTCGGGCACCACTATGCCGACATCCGGTAAGTCTTCGATATCGCATAGCGAATTGAGCGAGCGCGTCATTGTGGAAGTGTCACGGTCTTTTGCTTTTCCCGGTGTTTGAAAATCGTCAATTCATCGCCTGATTGCGACAACAAGGTCCATCACGTTTGTTCCGGTCGGACCCGTCACCAACAAAGCGCCGGCGGCGTCCAGAAAACTCCCGCTATCTGCATTCTGCAGGGCATGCTCAGCCCCGTCGTCCCAGGTCGTGCCGTCAACAACCGCTCCGGCGGCATTGGTCGGGCCATCGGTTCCGTCTGTTCCGCCAACGACCAGCGTCAGACCCGAGGTCCCGGCTATTTCACGGGCCAGCGCCAGAGCCAGCGCCTGATTGCGCCCGCCGCGGCCCGGCTGATCTGGCAACACAACCGTAGGCTCACCGCCGAACACCATGACACCCGGGGTCATATCCCGCAGGCGTTGTCCCAGTTGGGAAGCGACGTGCAAGAAGTCGTCGTGCAGGCATTCTTCATTGGCCAATACTTGCAGGCTTTCACGACGCGCCAAATCTGCTGCCGCAGAACGCGCATGAGCGTTCGACGCAACAATCTGGGTCACGGCGTCAAATTCGTAAGTGTTGGGCAAGGCGCCAATCCCCGATCCGATGACATTCAGATCATCCCCGGGAACGTCCGAGATTGCCAGAACGGTGGCTTTTTCCCCTTTGAAATGGGCCAGCAGCCCACCGCCCTTTATCCGGGACAGCTTGCGACGCTCGGCATTCATTGCGGTGATATCCATCCCTTCGGACAGCAGCCTGCCGTTCAGCTGCTCCAGATCACTCAGAGTGTTTCCCGGCAGCAAATCCTCAGCCAGGGATGAGGCTCCGCCCGAAACCAGAAGCAGCACATGAGAATTGGGTGCCATAGCCTCAATCGCGGCCCGCAGGGCGCGACCGCCCTCAAGGCTGCGCGCGTCCGGAACGGGGTGTGAGGCCTCGATCAGCTGAACATGTTCCGGCAGACCGCGTCCGTGATCATCCTTGGTGACAACCAGCGTTGGACGCGGGCCGAAATGTTCCAATGCCGCGCTGGCCATTGCTGCGGCTGCCTTGCCGACTGCCAAGATCTGGTCGGGCGTTGGAACCCCATCCAGAACAGCTTTGGTGGCCCTTTTTCCGTCAACCGCATCAACGCCAGCCTGCCAAATGCGAATTGCCTGTTGCCTCTGATCCATCAGCTTTCCATCCAAATCGTGACTGGTCCGTCATTAACCAGCTCTACCTCCATGTCGGCACCGAATTGCCCGGTTTCGACGGCCACACCATGCGCCTGCAACCGCCGCGCAAACTCTTCATACAGGTGCTGCCCCTCATCCGGGGCCGCAGCCTCGGAAAACCCTGGCCTGTTCCCGCGCGACGTGTCGGCGGCCAGCGTAAACTGGCTGATCACCAGAGCCGAGCCACCCACATCAACGACAGAGCGGTTCATCTTGCCGTTTTCATCTTTGAAAATGCGCAACTTTGATACTTTGGCCGCAAGCTGCCCGGCCTTTTGTTCATCATCGCCTTTCATCGCACAGACCAGGATCATCAACCCAGGGCCAGACTGTCCGATCGTTTGTCCATCAACCGAGACCTTGGCCCGGGAAACCCTTTGTAGCAGTGCGCGCAAATCCGTTCTCCGTTTGGTGACGTGGCTATTCGACCCAGCGTGCGATCTCGTCCAGACCGGCCCGGCTGGTTCGAAACCCGTTTGCAGGGTGGTCTGTATCGGAATAGCCGAAAGAGATTGCGCACAAGATCAAGCGGTCATCGGGGATACCAAAGTACCGGTGCAGGAACTGACCATAGCTGGCCACCGCGGCCTGAGGGATTGTGGCCACCCCCAGCGCTTGGGCGGCGAGGGTGAAGGCCATGACAAAACCACCGCAGTCCATCGCTCCGTAAGGACCAAGGTCCGCAGGGCTGGAGATGATCGCGCAATGCGGCGCGCCGAAAAGTGCAAAGTTTTCCTTCATTTGCTGGGCTGAACCTGCACGGTCCCCGCGCTGTACGCCGACGGCTTCGTATAATGCCCAGCCGCATTCACAGCGGCGTTCCTGATATATACCGGTATACGCCGTCGGGAACGGCAGGTCGGGTTCCGGTGCGCCGGTTGTGACTTCGTTTTGCAGCGCTTCTCGAAAAGCGTCAGTGTCGGCGCCACTGGTGATCACGATGTTCCAGGGCTGCGCATTGCACCAGCTGGGGGCACGTGACGCACAGGTCAGAATCTGTTCGATCTGGTCCTTGGGAACGGTTTCAGGTCGGAACGCCCGGCAAGAGTGCCGCTCGGCCAGTAGTTGATCCAGATCGGATAGCGTCACACTGCTCTCCCCTTCGTGCAGACGAGGCGCAGGATGGCGTCAGGCTCAGCGATGTTCAAGCGGTTAAACCGCCAAAATTGCACGCGAACGCGACGCGGTTCTATTGCTGACCCGTTGCCATCATGTACCCAACACCCGCCGCGACCAGCAGGCCGAGGACAACAGCGATCGTGATCTTGATGGCTGACCACGGGCGTTCACCCTGAACGCGCCCCGTTCTGCCATTCACAACGAAACGATAGGTCTGCCCCCGGTATTTGTACGCGGCCAGCCAGACGGGCAGTAATATGTGCTTGAAGGTCACATCCCGCACGTCAGTGTCGATTGCGTGAATGCGCTGTCGGTCGCCACCGATATCGAACCGAACATCCCGTTCGATCACGCGGGCCATATGCGCGCGGGCTTCAGTGTAACCATCCTGCAGATCGACAGTATATGCTTCTGCCCGGAAACCGGCCAGATACTCGGGCTGATAAGGTTCAAGCGCCGGTAGATCCCAAGGCTCAAGCGCGTCAGTATACGCTTTGGGCAAGGACTGGGACGCCAGCACCAGAACATCGTCAAAGAACCTAGCAACCAGGCCGGATTTTGGGGACCAACGCACTTTTGCGACCTGTTGTTGCACGCGCTTGCCGTCACGCATGACGGTTCGGGTCTCGTAATACACCGTGCCCCGCTCGCCGCGATAAGCTGACTTGGTATCCGCGTCGAAAGTCCAGTAGGGGACGTAAATCCCCTGCATCTTGCGACCTTTGCGGGCGTAATCCTTCAACCCGTTGGGCGCGAACCACAACTTGCCAAGCCAGCTCGACATCGCCTTATGAGCCGACCGTTCATCCAGAGCAAAGGGCAACACGCCTTTTGGCTTGATATGCCGGTTAACTCCCGTCTCCGTGACTACCGGAGTGGCACAGAACGGGCATTCGGCCGCATGGGTGTTCGGGTCAAACTCGACCTCAGCTGCGCAGTTCGGGCAGGACAGAACCCGCGTTTCCTCGATTTCCGCGTCTGGCAGCTTGTTCGCCAGCGCCGCGTTAAAATCCAGTTCTTTCAGGCTGGCACCGCCCCACGGTCCGGCACCTATGGATTCCGAATGCCCGCAATGATCGCAGGTCAGGGTCCCGTCGCCCGGATTGAACCGATAGTCCGAGCCGCATTGCTCGCAGGGAAAGCGGTGTTCTTCAGTCATTGCTTGACCTCGGCTGGCTGAACGGGCTTTCCAGGGCCGATGATTGCGCGGATCACGACAGCCGCAAAGATGCAAGTCACTATAAACAAAAGGGAATTATGCGCCAGAACTTGCCATCCATAAGGCGTCAGTATGCCATCAACAGATCGCACGAAATCGCCACCCCCGATTTGAGAATCGAATTTATCGTTGTGCGATTGATGCCATCCTCTTAGCCGACCGATTGCAATACTCAGCAGGACAAGACCTGTGCTGATCGCTCCCCCCCAATAAGCTGCCCGGAAAAAAGTAACCGGCTTGCGCATCATCGTGCGCAGGGCGGGTGCGACGAAAATCCATGCAATCAGAAAAGCCGAGGGTACACCAAATAAAGTCAATAACTGAAATAGAGACCACAGAGTGGCGTCCCATCTGCTTTGGAAAAGATCAAAAAGCATCGGCGCGCCAATCACGCAAAACCACCCGAGAATTGCACTCAAATTGACGGCGCGCCTGATCCCTCTTTGCGAATAGGCAGATATGTCGGCGTTTGCCGTCACCGATTACGCCCCCGGCGGAGGCGGCGGCAGGATGGTAAACAGCTGCGCAAGCTCCTGCACGTCGCCCGCTTTTTTCCAGCCGTCCTGACCGGCGGTCCAGACATGGGTGTCGCGGGTGATCTCACCATCAGTCGCCATGCGGCCCATCTTGGCCTTGGAAAACGGGCCGCTGGTCTGCCCATCCACGGCGATATGCCAGACATGCTCGACCGGCGGAGGAGGGGGCGGTGCCGCATGCGCCGCTGGTTGCGGGGCAGCGGGGGCGGAACCGCCCCACGGTCCGCTTGGTTGACCCGCTGCCATGTTTGCCATCTGGTTGGCCATCGCCATGCCCATGCCCATGCCAAGACCCGCACCCATGCCTCCACCTTGTCCGGGGTTGTTGGCGGCTGCAGTCATCGCCTCGGCGGCGGAATACTGGGTGAACTTGCCCAGATCGCCTGCCAATCCCATCGACGTCCGCTTGTCCAACGCAGCCTCGACCGCAGGCGGTAGCGAGATGTTCTCGATGTAGAACTCCGGCATTTCAAGCCCGTACCCTTCCAGCACGGGCGAGACCTCGGCCGCGATCAGTTTGCCCAGATCGGCGGTGTTGGCGGCCATGTCCAGCACCGGAATGCCCGATCCTGCGATAACGCGGCTGAACTCCTGCACGATGATGTTACGGATCTGAAAGCTGATCTCATCCATGGTGAATTCACCATCGGTGCCAACGATTTCAATCAGGAACTTCGCCGGGTCCTTGACCCGGACTGTGTAGGTGCCAAAGGCGCGGATACGGGTCGGTCCGAATTCCGGGTCGCGCAGCATGATCGGGTTCTTGGTGCCCCATTTCAGATCATTGAAACGCGTCGTGTTGACGAAATAGATCTCGGACTTGAAGGGTGATTGAAATCCATGATCCCAATGCTGCAGCGTCGTCAGGATCGGCATGTTGTTGGTCTCAAGCATATAAAGACCGGGCGTAAACACGTCTGCCAGTTGTCCCTCGTGCACGAATACCGCTGCCTGTCCTTCGCGCACCGTCAGTTTGGCGCCGTACTTGATAGCATGTCCTTCACGCTCGAACCGCCAGACCATGGTGTCACGGGTGTCGTCGACCCAGTGAATGACGTCGATAAACTCTCCGGTCAGAAAATCGAAAATACCCATTGGGGTCTCCTTTCCTTGGGCTCAGAGCTGCTGGCCCATCAATTCGCGAGCAATAATCCGGACCACCGGGCGGGCGTCCTCGGCTGTCACACCGGGCTCAAGTCGGGGATCATAAAGCATTGTCAGAAGTTTTTCGTCATGGCTGGTCAACAGCGCAAACTCGTCATTGTCATTGAAAATCGAAGGCCGTGCCGCCGGGCTGTCATTGGACAATCCAAGCCCCTGCGCAATTTCCTCGTGGATGCAGCTGCGCCGGGTGAGGTCTGGCAGTTCAGCCCGGATGAGCGTGACAGCCCGCACAAATTTATACGGTGAGGTATTGGTCGGAGACGCAAAAACAAGGCAGTCAATATTGGCACGCGGGTTTGCTACCAAATCCAGTGAAGGCGTGCTGATACCGGGAATCAGCTGTTTCAGGCGTTTCACCACATAGGCGCTGTCATCTTTGCCTGCAAAGAAGACATGGAAATTGGCCTTGCGATTGACGACCGAGATTGGATGATCCGTCAATTTGCTCAGCCGTTCCGCAAATGCCTCGACGTCGGCGGAGTCTTTTGCGCGTATCTCGGGTGCCACAGACGGGGCGAACTCGGTCTGAATTCGCACAGGTCCCGCCCACCGGCTAAGCTGCCCGTCCGTTCGCCGAATGCGCGTGGTTACAGCGTGATCGGGGTATTCGCTGTAAAAGGCAATAGCCTCGAAATTACGGGCCAGATCATCGGCATCATAGGGTGTGTCGGGGCCACCTCCATCCACGCGCAACATGTCGCGGGTCAGCAGGTCTCGTTCGACCCGCTGATAGAACCGGGCCAGATCTTGACTTGCCGCAGACGGGGGAACATAAGCATTAGGTGCCGGTGCAGGTGCAACCGGGCGCGGTTGCGGCACGACGGACGACGTCAGCGCCTCATCGCAATTGGCCAGCGCCAACAGCGCCACCATACCCAACAGAGGTTTCAGATATCCCGGCACTTGCACGCCCAGCCTGCCTTTAGCTCGAAACCGCAGTTCCAGCGTTGTCGCCGACGCCGTCTTTGCGCGCCTTGGCAGAGGCAAGGGTGTCGCGTAGCTCGGTCTCCATCTTCTGCAGCTCCTGTTCGGCTGCGGCGCGTTTGGCCTTGCCTTCGTCAGCAATTGCAAGGCTTTCGTTGATCGTACCGATCAGGTCAGCATTGGCTTGCTTGACCGCCTCGATATCAAACACACCGCGTTCCATTTCCTCGCGGATCATCTTGTTCGACTCACGCAGGTTCGCCGCGTTCGAGGTCAGCAGCTCATTCGTCAGGTCATTCGCATCACGCACGGCCGCGGCCGCCTCGGCGCTACGCTGGATGGTGACGGCCTGCGCCAGTTGCGTTTCCCACAGAGGCACGGTGTTGACGAGCGTCGAGTTGATCTTGGTCACCAGCGACTTGTCGTTTTCCTGCACCAACCGGATCGAGGGCAGCGATTGCATCGTTACCTGTCGCGTCAGCTTCAGATCGTGAACACGCCGTTCCAGATCATCCCGCGCTGCGCGCAGGTCACGCAGCTCTTGCGCTTTCATGACTTGTTGGTCTTCGGGAGCTGCCTGAACTTCGGCTTCTTTTTCGGGGATGTTCTGGCTGTCCAGCTCGGTCAGCTTTTCTTCACCTGCTGCGATATACAGCGCAAGCTCGTCATAGAAGCCCAGCGTTTTTTCGTACAACAGGTCCAGCGACTTGATGTCTTTCAGTAGCGTATGTTCGTGGCCCAGCAAGTCGTCGGTGATCCTGTCGATCTGCCCCTGAACATCTTCAAACTTGGCGGTAAATTGGGCAAAAGGCGCAGCCTTGCCCAACAGCTTTTCCCACCAGCTGCGTTCGCGCCGGACGTCCAACTCGCTGACTGAAAATCCGCGGATCGTCGTCACGATATTGCGCAGACTGTCCCCGGCAGGTCCGACATCTTTGTTGCGGACATCCGCCAACATGGCCTGGCTGATTTCCTGCAATTCCGCCTGGGCAGACGACCCGAACGCGACGATGGAATTGGTATTATCCATGTCGATCTCATCCATGCGCTTGCGGATTTCGGCGCTGACAGGTTCGTCGGCCTCTTCAAGCAAGACGATTTCGGCGGTCGGGTCGGGCAGGGTGACAGCGGTCACTTCCTGCACCAGCGTTTCAGCCTCGACCGCCTTGTTCTTGATGTCATCGGACATGGGGGTAATCCTCTCTCAAATTGTGGCCGGTCAGTCCAACCGGACGCCTTCGCGTTGCAGCCTTTCGCGCAACACATCAATTTCAACCGTCAGATCACTGCGGTCGTCCAAAAGCAACTTGCGGGTGCGCGCCGCAAAATTCTGTTCAAGATCATCCAGGAGGGACGAATAATCCTCCAGCGCCTGCGTGTCGCGTGTTCGGGCGTACACGTCGGCGAATTTGACCGTCGCGTCACGCGCGCCCTTTAAGTAAACGGTCAGGTATTTTCGCGCACCGGCCAGATCGCGCGGGTCTTCCTCGACCGTGCGGAACAGTTCGCGGGCGGTATCCTGAAACCGTTCAACCCGGGCCTCGATCTTTCGGTCGCCCGCACGTTTGATGGCGTCGGTCATCTCGGACAGGTGCGTTTCGGCGTCTTCAACTACGCGGGCAACGCGGTCTTGCTGAAAGGTGTCGATGCCCTCCATACCCTTGTCTTTCATCGGATCAATTCCGAATGAGGCTGAGTGGAGGGCACCAGCTACCAAGCCGAACAGGATCGGCGCAATAAGGCTAGCCTCGGACGCTGTAGCCGCATCCAGAAATTCTGTGCGGTATGCGGCCAACCCGATCCCAAGCCCGGTCAGGAGACTGGAGAATATTTTTCTGGGAAACGCCGGGCGACGGGCGGTGCGCCGGGCATTATAGGCAGACTCGGCCCGCAATCCTTCACGCAAGAGGAATGCCGCGCCGGTCAAAACGCCGGCTGCAATCAGCCCGATTGTCATGCCAACTGCGCCGTCGTTCAGTGACAGGAACACCAAAGGGATCGCGGGCAAGAACAAAAGGTTGGCGCGGGCGCCAGCAGGTTCGACGCGTGCGCCGTCAAACTGGCCACGCGGGTTTTGGTCTGGCTGTGCCGAGTCGCCTTGAGGGCTGTATTTTCCGCCATACCGTTTGGTCATGCGCTCACAAGCCCCCTAGCAGGCCAGTGCACACGCCAAGCATTAGTGCCAACAGCACAACATAGGCTAATTTTTGCACTCCGGTCCCGGACATGGCGCCCCCCAAGTATGCCCCTTGGGGAAATCTAGGCCATGAGAGGCCGTGGCGCTAGGGGGAAGGTTGCCTAACCTGCGTCACTTGCGAGGTTTCTTGCCGATTTGGGGGCGTTTTCGCTGTGGTCGCGCGGGTCGTTTGGTCGGTGCTTCGGGCTCGGCTTCCAGACCCAGCTGATCCCGCATGACCCGACGCCGTATCTCTTCGACCTCACCGGGTTTCAGGCTTCCCAGTTGGAACGGACCGTAAGATACGCGCAGCAGTCGGTTCACTGCAAAGCCAATATCTTCTATCGCGCGCCGAATTTCGCGGTTCTTGCCTTCGCGCAGACCGATGGTCAGCCACGCATTCGCGCCTTGCTGGCGGTCAAGCGTGACAGTCATGGGTTGAAAACGCTCACCTTCGATCACCAAGCCCTTGCGCAAGGGTTCGAAATCCTCGTCCTTGGGGCGGCCATTTACACGCACGCGGTATTTGCGCAGCCATCCTGTTGCGGGCAGTTCCAGCTTGCGCTTGATGCCGCCATCATTTGTTAACAGCAGCAACCCTTCCGAGTTCAGGTCCAACCGCCCGACACTCATGACCCGGGGCATATCCTCGGGCAGTTTGTCAAAAATGGTCGCGCGCCCCTTTTCGTCACGTGTCGTTGTCACCAGGCCCGACGGCTTGTGATACAGCCACAGGCGCGACGGTTCCGGTTCCGACACCGGTTTGCCGTCGACAAAGATCTTGTCCTTGGCGGTGACGTTCAGCGCGGGGCTGTCGATGGTCTTGCCGTTTACACTCACACGACCTGCTTCGATCATGCGTTCAGCTTCGCGGCGCGAGGCAACGCCTGCGCGGGCAAGGACTTTGGCGATCCGGTCGCCGGGAGGAGGGGTTTTGGTCATCCGCAGCCCATAGCGCATCCCGGCCGCTTGCGAAAGACAGGTTTCTGTTGCAGTCAGAGGCATGGTGTTCAGATCGCATATGGATATGGCGTTGGTTGAAGCGCGCGCTGCGGCGGATCGTGGTGAAGTACCTGTGGGCGCTGTTATTGCCGGCCCCGATGGCGTGATCGTGGCCTCTGCGGGTAACCGAACACGAGAGCTGAATGATCCCACCGCCCATGCCGAGATACTGGCCCTGCGTGCTGCATGCGCCGCAGCCGGATCCGAACGTCTGCCCGATCACGATCTATATGTGACGTTAGAGCCTTGCGCGATGTGCGCGGCGGCATTGGCGGCGGCGCGTATCCGGCGCATCTATTACGGGGCTGCCGATCCGAAATCTGGCGGCGTTGACCATGGCGCGCGGGTTTTTACCCATACACAAGCGCACCACGTGCCAGAGGTTTACGACGGCATCCGAGGGCAGGAGGCCGCCGAGCTTCTGAAAAAGTTCTTCGCCGCACGGCGTTGACCCTAAATGGTAATCGCCTTCATCACCTCGGGTTCGATGACATCGACCCCCGGCAACCCATCGATCAGCGCCTGAGCTGATTGTTCGAGGATCGGGAAGGTCGTGTAGTGGCAGGGAATCACGGTCTTGAAATTGAAATACCGCTTGGCCGCATATGCCGCGCCCTTCATGTCCATCGTGAAGTGACCGCCTGCCGACAGGATCCCGATATCGGGTTTGTAGTAATCCCCCATCCAATCCATATCGGCCATGATGTCGGTATCGCCCGCTACATACAGCATGTGCCCTTCCGAGGCGATCATGAACCCGACCTCGCTGCCGCCGGTGCGCAACCCGTCAGGTGTTGAAAATGTCGAGCTGTGAGAGGCTGGCACCATCGACACTTTGACGCCGTTCAGGTTCACGGTACCGCCCTTGTTGTAGCCGATAGTTTCCAGCCCTTCGGACTCGCTCCAAAACCCCATCAGGTCGTATTGTCCGACCACGGGGACGTTCAGGTGCTTGGCCAGCGATACGACATCGGCGACGTGATCGAAATGTGTATGCGTCAGAAGGATATGAGTCGCCCCATTTAGCGCGTCATCATGCTGTTCCTCGGACAAGACCGGGTTGCCAGTCAGCCAGGGGTCGATCAGCAGAACCTGCCCGCCGGTTTCGATGCGGAAACTGCCGTGTCCCAGCCAAATGATGTTCATGAATTCATCCTCCCAAAACAAACTGTTGGCATTAACTTAGCATCGGCTATGTAAAAGTTCATGGACTGGTTTCAGGAAATTGATGGCTATTGCGAGCGCTTGTCGCCCGCCTATTGGGCCGAGCCGATAAACGCGGTGACAAACGCGGCGTTTCTGATTGCGGCTTTTGTCATGTGGCGGCGCGTGCGCGGGCAGGGGATGCCGCTGGCGATGCTGTTGGTGGCCATTCTGACTGCCATCGGGCTTGGCAGCTACCTGTTCCATACGCACGCGCAGGTCTGGGCCGCCATGGCGGATGTTCTGCCGATTTTGCTGTACATTCTGGTCTACATTTTCGCGATCAACCGGGACGTCTGGCACATGCGGCCGCTTACGGCCGGGATCGTGACGGCGCTGTTTATTCCCTATGCCGCAGCTACGGTGCCCTTGTTCCAGCTTGTGCCGGGACTGGGTGGGTCAGCAGCCTATTCCCCGGTGCCGTTGCTGATCTTGATCTATGCGTTTCTTTTACGCCGCCGGGTGCCGGACACCGCCCGTGGTCTGGCCATCGGGGCGATGATCCTGATCGCATCGATCACCTTTCGTGCGCTGGACGAACCCATATGTGGGCAGATCCCATTGGGCACGCATTTCATGTGGCACATCCTGAATGCCCTCATGCTGGGCTGGATGATCGAGGTGTATCGTAGGCACCTGACCCGCGCGGCTCAGGCCTGAAACGCTGCGGCCAGCTCCGCGGGTAAGTCAAATTCGGACAGCACGCGTGCACGGCCTTGATCCGACATCTTGCGCGCGGTTTTCTCGACAATGCTTTGGATTTTCTCGGCTGAGTGCTTTTTGGCAAACGGAGCGAAATACCATTTGAGGAAAACAAAGCAGATGACATCCTCCAGCGCCTGCACCTCGTCGTCACGCTTGATGCCCTGTTTGCGCAGCATCCGGCCAGCAGATTCGATATCCTCGGCAGAGTAGCCGTTCCGTTCCATAAGCCCCATCACGACCTCGGCGTGATGGACGCCCTGCGCCTTGCGCCAGGCCAGATATCCGGCACGACCTTCGGGGTATTCACTGCGCGCGAGCTTCCACCGCTCCACATGCTGACCTCGTGCGGCTATCTGCAACGGGTCAGAGGCGTCTGGGAACAACCTGTCCAACTCAGCGCTCATGCGCTGGCCATAAAGCAGTTCAGCGGGCTGGCCGTCTTCGAGGTTGGGGTCGTGTGAGTTGGCCGCATCAATTGCGTCCAGAACAGCTTGCTTGCGCGCGTTCATCTTCCGCTCCGTTGGCTTGCCGGGTCTGCAGGGCAGGCCGGCGGGTTACTGTGGACCACCGTAGCGATACGCCGCGCGGAACGCAGCAGGCAATTGTCGGGCCGGGGCATTTGGACCCGACCCGGTTTTGCGGGCTAAATTACTTGCCCGGTTTGTTCTGATCCTGGGTGACAGGTTCCGACACCTGATCGGGGAAAATCAGGCTGCGGGTCAGGGTGTCCATGCTTGGGCCAAAAGCGCCCGCCTGAGCTTGCGCAGCAAGAACCGTAGTGGCCAGTACAAAGGCAGTCATGAACGTTTTCATCGTTTTTCTCCATATAAGGCTGTGCCGTGTCATATGAAATGAACAGTTCAGTTCAGTATTTCAAGATGTGAAGTGAACTAATCGGTTCATTTTTTTACTTAGGGGTATTCAGAAATGAATGATCGGACAGGATTTATGGACCTTTGCCGTGCGCTCAAGGGTGGATCAGCGCCTTGGCGCTCTTGCGACCCGGCGACCAGACAGGTAAATGCCCCCTAACGCATATGAGGATATCCGATGTCGATTGACCAAAGCAACGCCGCCAAGGTGGCCAAACTGGCCCGGATCAAGGTCGAGGATGACGCGCTGCCTGCGCTGGCATCCGAATTCAACACCATCCTTGGCTTCATCGAACAACTCAACGAGGTTGATGTCGAAGGTGTCGAACCGATGGTTTCGGTCGAGCCGATGCGCCTGAAACGCCGCGAGGATGTGGTCACTGACGGCAACCAGCAAGACAAGGTTCTGGCCAATGCCCCTGATGCGCGCGAAGGGTTCTTCGCTGTTCCCAAAGTTGTGGAGTAAGACATGAGCGATCTGAACAAACTGGGCCTGGCCGAAGCGCGCGACGCACTGCGCGCTGGCGACGTAACCTCTGTCGAGCTGACCGAATCCTGCCTGAAGGCGATCGATGACGCCGACGCTCTGAACGCTTTTGTCCACAAGACGCCCGAAATCGCGCTGGAACGCGCCAAGGCGGCGGATGAGCGGATCAAAGCAGGCGATGCGCCGTCGATGTGCGGCCTGCCGATCGGCATCAAGGATCTGTTCTGCACCAAAGGCGTACCGTCGCAGGCGGCTTCTAAAATCCTCGAAGGTTTCAAGCCCGAATACGAATCTACTGTGTCTCAGCAATTGGCAGATTCTGGGGCGGTTATGCTGGGCAAGCTGAACATGGACGAATTCGCCATGGGCTCGTCCAACGAAACATCCGTGTATGGCAATGCGGTCAGCCCATGGCGCCGCGGCAACGACGATGCGCAACTAACACCCGGTGGCTCGTCCGGTGGTTCGGCCTCGGCCGTCGCGGCAGATCTTTGTCTGGCCGCCACCGGTACCGATACAGGTGGTTCGATCCGCCAGCCCGCTGCGTTTGTTGGCATTACCGGCATCAAGCCGACCTATGGTCGTTGCTCGCGCTGGGGCATCGTGGCATTTGCTTCGTCGTTGGATCAGGCCGGGCCGATGACCAAGAACGTGCGCGACGCGGCGATCATGCTCGAAACGATGTGTGGTCACGACCCGAAGGATTCCACCAGCACCGAACTGGCCGTGCCGAATTTTGAGGCGATGCTGACCGGCGATATCAAAGGCAAGAAGATCGGTATCCCCAAAGAATACCGCATGGACGGTATGCCTGCCGAGATCGAAAAGCTGTGGGCCGATGGCGCCGAAATGCTGAAAGCTGCGGGTGCTGAGATCGTCGACATTTCGCTACCGCACACCAAATACGCGCTGCCTGCGTATTACGTGATTGCACCGGCTGAGGCGTCCTCGAACCTCGCCCGCTACGACGGTGTCCGCTATGGCCGCCGCGCGCAGTTGGCACAGGGCGACGGCATCACCGAGATGTACGAAAAGACCCGTGCCGAAGGCTTCGGCCACGAAGTGCAGCGCCGTGTCATGATCGGTACTTATGTGCTGTCAGCGGGGTTCTACGATGCATATTACAACCGCGCCCGTAAGGTGCGGACACTGATCAAGAGAGACTTCGAAGATGTCTTCGCCGCAGGGATCGACGCAATCCTGACGCCTGCTACCCCGTCGGCGTCCTTTGGTCTGGGCGAGATGACCGAGGCGGACCCGGTGCAGATGTACCTCAACGACGTCTTTACCGTGACAGTGAACCTTGCCGGTTTGCCCGGTATCTCAATTCCCGCAGGTTTGGACCAACAGGGTTTGCCGCTGGGTCTGCAACTGATCGGCCGCCCGTGGGAAGAAGGCGATTTGCTGAACACAGCTTATGCGTTGGAAAGTGCCGCCGGATTTGTGGCCAAGCCGGGCAAATGGTGGTAATCCTCGGATCAGGCAAGACCAGCTAAAACGGAGCAGCTGAATGCGCTTTACGCTTCTGATCCCCGCAATCGGGCTTGTGGCCGCCTGTAACACGGTGGCCCCGGTCCAGGGTACAGGATTTAACACGCCTCAATATCAGGCGCAGCGCGAGGCGGCGCTAGCCGGACAGGGCTATACCGGCAACCCATTGACTGGCCCTGCTGAGGTTTCAGAACAACAACTGGGCGCACCCGGTAGCACTCCGACCGGGGATAACGCTGATATCGCGTCGGCAACGGCGGCTGCATTGGCCAACACTTCGGGGCAAAGCACGTTGACGCAAGCCCCGCTGTCCGCCGCCAGTAACAATGCGATCTCCGACGAACAGGATTTCGCGGCTGTATCAGGCCGTCGCACGATCGAAAACGACGCGGCCCTGATTCAACAGAACCGCCAGACCTACGAAGTCGTCACACCAACTGCTGTTCCGCAGCGCGGATCGGACGGCCAGCCCAATATCGTGCAATACGCTCTAAGCACCTCAAATCCCGTCGGCACGCAGCTATACAGTCGCGCTGGCTTTAACCTCGAAGCCAAGGCTCAACGGAACTGCGCCAAGTTCCCGTCGCCCGACCAGGCTCAGATCGAGTTTCTGTCCAATGGTGGCCCGCAGCGGGACCGCAACGGGCTGGACCCCGATGGGGATGGATACGCTTGTGGCTGGGATCCCAGTGCCTTCCGCAGTGCCGTCAACAACTGACGCATTGGCGCCGATCTGGCACCCATCGCCCAACTTCGGGCCGCGTAGGGACGGGCTGAAGCCGTCCCTGATCGTTTTGCACTATACGGCAATGAACAGCGCGCAAGAGGCGCTGGACAGGCTATGCGATCCCGTCCACGAAGTTTCGGCGCACTACCTGATAGGTGGTGACGGAACACTCTGGCAGTTGGTGCGGGAAGGGGACCGCGCCTGGCACGCAGGGGCTGGCGAGTGGCACAGTCAGAGCGACATCAACTCCCGTTCGATCGGCATCGAACTGGACAACACCGGCATACACCCGTTCTCAGAACCGCAAATGCAACGGTTGGAGAAATTGTTGCATAAGATCATGCACCGTTGGACCATCCAGCCAAACGGCGTTATCGGCCATTCCGACATGGCACCCGGGCGAAAATTCGATCCGGGCCCACGATTTGACTGGCTGCGGCTGGAACGCAACGCGCTGGCCGCATCACGCGAACAAGGCGATGGTCGACAAGATGCCCCACAGGACCGATTTCGTACCCTAGCTCAAGCGGCCGGATTCAGTGCTGAAGTAGACGACGAAACCCTCCTGAGTGCCGTTCGTCTGCGATATCGCCCCTGGGGCAAAGGGCCATTGCGGCCAGCCGACTTCGCGCCCTTGACCCCACAATCCTGATCCGCTCTTCAACGGGCAAAAATATCCCGGGGTTGAATTGGCCGCAGGCCCAGAAGGGGCTGGCCCCTTCGCACGCTCTCCACTCTTGACGCGGCTTGGCACAAGGCATACCCACCGCTTGCGCGGAGGGCCGGATGGCCGCTGGGGTCGCAAGGCCCGAGAGGAAAGTCCGGACTCCACAAGACAACGGTGCCGGGTAACGCCCGGGCGGGGCAACCCGACGGAAAGCGCCACAGAAATCAAACCGCCCCGGACTTAGGTCCGAGGTAAGGGTGAAACGGTGGGGTAAGAGCCCACCGCGCCGCTGGCAACAGTGGCGGCACGGCAAGCCCCACCGGGAGCAATGCCAAATAGGGTCCCCGCGCGGGCAGGTCGGCGTCAGCCGAAACCGCCGCTAGGCACGTCCTGGCCAAGAGGGACCGGGTTGGCAGCTTGAGCCGCGCAGCAATGCACGGCCTAGAGGAATGGTCATCGAAGGGGGCAACCCCGGAACAAGATCCGGCTTACAGGCCCTCCGCGCATAACTCTGTTCACTTACCGGGCGGCGTGTAAGCCCCGGTCAGTTTGGCGGCCTTCTTGGTAATGGCGGCAAAGTCCTTCGCCTTCCAGGCGCGTACTGTTTCGACGTTTGATACTGCACCTGAGGCCGCAACGGCCATTCCAATTGCTACTGCGTCAGTGCCATCCGGAACTTCGCTTATGACCACCACGTCATTTTCGCCGGTTGTCATGTAAAAAGCCAAAAGCTTGCCGCCGACTTTTTTCAGCAACGCCCGGACGGCCGCCGTGCGGTCTGCAGGCTTCTTCAGCATTCCTTTGACGCCATCCTGGGAGTAGGTCGCATAAGTGATGAAAATTGGCATAAGTCTTCTCCTTGATTCAATGGTTTGGAACGCTGAAATTGGCCGGTTCCGCGGCCTGGAAACGGGATCTAAAAAATACTCACAATGGCGTCCAAGGCGACCCAGAAACCCACTGCAATCAGAGCCAAGCCGGTCAAAGTGGGCAACCAGCGTGCGCCCGGCAGCAGCTTTTCCAAAGCCACGTATATGGCAATTCCGGCAATCCAGTACAGATTCATGATCCCGCCTACGAACAGCAGGGCCATCAAGGCCCAGCAACAGCCCAGACAATACAGCCCATGCAACGCGCCGGTTCGGAATGCACCAAACGCGCCGGGTTTGTGATGGACGGCAATGAACCGGGCGGGGCTTTGACAATGCCGCAGACAGGCGGTCTTGAGGTCCGACAGCTGGTACACGCCTGCCGCAATCAGGACGCAGCCAGCAAATGCTTTAGACCGGATGGTCATCATTGGGCCATCGGACAGCCCGATGCTTTCCAGTCCCCATTGCAACCCCGTCGCAGCAAGGCTGAACAAAGCCCAGGCGATCAGGTAGCCTGCGAGAAAGCAAAAACTGAACTGCGCGGCCTTGTCACGTTCGGGGCCCGCACGCTTTATCGCCGAATACAGTAAGACCGCAGGTGCGGCACTGGGGGTCATCATTGCGATCATCATGACCCACCACATCAGAAAGATCAGCGTTGCATATTGCAGGTCCCAAAGGGGCACTACGCCCATTTGCATGGGCTCTCCGATCGGGCCCGCCATCGTGGTCATTTCGGTGGCCGTCATGTTCATGCCGATCCCGGCGACGGTGTACCAGACTGCAACCAGAACAATCAGCGACACACCGGACAGCACGATGACCCGCTCGCGCCGCATAAGCCGCTCGACCGCCCCGGTGCGGGGCGGTGTGGGATGGGATGTCATGATGACCCCCGGATCAGGCGCCCAGGACACCGTGGCCCGAAATGTTCAGGTGGGCCAGATGAGCGTGCGTCGCGTCAAAGGTCAGGCTGATTTCACCGCCATGTGTCTTGGCCGAGCCCGAGGCAGCCTCGGCGTGTCGGTATTCAAACCCGTTTGGCAGCTGAATTGACGCCCGGTGCGCCGCACCCGACACGATATGTGGAATCGGGCTGACCTCGACATCGAAGACGCCATTCACCTTTGCAAACCCGGTGCGCTCGTCGCGGTCCCAGTTCAGCTCGATCGGAACGAAAAGCGTTTCATGTTTGGTCGGAGCCATAGCGCTATAGACATACCAGAAGGTTGCCATTTCATCGGTATCTTCACCGGTCATGATGGCTTGCAGGGCCGCGCGCTGATCAGCGCTGGCGCTGGCATCTATGATCAGTTGCATCTGACCGTTGCCCTCATGGATCGGGCCAGGCCAATAGTACACCCCAGCCGCCCTTACGCCCGCCAGGTCGGTGTCCCCATAGTGACCGCTTTCGATGTCGAATACGACGACGGCTTCGCAATTGCCATGTGTTGGAAGTACGCTGAACTGGCAAGGACAACCGAAGTTGCAGTTACAGTTGGCCAGCTCTTCGCCCTTAATAGTCCATTCAGTCATGATGCCCCCTAAACAAAATCAATCGTGCAAACCCTGCTTGCACGGTTGCTTGCCTGTTCATGGTGCCTCGAAGATCGAGCCGGAAATTGGCTTCTTTGGATTGTAGATGGCGCGGTTACTATCACAAATTCGAATTTCTGACAAATTAGACATGCACTTGTATAGGAATACGCCTGTTACATGTTCACTTGCTTAAACGAAGCCACCATTGGTCAGCTTTGCGCTAGCGTTAGGGCATCTGCTTAATCCGTGGATTATTGAGTCGCAGATATCTGCTATATTGCAAAAACGCATTTTTAATATTGGGAGGATTGTTATGAGTTTCATGAAGGCACTGGCTTCGGTCGCAGTTGGATTTGCTGCAGCAAAAGGCATGGAAAAGTACAAGCAAATGGGCGGTATGGCCGGTCTTCAAGATATGATGCAGGGCGCCGGGGGCGGCTTTGGCATGGATCAACTGGGCAAGATGGCAGAACAGTTCGGGATGCCGGGGGGTGCCGGTGGGCTGCAAGAGATGATTGGAAAGCTTGGCATGGCCAATCCGGCAGGGGCCGCAGGTCTTGGTGGGCTGATGAATGCCATGCAGGGGGCAGCAAAGTCAGGCAGCCAGCAGACCGTCGACATGATGGACACGGTGTTCAAAGGCACACCCGGGGGCGCGGCGATGGAGGAGCAAGCCAAGCTGATGCTGCGCGCGATGATCCAGGCGGCCAAGGCGGACGGAGAGCTAGACGAGCAAGAGAAGGAAACCATTCTGGGCGAATTGGGTGATGACATCAGCGATGAAGAACGCGCCTTTGTCCAGGATCAGTTGAATGGCCCGATTGATGTGATCGGATTGGCTGCTGATTCCGGCGCGCCACTGAAAACGCAGGTCTATGCGACGTCTCTGGCGGCGATTCGTCTGGATAATCAGCGCGAGGCATCTTACCTCGTGCAACTGGCCACTGCGCTGGGATTATCCGATGCTGAACGCGACCAGATACACACGTATATGGGTGCGCCAACCCTTTCGACCTAAGCCTGATCCCCAAACCGGAGGACATGTGCCTGATTGCCCTTGACACGAGCCGTGCAAGGCGTAAAAGCGCACGCTCATAGGAATTCAACCGAAAGGCCCCTGCCTTTTCGGACGCAGGAGATAACCATGGCGAAGCCGACGACAATCAAGATCCGTCTGAACTCGACCGCGGGCACGGGCCACTTCTACGTGACCAAAAAGAACGCTCGCACCATGACCGAGAAAATGACCGTTCGTAAATACGACCCGGTTGTTCGGAAACATGTCGAGTACAAGGAAGGCAAGATTAAGTAATCTGCCGTCCAACTTGGACAGAATGGAAAAGGGTTTCGCTGATGCGGAACCCTTTTTCTTTGTGCATGCGGCTGGGTGAAATGTCCTGGATCGGGAATTGGCCGTTGCAGTGACGCATCAGCGTAACGCCCATTCGGTTGGGCGCCGGGTTGCTTTTTGGAACCCCTTGGCCATACGCTTCAGCAAATCGTTCCAAAATGTTGGTCGCCATGAAAAAAATCTTGTTATCCACAATTGCCGTATTCGCCCTTGCGGCTTGTGAAGACCCCTATAACCGCTCGGGTGTTGGCTTCACGGGCATCGATGGTGAGCCGCGGACCCTCTCGGATGTTCCGGGTGCGGTCTCGTTCCTTCCCGACGCCACGAATATTCCGGCGGAATTGGCTTTGTTGCCATCCATCCCGGTCGTAACGGATCAGACCGAGGCGGAAAAAGTAGCCCGCGTCGCGATCGACAATGGCGGACGCAGCGACACAAACTCAGTTGTTCTGACCGGTTCGGACATGAACATGTTCTTAAGCACAGTCAGCGTGAACGGCACTTTGTTCGGAGTGCTTCGGACCGAAAACAACAGCACCCGCGTGGACAACAACGTCGGCGCAGCCTTTGGCCAAAATGCCGAACAGTTTACCGGGTGCCTGCCTGCGGGTGACGTGTTCCGCAAGGGGTCGTCGTCGCGCAGCTCGGGTTTTGCGGTTGCTCTGAACTGCAGCTGATCGAACCAAAAAGATACAACTAAAGAAAGCCTCCACCGTGTGGGTGGAGGCTTTCTTTGTTCTTAACGTCACAAGTTTGCGCCGCCTGTTTGCTATCTCGGGATGCCATGCAGCGAGGCAAACAAAAAAGGCGGGCCAATCTGGCCCGCCTTTGAAATCGAATTCCGTCTGTCTTATTCGCGGTTGCCGAACAGCTGCAGAAGGAACATGAACATGTTGATAAAGTCCAGATACAGGCTCAGCGCGCCCATGATTGCGGCTTTACCCAACCACTCCTGGTCGCCCGAATGGGCCATCTGCAGGTAGGTGGTTTTGATCTTCTGGGTGTCATAGGCGGTCAGACCAGCAAAGATCAGAACGCCGATCACCGAGATCGCGTACATCATCGCGGGTGACTGCAGGAAGATGTTTACAACCATCGCCACGATCAGGCCAATAAGACCCATGATCAGGAATGTACCCATTCCAGACAGGTCTTTCTTGGTGACGTAGCCGTACAAGGACAGTCCTGCGAAAGCGATCGACGTGATCAGGAACACCTGAATGATCGACATGCCGGTAAAGGCAATGAAAATCCAGCTGATCGACAGGCCCATCACCGCTGCGAATGCATAGAACACCAGCTGTGCAGCTGCGGCGGACAAGCGGTTGATACCGGCGCTAAAGCCAAAGATGAACGCCAGCGGTGCAAACATGATCACCCAGCGTAGCGGCGAGGTATAGATCGCGGCACCCAGCGACGTCAGATAGGTGCCCGAGCTGATTTGCCCCGCTGCGGCCGATGGGTCGGTTGTGGTTGCAAGTCCGGAAATGGCCCAGGCAGCCATGAATGTAATCAGCATGCCCACAGACATCGTGCCGTAGACTTTGTTCATATGGGCGCGTAGGCCCTCGTCAATCTGGGCAGCGCGCGCACCGGTCGCCGTCCGGATCGTGTCAAATTGTGCCATTAAGGGTCTCCCTTTGCATATTTCTTGTCGGACCAATGGAATTGGCCCCGTTCCCCGCAAATATCGGCAAGTGCGGGCTGTGTTTCAAGGGTTTAACGCCCGAAACTGGCTAAAACACGCAACAAAAATGGCAGCCCGACGGTTCGCGCTGCCATTCACCGAGAAAAGGTGCAGTGTCGAATCACTTTTGCCAGAACTCCGGCGCATCCCAAATGGATCGTGACGCCTCGGCTTCGGCCTGTTGGCGGGTGACGCCGATGTCTTCCAGAGCGCGATCATCAAGTCTGGCAAGCGTTTGACGCTGACGCAGAAGAGAGAGGGCATCCCGAAGCGAGGACAACAAAGAGCGACGCTGCGGTTTGCAGTGCTGTTTGATTGCAATTTGGGTCATATTTATTGTCCTTTCTCTGTTTCATGATGGATAACCGTCTTTCCATCAACTTCCTTGATTTATATGGCGCAACATGTCACATTTTGAAAATGAATATTTATGAAGAGATACATAAGGATTTGTGAACATGCGAAATCTGGATATCACCACGCTCCGTTCCTTCGTTGCCGTTGCTGACCAGGGTGGCGTCACAAGGGCCGCCGGATTTCTGCATCTGACGCAATCCGCCGTGTCGATGCAGTTGAAGCGGTTGGAAGAGCTGCTGGGCCTTGAATTGTTGGACCGTAGTGGGCGCACAATTGCGTTGACTGCATCCGGTGAACAGCTGCTGGCCTATGCCCGGCGCATGATCGCGCTGAATGACGAAGTAATCTCAAAGCTCACGGATCAGGCCTATGAAGGCGAGGTCGTTCTGGGCGTTCCACATGACATCGTCTACCCGGCCATCCCGCGGGTCTTGCAGCGTTTCAATGCTGACTTCCCGCGGGTTCGGGTGCAGCTGATTTCGTCATATTCACTTCAGCTGAAAGAAATGTTCAAACGCGGCGAGTGCGATCTGATCCTGACAACCGAAGCCTCAGCCAGTGATGGATCTGAGACCGTCGCTGAGTTGCCCTTGCGGTGGATTGGGGCGCCGGGCGGGTCAGCATGGCGTAAGAATCCGATTCCATTGGCCGTTGGACGGCGGTGCGCGTTCCGGCCCCAGATGATCTCGGCCCTCGATGCGGAAGGTATCCCGTGGGAACTGTCGGTCGAAACAGAAAACGACCGCACGATCGAGGCGACAGTCAGCGCGGATCTGGCTGTTCACGCGATGCTGGACGGGACCGAACCCGCACATCTTGAACAGATCGATACCGGAGGGGCTTTGCCGGAACTGCCGGCCCACATGATCAATCTGTATGGGGGCGAGACCGGGCGCGGCGCTGTCGTCGAATCGCTGGCCGCGCTGGTGCGTCAGAATTTTCGTATGCTGGGCAGTGCCCCGCTCAAGGCTGTGGTGGGGTAAGCGCCCGTCAGGGGGTAATAACTACTTTGCCGGTGGCCACGCGGTCGCGCAGCAGTTGCATGCCTTTGTCGGCCTCGGCCAGTGGAAGAACGTGGCTGATATGCGGCTTGATCCGCCCTTCGGCGAGCCAGCCGAACAGCGTGTCAAAGCTGTCCTGTACAATCTGCGGTCGGAATCTCAGATAGCCGCCGATGTAAAACCCAATCACAGTCAGGTTTTTTACCAACAGATGGTTGGCCGGAATTTGGGGAACGTCGCCGCCCGCAAACCCGATGGGCAACAGACGGCCTTCGGGGTTGGTTGCCCGGAACGCGGCTTTGAAGACATCCCCTCCGACAGCGTCATAGACGACATCCGCGCCGCCCAGTTCCTTGACGCGTGCGCGCAGGTCTTCCGAGGCGTCGATCAGGTGATCCGCACCAGCCGCGCGGGCCACATCCAGTTTTTCCTGCCCACGCGCATGGGCAATTACCGTCGCGCCCATCAGCTTGCCGATTTCGACGGCGGTAAGTCCAACCCCACCTGCGGCACCGGTCACCAAAAGGGTCTCGCCCGGCCGGAGATGCGCCCGATGATCAAGGGCGATGTGGCTGGTGCCGTAAGCGATCTGAATGGCCGCGGCACTTTCAAAGCTGATTGCATCGGGCAGGGGAATCGCGCGACTCGCATCAAAAACGCCATATTCCGCCAGTCCGCCCTGACCGGAATAAACGGCCACACGGTCCCCGACATTCAAGCGCGTAACACCGTTACCCAGCTTGTCGACAACACCCGCAACTTCCATACCCAGCGTGAACGGAGCCTCGGGCGTGTCCTGATACGTACCCTTCTGCATCAGCAAGTCGGCAAAATTCAATCCGCAGGCCTTGATCGCGATGCGTACTTGCCCGGTGCCGGGTTCGGGAAGGTCAATATCAGCCAATTGGGCGGCGCTTCCCTGGGATTGTATCGTGAATGCCTGCATGATCGCGCTCCGTAATTTTGGGGCATAGATTCTTTTCATCCAGGGTTTGTCAATCTATTCCCCGGCCAATGCGGTTCCTTTCAGGTGCACATGGTGGGCGTGGGGACTATCCCAGCATTAAAAACACACAACCCTAAATCTTTGTGACCCGAAACAGATTCAACCTTCTTGAAAAATTACCCAAATGCGGCAATATTGCGCTATGGTGCTGTTTTGGGGGTATGTTCCAAATTAGGGAGTGGTTAAGTGCGACTCGCTAGTGTTGCGATAAAAAGCAACGCGCGCCCCAGGTAGTTGTGTGTAAAAGAGGAGAATACCAATGACCCATCACGTCGATGTCCATGTGGGCAAGCGCGTCCGGCATCGCCGCTGGCTGATTGGCATGACCCAGCAGCAGCTGGCGGAACAAGTTGGTATTAAGTTTCAACAAATTCAAAAGTATGAAACTGGGGCCAACCGGATCAGCGCGTCTCGCCTGTGGGACATTGCCGAGGCATTGGACGTTCCCGTCAGCTTTTTCTTTGAAGGTCTGGAAGAGGCCGAAAAGGAAACCTCTGGCAAAAAGTCGGTTCCTGCCGATCTGATGGGGGACAAGGAAGCGCTGGACCTCGTGCGGTCCTATTACGCGATTCCCGAAAACCAGCGCCGCCGCCTGTTCGAGCTTGCTCGGGTTCTCAGCGACGTAGCATAAATTAGCGGGTTGACTCCAAACCGTGCGCACCTCACGGGTTACGCATGCAAGAGACCTCTCTAAGCGATCTGGAAGTTGCCGAAGAAATGGCCGACGCGGCGCGTGCGGCCATTCTTCCGTATTTTCGGCAAAGCAATCTGGACACCACGAACAAACTGGAAGATGGGTTTGACCCCGTAACCATTGCTGACCGCAACGCCGAAACGGCGATGCGTGCGGTTGTGGCGCGTCATCGGCCCGAAGATGGCATTTTTGGCGAAGAGTTTGGTCGCGAAGAAGGCTCAAGCGGCCGGACCTGGGTTCTGGACCCCATCGACGGTACCCGCGGGTTCATCAGCGGTACTCCGACCTGGGGGGTTCTGATTGCGCTCAGCACAGCTGACGGCCCGATCATGGGGGTGATCGACCAGCCCTATATCGGCGAACGGTTTGTGGGTTCGGCGGATATCGCGCAGGTCACCGGCCCATCCGGAACGGCATCGTTGAAGACACGCTCGACATCGGCCTTGGATCAGGCGGTTGTTTTTACCACCTTCCCAGAGGTTGGCACGCCCGAGGACCGCGCAGGGTTCGAAGCGGTGGCCCGGCAAGCAAAGCTGACCCGTTATGGCATGGATTGTTATGCCTATGCGCTGGTGGCGGCGGGGCAGGTTGATCTGGTGATCGAATCCAGCCTGAACGCCTATGACATTCAGGCCCCCATTGCAGTGATCGAGGCTGCTGGTGGGGTTGTGACTGACTGGCGGGGCGGTCCGGCCCATAATGGCGGGCGGGCTCTGGCGGCGGCGAATCCCGAACTGCACGCGGTCGCACTGGAAATCCTGCGCAACTACTGAAACCGGTTGCCGCGATTTGGCCGGTCGGGTAGGTTCTACGCGGCTGGTTCTTGTGCCCGTTTTCCGCCAGCCTTTGCACTCCTTGCATGAGACGGGCTAATGCAGGAGGGCGAATTGACTGAAATCCTTATCAAAAATGCAGATACAATACTGACGATGGATGACGCGCGGCAAGAGTTGTCGGGCGCGGACATTCTAATTTCTGGTGGTCAGATCAAGCAGATCGGCCACTACCTGCAAACAGACGGAGAGATCCACGATGCCGCGGGTTGTGTTGTGACCCCCGGCCTCGTGAACACCCACCACCATTTGTACCAAACCCTGACACGGGCCGTGCCAGGGGGGCAGGATGCGTTGCTGTTCGGATGGTTGCAGACACTCTATCCGATCTGGTCTAGATTCGGTCCCGAAGAGATGTTCGTGTCGGCTCAGATCGGTCTGGCGGAATTGGCTCTGTCAGGGTGCACGCTTAGCTCTGATCACCTATACCTGTATCCCAATGGCACGCGTCTGGACGACACGATTGCCGCTGCCGCTGAAATTGGCCTGCGGTTCCATCCGACCCGTGGCGCGATGAGTATCGGTGAGAGCGACGGAGGATTGCCGCCAGATACCTTGGTCGAAGTCGAATCGGCAATCCTTGACGACATGATCCGTGTGGTCGACGCGTTTCACGACCCATCCGAAGGGGCGATGTGCCGGGTTGGGTTAGCGCCGTGTTCTCCGTTTTCGGTCAGCCGTGACCTGATGCGCGACACGGCTATCCTAGCGCGGCACAAAGGCGTGATGTTGCACACTCATCTGGCAGAAAATGACGAGGATATCGCGTATTCGCAGGCGCAGTTCGGGTGCCGTCCCGGTCAATATGCCGAAGACTTGGGGTGGACCGGATCAGACGTCTGGCATGCGCATTGTGTGAAACTAGACGGGACCGAGATTGATCTGTTTGCCAGAACCCAAACGGGTGTAGCTCATTGTCCTTGCTCCAATTGTCGATTGGGGTCGGGTATCGCGCCAGTGCGGGCCATGCGTGACCATGGGGTTCTGGTGGGTCTGGGCGCAGACGGTTCGGCCAGCAATGACAACGGCAGTCTGATCCTCGAGGCCCGGCAGGCCATGCTGCTGCAGCGCGTTGCCAATGGCGCGGATGCAATGTCGTCACGCGAAGCGTTGGAGATTGCCACGCGTGGCGGTGCAGATGTGCTGAACCGCCCCGATTGCGGTCGGCTTGAGCCCGGTAAGCGCGCCGACATTGCCATATGGTACACGCGCGGGATCGAAAGCGCGGGCAGTTGGGACCCGGCCGCACTGCTGCTGGCCGGACCAATGAAGGTGAAACACCTGTTTGTCGAAGGCCGCCAGATCGTGCGCGACGGGCATGTCACGACGTTGGACCTGCCGCGCGTGATCGAACGGCAGACCCAATTGGCCCGCGCTTTGCAGGCTTAGGAAGACACGCGGCGACCTGCGATCCAAACCTCGGCAATCGCCCGGTCGTCGCCCATCATGATCGTAGGAAAGATCGCCTCCCACAGATCATCGGCGCAGGCTTCACGCTGGGCAATTGCAGGGGTTGAGGCTAGGTCGAGAACGACCAGATCAGCCTCCATCCCCGGTGCGACATTGCCGATGCAATCATCCATCCGCAGCGTACGCGCCGAGCCAACCGTTCCCAGCCACAGCAGTTGCGCCGCGTGCAGGGGCGAGCCGCGCAGTTGCCCGATTTCATAGGCCGAAGCCATCGTGTGCAGCATTGAAAAGCTCGACCCACCGCCGGTATCTGTTGCCAGACCAACCCGGTGCCCTTCGCGCATCAGCCCGTCCATGTCGAACAAGCCGGATCCGATAAAGGTGTTCGAGGTTGGGCAATGGATCAGTGAGGCGTCAACCTCGCGCAGCCGATCGCGTTCACGCGATTCCAGGTGGATGACATGGCCGTAAACGCCATGCGACCCCAGCAGCCCGAACTTTTCGTAGGTATCCAGATAGTCCCTCGCATCAGGGAAAAGCTCACGAACCCATGAGATTTCGTCTGTCTGCTCGCTCAGGTGCGTTTGCATCAGGCAATGCGGGTGTTCGGCCCACAGAGCGCCCATCGCCTCAAGCTGCTCGGGCGTGGATGTGGGGGAGAACCGCGGTGTGATGGCGTAGGATATCCGGTCGACACCGTGCCACTTCTCAAGCAGCGCCTGCGATTGGTCATAGGCCGTCTGCGGAGTATCCCGCAGCCCTTCGGGCGCATTGCGGTCCATGCAGGTTTTCCCCGCCACAACACGTTGCCCGCGTTGTTGGGCAGCCGTGAAGAACGCATCGACACTTTCGGGGTGGATGGTGCAGAAACTGCACATCGTTGTGGTGCCGTGCGAGGCCGTCAGGTCGAGATAACGATTGGCGATCTCGGCTGCATAGTCGGGATTCCCGAACTTCATTTCCTCGGGGAAGGTATATGTGTTCAGCCAATCGATCAGGCGCTTGCCCCAACTGGCGATCATGGCGGTCTGTGGGTAATGGACATGTGCATCTACAAAGCCAGCCATGATCACGTGCTGACCGTGGTTTACAACTTCGGCGTCTGGGTTCGCGGATATCAAACCGTCGGCATCGCCGACTGCAGATATGCGGCCGTCTTCGATCAGGACCGCTTCGCTGATTGTCACAGCCGCTGTCGGCTCACCTTCGAATGGTGATCCGTTGAAGCTCAAGACACGCCCTTTCAGCAGCGTTTTTTGCGCCATTTCCGTTCATCTCCGCCTGTATGGGACTGCGAAACAGCATAGTGGGGCGAAACTTGTCGGTAAATCGGCGCATTGTCATTGTTTTCCGGTAGCTGCTTCTTCTAATTAGGGGTCAATGCGCGAACCAACCGGGGCAGACATGACGACAGGCTATGATGAACCCGTAATCGATTCCGCCAGCGAGGAAGACGTCTATGCGCTGGATCGCCGGACAGTTGCCGCGATCCTGTATGCGGTTGATGTGGAAGATCGCGACAAGCTGATCGAGCTGATGGAGCCGCTGCACCCGGCGGACATTGCTGACCTTCTTGAACAGATTAATCCCTATGACCGTGGGCGTTTGATCCGTCTTTACGACAAGGAATTTGACGGCGATATCTTATCCGAACTGGATGAGTCCGTCCGCGAAGAGGTTATCGGTGTCCTGCGCCCCGATGTTCTGGCCGATGCCGTGCGGGACATGGAAAGCGATGACGTCGTCGACCTGCTGGAAGACCTTGAAGAGCCGCAGCAAGAAGCAATCCTAGACGCGCTGGAAGATTCCGAGCGGCTCGCCGCGGAACAGGCGCTGTCCTATCCGGAAAACTCAGCCGGTCGCCTCATGCAGCGCGAGGTGGTTATGTCGCCCGAGCATTGGACCGTGGGGCAGACTATCGATTTCATGCGCGCCAATGATGACCTGCCGGAACAATTCTACCACGTTGTTCTAGTTGATCCGCGACTGAAACCAGTCGCGCAGGTAACCTTGGGCAAGCTGATGGCAACCCGGCGCGAGGTACCGTTGCACGACATCGCCGAAGAGGAATTTCACACAATTCCCGTCGATCAGGACGAAGAGGATGTGGCCTACGCCTTTAACCAGTACCACCTGATTTCCGCCCCGGTGGTTGATGCCGATGGGCGTTTGGTCGGCGTGATTACCATTGATGACGCCATGGTTGTTCTGGACGAAGAATACGAAGAGGACATGTTACGCCTTGCCGGTGTCAGCGACGAAAGCTCACTGTCCGACAGTGTCGCCGCAACCAGTAGGCGGCGCTTGCCGTGGCTGGCCGTCAACCTGTGTACCGCAATATGCGCGTCACTGGTCATCTCGCAGTTCGAAGCGGCGATCAATCAGTTGGTGGCACTGGCAATCCTGATGCCGATCGTTGCCTCGATGGGAGGGAATGCCGGGACGCAGTCACTGACGGTTGCGGTGCGGGCGCTTGCAACGCGCGACCTGACCGGATCGAACGTGGCGCGCGTTATCCGGCGAGAATTGCTTGTGGGAGTGCTCAATGGTCTGTGCTTCGCGACCGTTTTGGGAACTGTAGGCATGATGTGGTTCGATTCACCCTTGCTGGGTGTCGTGATCGGCTCGGCCTTGGTCGTGAATATGGCGATCGCAGGCTTCGCAGGTACGGTAGTACCGGTTGTGCTGGATCGTCTGGGCATTGACCCGGCGCTGGCGTCAGGGACCTTCGTGACCACCACAACGGATGTCATGGGGTTCTTCATCTTTCTTGGGCTTGCCAGCGTGGTGCTTCTGTGACCGATCTGACTGAAATCAAGGCCATCGCCCGTAAGGCGGCATTTGCGCGCCGGAAGGTTGCATTCGATGCGCGTTTGCCGGGTGCAGCCGGACGTTTGTCCGAAGTGCTTGCGGGGCATCGCGGCGTCCCGATGTCGGGGTACATGCCGATCCGCACCGAAATTGATCCTTTGCCTGCTATGGCCGAGGCCGCGGCTTATGGTCCGGTCGGTGTGCCAGTCATTCAGGCCGCCGGACAGGCGTTGCGGTTTTCGCGCTGGACGCCCGAGGGCGTGTTGAAAGACGGCCCGTTCGGCGCCAAGGTTCCCGAGATTGACGATTATTTTGACCCCGAGATTCTGGTTGTGCCGCTGGTTGCTTTTGACGCGCAAGGCGGAAGACTGGGATATGGCGGTGGCTTTTATGACCGCACGCTAGAGGGATTGCGCGCCAAGCGCCCCACACTGGCCATCGGCTTTGCCTTTGACGCGCAAGAGGCCGAGGGGCTGCCGTTGGAACCCACGGATCAACCGTTGGATATGGTCATCACTGAAAGCCGAGTACTGACGTTCTCGGCCTGACCGCCTTAGGTCGGGCTGTTTTCGCGAAAGTACTCCCACGCGTCCACTTCGGTGCCGTCGGGCAGGATGCAGATGCCGATCTGGCCGCCTTCGCCATCTCGGATTTCGTAACGATTGCCGCTTTCAACGCAAAAGGTTGCTGCCGGGTTCGCCAGCTGGGTGGATGAGTCGTTTGAAGCAGGCTGGTCGCAGGCCGACAGTGTGGTCAGGCTGGCGGCGGTCAGAAGGGCAAGGCGCATGGGAAATCTCCTGCATAATGTGCTTTGGCGGTTTATTCTGCCAGCTTAACCACTTGTGCTTGAGAGATACCACACTTAGGACAGTTCGAATGAGGATACTTTTTCTGGGTGACGTGATGGGCCGCGCCGGACGCGCGGCCATTCAGCAACATTTGCCGCGTCTGCGCGACGAATGGCGGTTGGATTTTGTCGTGGTCAATGGCGAGAACGCCTCGAACGGGATGGGGTTGACCGGCGATCACGCAAAGCTGTTGCTGGATGCCGGGGCCGATTGCCTGACGCTGGGCGACCATGCGTTTGACCAGAAGGACATGCTGCAGTTCATCGAGAAAGAGCCCCGCATCGTGCGCCCGGTGAACTTTGCCAAGGGCGCGCCGGGCCGGGGGCACCGGTTGTTCACCGCGCCCGCTGGGCGCAAGATTCTGGTGGTTCAGGTGTTGGGGCAGGTCTTCATGAAGCGCCCCTTTGACGACCCGTTTTCGGCGATTGAACCGATCCTAAAATCGCACCCGCGTGGCGGACAGGCGCAGGCCGTGATCGTTGATATGCATTGTGAAGCGACTTCCGAAAAGATGGCCATGGGCCACTATTGCGACAAACGCGCCAGCCTTGTTGTGGGCACGCATACGCATGTGCCAACCGCGGACGCGCAAATCCTGCCGGGTGGCACGGCCTATCTGACGGATGCGGGCATGTGCGGCGATTACGACTCGGTCATCGGCATGGACAAGCTTGAGCCGATGCGCCGGTTTATCACTGGCATGCCCAAGGCCCGGTTCACGCCGGCTAATGGCGAGGCAACGCTAAGCGGTGTGTTCGTTGAAACTGATGACCGTGACGGTCAGGCGAAATCTGTTCAAATGGTGCGCGTTGGCGGGCGGCTACAGCAAGCTGGCCCACAGTAAGGGCACGTCAGGCTTGCTCTGTCGCGCGCAATGCGTGAAACTGCCTGACGGGCGCGTAAACCAGGCCAGGGTTCGGACAGAAAACCAAGAATGCAATTCCTTCAACTGACAGAAATGGGAAGCGCGATACTGGCGCTGTTGGTCGTTGCAGGCATGTTCATCATGTTCCTGCGCGAATCCTATCCGACTGAAGTGGTCGCAATTGGTGGCGTGGCCGTGATGCTGGTGACGGGCATTCTGCCCTATCAAAGCGCACTTGCCGTTCTGTCAAACCCGGCCCCTTGGACGATTGCCGCGATGTTCATCATCATGGGAGCATTGGTGCGTACCGGAGCACTGGACGCATTCACATCGACCGCGCAAAAACAGGCACAGGTAAGTCCCAAGGTCGCAATCGCAACGCTGATGGCCTTTGTTGTCTTTGCCTCGGCGGTGGTTTCAAACACGCCCGTAGTGGTCGTTATGATCCCCGTATTCGTTCAGATCGCGCGGACGCTGAACGTGTCGGCCTCGAAACTGCTGATCCCGCTTAGTTATGCGGCCATTCTGGGTGGCACGCTGACCTTGATCGGCACCTCGACCAACCTGTTGGTTGATGGTGTCGCGCGGTCCCAGGGGATGGCCCCGTTTACGATCTTCGAGGTCACGCCCCTGGGCATCGCGCTGGTCATTTACGGCATGTTCTACCTGCGGTTTGTCGCGCCGCGCCTGCTGCCGGAACGGGACAGCATGGCGACAATGCTTAGCGATCGGTCGAAGATGAAGTTCTTTACCGAGGCTGTCATTCCCCCCGACAGCAACCTGATCGGGCGTGAGGTGACGGGCGTGCAGCTGTTCAAACGTCCTGGCGTGCGCCTGATCGACGTCGTGCGCGGCGACGAGTCGTTGCGGCGCAACCTCAAGGGCGTCGCTTTGAAAGTTGGCGACCGTGTCGTTCTTCGGACTGAGATGACGGAACTGCTGAGCCTGCAAACCAACAAGGAACTCAAGCGTGTTGATCAGGTCTCGGCGGTTGAGACGAAAACGGTCGAGGTGCTGATCACTCCGGGTTGCCGCATGGTGGGGCGGACGTTGGGCGCGATGCGTTTACGCCGCCGTTATGGCGTCTATGTGCTGGCGGTGCATCGGAGAAACCAGAATATCGGGCGGCAATTGGATGATCTGGTTGTGCGGGTCGGTGACACGCTGCTGCTGGAGGGTTCACCTGCAGATATCCGGAAACTGGCTGCTGATATGGATATGGTCGATGTGACCCAACCTTCTGCCCGCGCATTCCGCCGCAGCCACGCGCCGATTGCCATCGGGGCGCTGACCGGGATCGTTGTGCTGGCCGCGCTGGGCGTTGCGCCCATCCTGCTGCTGTCGATCCTGGCTGTTGCGGTAGTTTTGATTACGCGCTGCATCGACGCGGATGAGGCGTTTTCCTTTGTCGAAGGAAGATTGCTGGCCCTCATCTTCTCAATGCTGGCCATAGGCGCGGCCTTGGATAAATCCGGTGCAGTTTCCTTAATTGTCGAAGCCGTGGCGCCGGGTCTTGGTGCCCTGCCACCATTCCTGATCATCTGGGCGGTCTATTTGCTGACCTCTGTGCTGACAGAGCTAGTGTCGAATAACGCCGTGGCAGTTGTGGTGACGCCGATTGCCATCGGTTTGGCGCAGGCCGTGGGCGTTGATCCGCGTCCTCTGGTGGTGGCGGTCATGGTGGCAGCCTCGGCTTCATTTGCGACGCCGATCGGATATCAGACCAACATGATGGTTTACGGCCCCGGTGGGTACAGGTTCACAGATTTTCTGAAGGTTGGCGTGCCGCTGAATCTGACTGTGGGTTTGCTGGCTTCGCTGTTGATCCCTCTGATCTGGCCGCTTTGAGTTCGGCACGGAACCGCTGGTTTTCCGGCGAAGTCCTTGTAAAATCAAAACCTCATACAATGTTTTGAATAAGTGATTTTGCGAAAAGGAGCACGCCAATGCTCAAGACCGGATATACTGCGCTTACGGTTGCGGCCACATCAGTCCTGCTGAGCGGCGCGGCCATCGGCGGAACGATCGAAGGCACTGCAGCATATCGCGAGCGTATCGCCGTACCACCGGATGCGACGCTTTACGTGCAATTGCAAGACGTCTCGCGCGCGGACGCACCGTCTGTGACCCTGTCGGCAAAACGATATGCGCTGACCGGAGTGCCAGCACAATTCGAGCTGAGCTATGACGACGCCCTTATTCAAGAGGGGATGCGCTACGTAGTGCGTGGTTCGATCTTTCAGGGCGACAAGCTGTTGTTCACAACCGATACTGCCTACCCTGTTCTGACGAATGGGGCCGGGAACACGACCGATCTGATGCTGGTCAAAGTACAACCGCCCGGGGCAGCCGTGCTGGAGAACACCAACTGGACTGCAACCGGCCTGAATGGCGCAGCACTTGAGACCGAAAGGCGCCCCGCGCTTTCATTCGCCAATGATGGCGCGTTCTCAGGCAGCGGTGGATGTAACCGGTTTTCCGGCCAAGCCGAGATTGCGGGCAACAATATTGAATTCCCCGACAACATGGCCGCCACCCTGATGGCCTGTCCGCCCCCACTGGATGAAGTTGAGCGGCAATTTTTCAAAGCCCTACAAGGGGTGACAGCATATGCGTTCAAAGGCGATACGCTGGTGTTGCTGGACAGTGCTGGGCAATCCGTCGTTCAGTTTGCCCGTGAACAGTAGGGTTTAAGGGGCCGTCACGCGACGGCCCTTGACCGTCCTGCATTGCGGCCGGAGAAAATGCAGCCGCCCAGGAATGAACCTTCGAGCGCGTTGTAGCCGTGATAGCCACCGCCGCCAAAACCCGCGACCTCTCCGGCTGCGAATAGGCCGGGAATGACCTTGCCGTCTGCGCCCACCATCTGACTGTCCAGATTGGTCTGAAGCCCACCCAGCGTTTTGCGCGTCAGCACGTGCAGTTTCACCGCGATCAGCGGGCCATTGGCCGGATCAAGGAACTTGTGCGGCTTGGCGGTTCGGATCAGTTTGTCACCACGGTAGTTGCGCGCGGCCAGAATGGCGGCCATCTGCGCATCCTTGGTGAACGGGTTGTCGATCTGGGAATCCCGCGCCTCGATCTGGGCGCGTAGATGCGCCTCATCGATCAGCCCTCCGCCCAGATGGTTCATGCCGTTAACAAGCTCGGTCAGGGTATTGGCGACGATGAAGTCTTCGCCGTGCTCCTTGAACGCCTCGACCGGAGCAGTGGCCTTGGAGCCTGTCAGAATGCGTTGGAATAGAACCTCTTTCCATCCACCGTCCGTCATGTCGGGGTTCTGTTCAGACCCGGACAGAGCGAACTCTTTTTTGATTACCTTCTGGGTCAGGACGAACCAGCTGTATTCATGGCCGGTTTTCAGGATTTCCTTCAGCGTCCCCAATGTATCAAAACCCGGCAGGCACGGCGGTTTCAACCGGTTGCCTTCAGCGTCGAACCACATTGAGCTTGGGCCGGGCAGAATGCGAATACCGTGTGATGGCCAGATCGGATTCCAGTTACGCACGCCTTCGGTGTAATGCCACATCCGGTCGCCGTTGATCACATGGCCGCCGGCCTTTTCGCTGATGCCGATCATGCGTCCATCGACGTGGAATGGCACGCCCGCGACCATGTCCTTCGGCGGCTCGCCCAGACGGTCGCGTGGCCAGCTTTTGCGGACCATTTCAAAGTTGCCTCCGATGCCGCCTGACGTGACGATGACGGCTGGGGCGTAAAATTCGAACTCGCCGACCTCATCACGGTTGGTCTTGGCGCCGTGGGGTGCGGTGTCGTCTGCCAGAACTTCACCCGAGACGCCTTTGGCAGCGCCGTTCTGCATGATGATGTGGCTGACCTGATGGCGGAATTTCAGCTCGATCAACCCGTTGCTGACATGGTCACGCACCCGGCGTTTGAAATGCTCCAGAACACCTGGGCCGGTGCCCCAAGTGATATGAAAGCGGGGCACAGAATTGCCGTGACCATCCGCATATGATCCACCGCGTTCGGCCCAGCCGACTATCGGAAACCAGCGCAGGCCCATGTCATGCAGCCAAGGGCGCATTTCGCCGGCGGCAAATTCAACATAGGCCTCGGCCCATTTCCTGGGCCATGCGTCCTCGTCACGATCGAACTGCGCGCTGCCCATCCAGTCGCGCAAGGCAAGGTCGTAGCTGTCTTTGATACCCATGCGCCGCTGTTCCGGCGTGTCGACCATGAACAGGCCGCCGAGACTCCAAAACGCCTGACCACCGAGGAAATGCGCGGGTTCCTGATCGACCACGATCACCTTTTTGCCCCGGTCGCCCAGTTCAGCTGCGGCGGCCAACCCGGCCAGCCCAGCCCCCACGACGATGGCATCGGCAGAGTTATTCGTCATGTCTTATCCTTTCAGCGGCTGCGGAACCAAAGGATGAAGGGCAAGGCCACAACATACATCGTTATTCCGTACACAGCCGAGGGCAGGGCCAACGGGCTGAACCCGCTTTCCGTCGCCGTGATCAATGCAGCCAGTGTAATCCCAAGTGTCGAGTTTTGTATGCCGGTTTCGATGGAAACAGTCTTGCTTTCATTCCATGACAGGTTTGCGGCACGCGCCAGCCCCAGCCCGATCAGCAAAAGCGCGACGTTCAATGTAATCAACCCAGCGCCCATGACGCCGAGGTTGTCGACAAACAGCTGCCAGTTTCCAGCCAGAGCAGCCACAACGATCAGCACGAACAGAACGGTCGCAAGCTTGGACAGCGCGGGCTCGATCCGCTTTGCAAAATCTGTTGCAAAGCTGCGAAGCGTGACGCCAAGCGCCACGGGTAGCGTGGTTATCAGGAACATGGCGATCGCAAGCCCAGAGATGGACACCTCGGGTGCTGCATCGCCCATGAAATAGTTCACTGACCACGCGGCAAGAAAGGGCACGGTGACCATCGAAAGCAGGCTGATGACGGCCGTCAAACTGACCGAAAGGGCAACATCACTTTTGGCCAGTTTTGACAGGATGTTACTGGTCACACCGCCGGGGCAAAAACTGAGGATCATGAAGCCGACCGCGATCTCGGGCGGCAAATCAAACACTATGACGGTGACAAAGGCCGCGACTGGCAGCAGCACAACCTGACACAACGCACCGATGGCGAAAGGATAGCGTCGGCTGAGTACGCGGCGGAAATCTGCAACCTCTAGCCCGACGCCCAAAGACAGCATGATAATGGCCAGCGATAGCGGCAGGCCGACATTAATTAGAAGATCCAAGAACAACTCCTCCCAAAGCCGTTCGGGCCACCCTAAGCGAGTGGTTGTGGATCAGGCAATAACGCCGTTGGGTCACCCGTAACGTTCGGCAAACCTGCGGAGGATTTCGGCCGGTTGCGTGACGTCCGCTGCGTGACAAATGTCGATCAGGCGCTGGGCGTCCTCGGGCGGAAAATAGCCGTGGTTCTTGTAGATGTTGATGCGCTGCTCAAAATCGCCCGCGTCCGCCTCGGGGTGGAACTGCGTGGCATAAACATTCTGCCCCCAGCGGATCATCTGAAACGGGCAGGGGTCCGAGGCCAGCAGGTGGACGCACCCTTTCGGCAGTGCCTGCACGGCCTCTTTATGACCCACGAAAGCGTCGAATGTTCCAGTCAGCCCTGCCGTTAGCGGGTCTTGCGCTCCGTCTGCAGTCAGGTGGCAGGTCGAAGGTCCGACAGGTTCGCCGTACTTCTCTTTGCTGACGTCACCGCCAAGATGGGCGGCCAGAATGCCCAGCCCATAACAACAGCCCATGAAGGGATGATCCTGCGCGATGATCTGCGGCATCAATCCCATGATGGCCGCCTCGGTACGTGCATCGGTTTCCGATTTGGTTGCCGGATCGTCACTGACGCATCCCGGTCCACCACCAACAATCACCCCAGCATAGTCAGTGACATTCAAATCGTCGGGCAAAGCCTCGCAATCCAATCGGATACGATGGGTCTGGTCCAGTGACAGACCGGTTTTGTCCAGAATCGACGCGTACTCCGCATCCGAAGCATCGGTTTCCGGGCGCAATTGCAGGATCAGAAATCGTTTCATGAAAGGCCTTTACCCGTCACAATGGCCAAAACACAAGGATAGCGGGGATGGAAACCGCAATGATCAGAATTTCCAGTGGCAGGCCCATGCGCCAATAGTCGCCAAACTGATACCCTCCGGGTCCTAGGACAAGCGTATTGTTCTTATGCCCAATCGGCGTCAAGAACGCGGCCGAGGCTGCGACGGCGACAGTCATCAGAAATGGGTCGGGTGAAACCTCAAGCGTGCGGGCCATCTGGATACCGACCGGAGCCGCAACAATGGCCGTGGCCGTGTTGTTCAGCACGTCTGACAGGGTCATGGTAACCACCATCAAAACGGTCAGAATGGCCCAGGCCGGCAGCCCGTCGGTCAATTGAATCAAAGCATTCGCAATCAGTTCTGTACCGCCGGAAGTCTCCAATGCGCTGCCGAGCGGGATCATCGAGCCCAGCAGCACGACAACAGGCCATTCGATATGATTGTAGATATCTGCAATCGGCATGATCTTGGTCAGCACATAAGCGACGACGACCAGCCCCAGGGCGATAGGCAGGTAGATCAACCCGACACTGGCCGCCAGAACAGCTGCGCCAAACAAGCCAATGGCAAGCCACGCCTTTTCGTTGGCGGTGACGTTCAGACCGCGTTCAGCAAGTGGCAAACAACCCAGCCATTCGGTCACATCGGCACTGCGGTCACGTGGGCAAAGCAGCAACAGAATGTCGCCCGCCTCAATCTGAGTTTTGCGGACCTGTTCGGTTATGCGGCGGCCTTGACGTGAAATTCCCATCAGAACTGTGCTTTGACGCCAGGCCAATCCCAGGCCCTGCGCGGTGCGACCGGTGACGCGTGCGTTTAGTGGCACAACTACCTCAATCACTTCAAGACCGTCCCCTTCGGCGGTCAGCAATTCCTGACGGCGGGTATCCGAGAAATCGAGGTTCAGCGCGGTGCGAAATTCGTCTAGCGCCTCGGGGCGGGCCTCTAACACCAATGCGTCGCCCGGTTTGATTGTAGCATGGGCCGACCGGCCATAGCGCCGTTTGCCGTCTCGAATAAGGCCGATGATGGCCACGTCGGATTTCTCGGCGGCCTCATAAAGCTCGCTGACACGCTTCCCAATTTGCGGCGATTCTGGCGGGACCGTCAGTTCCGCGATGTATTCGGCAAGGGTTTCCGAGGCCTCTTCCTGTGTTCCGCGACCGGGAATCAACCGCCATCCGACCAGCGCGACAAATGCTAGCCCGGCAATCGCGGCCAATCCACCAACGGGGGCGAAATCGAACATTCGGAACGGTTCACCCAAGGTCTCAGCCCGGATCGATGCGATGATGATGTTAGGGGGCGTTCCAATCAACGTGGCCATGCCGCCCAGAATAGTAGCAAAACTCAGCGGCATCAGGGTCAGGCCGACCGGTCGCCCCGCCTTGCGCGCGGTTTGGATATCGACCGGCATCAGCAGCGCCAGCGCGGCCACGTTGTTCATAAAGGCTGACAGAACAGCGCCAATCCCGCCCATCAGTGCGATGTGCGCGCCAAGCCCGCGCGAGGCATCGACCAGTGTGCGGGTGATCAGGAAAACAGCGCCCGAACGCACCAACCCGGCCGAGACAACCAATACCAAAGCGACGATGATCGTAGCGGGGTGTCCGAACCCGGCAAAGGCGTCATCGACCGGCACAACACCCAGCGTAACTCCGATCAATAGCGCGGTGAAGGCCACAAGGTCGTATCGAAACTTCCCCCAAAGCAGCATTCCAAACACAGTGGCGAAAAGGGAAAAAAGAATAATCTGGTCTGTCGTCATGCGGCCACCATACCCTTCGCGGCGACTGTCGCAAGCCGCTCTCTTGATCCTTGGCCCCGCAAACGTCTATATGAGCGCCGAATACGCAATCACGATGACGAGGACGCAATATGGCAGGCCATTCCAAATGGGCCAACATCCAGCACCGCAAGGGGCGTCAGGACGCCGCGCGGTCCAAACTGTTTTCCAAACTGTCGAAAGAGATCACCGTCGCTGCCAAGATGGGCGACCCGGATCCTGAAAAAAACCCACGGCTGCGTTTGGCCGTGAAAGAAGCCAAGTCACAGTCGGTTCCAAAAGATGTCATCGACCGCGCGATCAAGAAATCGACGGCGGGCGAAGGCGATGAATACGAAGAAATCCGGTATGAGGGCTATGGCCCGAACGGTGTGGCGGTGATCGTCGAGACGATGACCGACAACCGCAATCGCACAGCATCGACTGTGCGCTCGACCTTTTCCAAGAACGGCGGCAACCTGGGCGAAACCGGTTCAGTTGGCTTCATGTTCGAACGCAAGGGCGAAGTGGTTTACCCGGGTTCCGTTGGCGACGCGGACACCGTGTTCGAAGCCGCAATCGAAGCCGGTGCCGAAGATGTCGAAAGCTCGGAAGAAGGGCATATCATCTGGTGTGCCGATACCGACCTGAACGAAGTGTCGAGCGCCCTTGAAGCTGCGCTGGGGGAAACCGATTCCACCAAGTTGGTCTGGAAGCCCACGACCACAACCGAGCTGGGTCTGGAAGACATGCAAAAACTGATGAAACTGGTCGATGCGCTGGAAGACGACGATGACGTTCAGCGTGTGACGACGAATTTCGAAGCCACGGACGAGGTCATGGCTCAGCTCTGATCCAAGTCAAAAAAGAAGAAAGAAAACCCGGTCTTTGGCCGGGTTTTTCATTTTTGACACAGGGGGTTCTTGGCCGGTTGCGTGGAACTGAGTACCATGGATTGGTCAAACCCAAGTGGCACGCCCTTTTGCGAGCCGAGGAACCCAAGCGCGCAAATGACTGACAAGTCACTGGACACATCGAAAAGAAACGTTCCGGTCCTGGCTGGGCAAAGCATTCTGTCTCAGGTGGCGTGGACCCTAGGCAGCCCATCCGTGGTCTTGCCATTTCTGGCCGTGTCGCTTGAGCTTCCGATGTTCATAGCCGGCGCGCTGGTGTCGGTGCGGATGGTTGGCAGCATGATCTCGGATGTTTTCCTCGCGTATCCCATCGCAGCGCGTGACCGCAAGAAACGTGCAATCGCGATGACTGAGGTCGCAATCGGTGCCTGCCTGATTTTGGCTTTGTTGGTGGCCTCAACAGGTGTCGTTCCGGTCATAGGTGTGGCTTTTGTCGCGGCATTTTTCATGATCGGTTTGATCGAAGAAATTCAGTCGCTGATGTATACCGATCTGCTGGGCGATCAGGTGCGCTCCAAATCGCGGATGATCATGCATTATCTGCAGCTGGGGGTGGGTGGATTGGGCGCAATCGGATTGGCGTTGCTGGTTCACGAGATCACCAAAGAAAACCCACCGTTTTCGCGCCATTCCGCAGTCATCGCCGTTTCGGTAACATTCTTTGTCCTGTCCGGCCTGTCGATTCTAATGATGTCCGAAACCGTCGGTCCCACCCAGGAACAGGGCGCGCAACGGGTCAAGAAGCGAAAGTTCCTCGATAACTTCACCGATATCGCCGCAATGTTTGATCAGCGCTGGTTCCGCCGTTACATGATCATGCGCATGCCGCTTGTTGTCGTATCCCTGTCCGTACCGTTCTTTGCGCTGATCGCAGCCGAAGCGCACCACGACTCGGCCAGAGGGCTGACGGCGATGATCGTGTCGTCGGCGTCGGGGTATCTTGTATCTGCCCCACTGTGGCAATTGGTGAACATGAAATCGCATCGCGCCGTGATGGTCACCGGGAACCTAATGGTGGCACTGACGGGCGGTGCGCTTTTGTCCGTGCACTTTCTGGGCATGGACCATGACGTTCACTTACACGCCATTGCCTTGTTCGTTGTCACTGTTGCGGTGACAGGGATCAGCAGTGCCCGCAAGTTGTACTTCCTGGACGTTGCCCCAAAAGATCAGAGGGTCAAAGGTGCCGCAGCGATCAAGAGCATTTGCCGGATCTCTGGCGTATTGCTCTCGGCCGCGTTGGCAGGCGTTGCGCATTTGCACGAGGTCGCATGGGCAATCGCCTTCATCGTCGCCACAAGCGTTTTCGCGGCGGTCGCCTGTTACCGTGTGGTTGTACCCAGCGAGAAAAAAGCGGTTCAGTCCTAGTCTGCCGTGTCAACTGGAAGCAGGGCACCATTGGCGGCGCGCTTGACCGCGTCAGTCAAGGGGGCCAACGCCGTGGATAGCACACGACCCACCTGCCAGGTCAGCCCTACGTCAAGCCGCGCGTCCGGTACCAGAGGGCATAACCGGCCATCTTCCAGCGCTGGGCGCGCAAGGCTTTCCGGATTCATTCCCCAACCAATCCCCGCAATGGCCGCTTCTACAAATCCCTGAGAGGAGGGCAGGAAATGCGAAGGGGGTGATAGCCGTTGGCCTGTCTGCTGAGTAATCCAGGCTTTTTGCAGCCCATCCTTGCGGTTGAATGTCAAACAGGTGGCGCGGGACAGTGTGTCGGCATTTACACCATCGGCGAACCAATTGCGCATGAAATCGGGGCTGGCCGTGGGGATGTACCGCAAGGCACCAAGGGCGACGGCATCGCTGCCTGGGACTGTATCACCTCCGACCGTTATGGCGGCGCTGACCTCTCCGCGCCTCAGCCAATCCGCCGAATGATCCTGATCGTCAACGACCAGATCGAACAGCAGGCCGTCGACCTGAGACATGACATTGATGAACCAAGTCGCCAGCACGTCGGCTGGCACGGCGACGCGCACGCGCGCGGGGCCGTTGGTTTGATCAAGCGTCAGTTCGCGGGCCAGATGCGTCTCAAGTAACCCGATGTCCTCGGCATGTTGCGCGATACGTAAACCCGTCGGAGTGCCCGTGCAGGGCGTTCCCCGATTGATCAGGGTTGCGCCAACAAGGTCTTCCAGCGCTTTGATCCGCTGTGAAACCGCGGAAGGCGTCACCGCAAGTTCTGAGGCGGCCGCGTCAAAGCTGCCATGACGCAGGATGGCAGAAAGCGCAGTCAGGTGGTTTGGATCCAGTAGCATTAGTCAGGCTTATTTCAGGTCAGTTTCTTTAATTTGATAGATGCTTTGTAAGTAAGTAGTCAACGCCGCAGACTATCGGAGGTTTCATGTCCACATCCTTGATTGCAGGCTTTGTGCTTGGCTTCAGCCTGATCCTCGCCATTGGCGCGCAAAACGCCTTTGTTCTGCGTCAGGGATTGCGGCGCGAGCACGTATTCCCACTGTGCCTGACTTGCGCGGTGTCTGATGCCATTCTCATAGCCGCAGGCGTTGCGGGTTTCGGAACATTGGCGCACGCGTTGCCCTGGTTCGAGACTGTCATGCGGTATGGCGGGGCGATCTTCCTGATATGGTACGGTTTGCGCAGCCTGAGTTCGGCCTGGCGCGGCGGAGCGGTGATGGAGATCGGCGAGAGTAAGCGCGTCAGCCTGAAATCTGTTCTGCTGACCGTTCTTGCGTTCACATGGCTGAACCCGCATGTCTATCTGGATACAGTTGTGCTGATTGGGTCAATCTCGGCGCAGTATGAGGATCGGCTGGCCTTTGCGCTTGGTGCAATGACGTCCAGCTTTGTGTTTTTCTTTTCGCTGGGCTACGGGGCAGGGATGCTGTCCCCGATTTTTGCAAGACCACGGGCGTGGCAGGTGCTGGATTTAATAATCGGCGTGGTTATGCTGGCAATTGCCGCAAAGCTTGTATTGATGTGACGGGTTGCCTCTGCCAAGTATTCGGTGTTCAACCGTTAACATGTCAACTTTGACCGCCCAACCCCGCCCCGTGGCTGGCATGCTCTGGATGTTTTCGGCAGGCTTGTCGTTTGTGGTCATGACCGCATTGGTAAAGTCGCTGGGCCCCACAATGGACCCCACGCAGGCTGCGTTCCTGCGGTTTGCCTTCGGCTTGATCTTTCTGTTGCCGACGTTGCGCCTGGTGTTGAAAACGCAACTTACACGCAGCCACATCGTATTGCTGGGGACGCGCGGTGTTGTCCACGCATTTGCAGTGATGCTGTGGTTCTTCTCGATGACACAGATCCCGCTGGCCGAGGTTACGGCGATGAACTACATGACGCCGGTCTATGTCACGCTGGGGGCCGCGTTGTTTCTGGGCGAGAAGCTGGCCATCCGTCGGGTCGCCGCGATTGGCGTGGCACTGGTTGGCGTTCTGTTCATCCTAAGGCCGGGTTTTCGTGAGATTTCACTGGGCCATATCACCATGCTGGGCACGGCCCTGACCTTAGGCGGGTCTTATCTGATTGCCAAAGTGCTTGTGCGTGATCTGCCGCCGTCAGTTGTTGTGGCGTATATGTCGATCTGGGTGACCATAGCTTTGATCCCTTTTGCAGTTGCGGTTTGGACCACGCCCAGCTTGCGCGACCTCGGCGTGCTGTTTCTGGTGGCCAGTTTTGCCACGGCGGGCCACTATTTCATGACGATCGCACTTAAGGCGGCCCCGGTCGCGGTCACACAGCCGGTTACATTCCTGCAGCTGATCTGGGCCACCCTGTTGGGCGCGCTGGTCTTCAACGAAAGCATCGACATTTGGGTTGTCGCGGGTGGAACGGTGATTCTGCTAGCGGTCAGTTTCATTGCCTGGCGCGAAGCGGTTTTGAACCGCGGCAGCTTGACGACCCCCAGCATCGCACCCAAACTCTGATCATTGGCGGTCGCGTGAAACGTTATTGATTGACGAGTCAATAAAAAGCCCTTAGCGTTTTCTCACTATACTTAGTGAGGGATAGTGATGCCGAAACTCGGAATGGAGCCAATCCGCCGTGACGCGATCGTCAAGGCAACAATTGCCGAACTCGGGTCGAAGAAATCCCTTGATGTGACTGTCAGCCAGATTGCCAAACGGGCAGGTATGTCCAGCGCGCTGGCGCATCATTATTTCGGTGGCAAAGATCAGATATTTCTGGCTGCCATGCGCCGCATCCTGTCGGACTTTGCCGACGAGGCTAGACAGGAGCTGAAGAATGCTGTTCCGCAGAAACGAGCGCAGGCCATTATCCGGGCCTGTTTTGCACCATCATGTTTCACACCGGATGTCATCGCTGCGTGGATGACATTTTACGTGTTGGCCCAAACCAATGATGACGCCTTGCGCCTGTGGCAAATCTATCAGGCGCGTATCCGGTCGAACCTGACCCACGCCCTGCGCCCGTTGTTGAACGATCCGGCCGAAGCGGCCGAAAACATGATCGCCCTTATCGACGGGCTATATATCCGCGCCGCACTCAGCGCGCCGGAAGAACCGCAGCTGGCGGTCAATCACGCGATGCGTGTCCTCAATACTCTGCTCGAGGCTGAAAAATGACAAAACCGAACATTCTGATCCTGATGGTGGATCAGCTGAACGGGACCCTCTTTCCAGACGGTCCCGCTGACTGGCTTCACGCTCCGAACCTGAAGAAACTGGCGGAACGCTCGACCCGGTTTGCCAATGCTTATACGGCTTCGCCGCTTTGCGCGCCGGGGCGGGCCAGCTTCATGTCCGGTCAGCTGCCTTCGCGCACGGGTGTTTATGACAACGCCGCAGAATTCCGCAGCGACATCCCGACCTATGCACACCATCTGCGCCGCGCGGGCTACTACACCTGCCTGTCCGGCAAGATGCACTTTGTCGGCCCAGATCAGATGCACGGGTTTGAGGACCGCCTGACAACCGATATCTATCCCGCCGATTTTGGCTGGACCCCCGACTACCGCAAACCCGGCGAGCGGATCGACTGGTGGTACCACAATATGGGTTCGGTGACCGGCGCAGGCGTGGCCGAGATTTCCAACCAGATGGAGTATGACGACGAGGTCGCCTATAATGCCAAGGCCAAGCTCTATGATCTTGCGCGTGGCAAGGATGACCGCCCATGGTGCGTCACCGTCAGCTTTACGCACCCCCATGATCCCTATGTGGCGCGTCGCAAATACTGGGACCTCTACGAAGATTGCGAACACCTGCAGCCCGAGATTGCGGACATTGGCTATGACAATCAGGACCCGCACTCTAAGCGCATATTTGACGCCAATGATTGGCGCAGTTTCGACATCACAGAAGAAGACATCCGCAAGTCGCGCCGCGCGTACTTTTCCAATATCTCATATCTGGACGACAAGATCGGTGAAATCCTCGAGGTGCTGGAAACAACCCGGCAAGAGGCGATCATCATGTTTGTCTCGGATCACGGCGACATGCTGGGTGAGCGGGGCCTGTGGTTCAAAATGAACTTTTACGAGGGATCGGCACGCGTGCCGTTGATGATTGCCGCGCCGGATATACCGGCAGGCCGTATCGACACGCCGGTTTCGACAATCGACGTCACGCCAACCCTAGGCGCACTGGCGGGCGTAGATATGGCCGAGATCGCGCCGTGGACCGATGGCGAAGACCTTGTGCCTCTGGCCAATGGCACCGAACGAACTGCCCCGGTGAAGATGGAATATGCGGCCGAAGCCTCGTATGCGCCGCTGGTTTCGCTGCGCTATGGTAAGTGGAAATACAATCGCTGCGCGCTGGACCCCGATCAACTGTACGATCTGGAAAATGATCCGCATGAATTGGAAAACCTCGCGGAACACCCAGAACACGCAGGCACGCTGGAAACTTTGCGCGCGAAATCTGAGGCACGCTGGGATCTGGACCAGTTCGATGCCGACGTCCGTGCCAGTCAGGCGCGCCGCTGGGTTGTCTATGAGGCGTTGCGGCAGGGTGGGTATTACCCGTGGGACTACCAGCCACTGCAGAAGGCATCTGAGCGCTACATGCGCAATCACATGGATCTGAATGTCGTAGAGGAAAACGCCCGCTTCCCGCGCGGCGAGTAACCTCTTCACCTTTTCGAAAATACGCCTGCCGGACGATCAGAAATTTGGTTCGGCGGGATATGGAGACCTGAAAATGGAAGCAGATTTCGTCATCGTTGGCGCAGGATCGGCAGGCTGCGCAATGGCGTATCGCCTGAGCGAGGCCGGGGCCTCGGTATTGGTGATCGAACACGGCGGGACTGATGCTGGTCCGTTCATCCAGATGCCAGCGGCATTGAGCTATCCGATGAACATGCCGATGTACGATTGGGGTTACAAGTCCGAGCCCGAGCCGCACCTGAATAACCGCGAACTGGCTTGTCCGCGCGGCAAGGTTATTGGTGGATCGTCATCGATCAACGGCATGGTTTACGTACGTGGCCACGCGCGTGATTTTGACACTTGGGCCGAGATGGGCGCCGATGGCTGGTCCTATGCGGATGTGCTGCCCTATTACAAACGCATGGAGACCTGGCATGACGGTGGGCATGGTGGTGATCCGACATGGCGTGGCACCGATGGCCCGCTGCATGTTTCGCGCGGACCGCGTGAGAACCCTCTGTTTCAGGCTTTCGTCGATGCGGGACAGCAGGCGGGATACGAAGTTACCGGCGACTATAACGGTGAAAAGCAGGAAGGCTTCGGCCCGATGGAGCAAACCGTCTGGAAAGGACGGCGTTGGTCGGCGGCGAATGCGTATCTGAAACCCGCGCTCAAGCGCGATAACTGCGATATCGTGCGCGGACTGGCCTCAAGGGTGGTTATGGAAAATGGCTGCGCAATTGGAGTGGAATTGATCCGAGGTGGCAAGACTGAGGTCATCCGTGCGCGGCGCGAAGTGGTTCTTGCCGCGTCCTCCATCAACTCTCCCAAGCTGCTGATGCTGTCTGGCATCGGTCCGGCGGCGCACTTGGCTGAACACGGGATAGACGTTGTCGCAGATCGCCCGGGTGTGGGTGCGAACCTTCAGGACCATCTGGAGCTTTACATTCAGCAAGCGTCCTTGCAGCCGATCACGCTGTACAAACATTGGAACCTGATCAGCAAAGGTCTGATCGGGGCGCAGTGGCTGTTCACAAAGACCGGTCTGGGTGCATCCAACCAATTCGAAAGTGCGGCGTTTATTCGCTCCAAGCCGGGCGTAGAATATCCGGATATTCAATATCACTTCCTGCCAATTGCCGTTCGCTATGATGGCCAGGCCGCAGCCGAAGGTCATGGTTTCCAGGCGCATGTCGGGCCGATGCGCTCGCCGTCGCGCGGGGCGGTGACGCTGCGGTCGGCCAAGGTCGAAGACGCGCCGGTGATCCGCTTCAACTACATGAGCCATGAAGAGGATTGGGCGGATTTCCGCACCTGTATTCGCCTGACGCGTGAGATTTTCGGGCAGGATGCGTTCAAACCTTATTCGGGAAAAGAAATCCAGCCGGGTGCGGACGTGCAGTCTGACGAAGCGCTCAATGCCTTTATCGCGGAACATGCCGAAAGCGCGTATCACCCTTGTGGAACCTGCCGGATGGGTCGGGCAGATGACAAAAACGCTGTGGTCGATCCCGAGGGACGCGTTATTGGCGTGGACGGTCTGCGCGTTGCCGACAGTTCAATCTTCCCACAGATTACCAATGGCAATCTAAACGCGCCGTCTATCATGGTGGGTGAGAAGATGTCCGATCATCTGCTGGGTAAGGATGCCCTGCCAGCAGCCAATGACCAACCTTGGATTAATCCCCAATGGGCGGTTGCGCAGCGATGATCGAAAGCATGATTTGATCCGCGTCAAAGATTGACGGGGACCGGACGAATAGACTTGAATCGCAACAACATATTTTGAGGAGCGAACAGGAATGTCCCATACCCCGCACGAACTGGCCGAAGAGTTTCCGGACAAGGTTGAGCTGATGAGCCAGCTTAAGCAAACAGACGCTCATTTTTCACGGCTGGCGGACGAGTATCATGAGATCAACCGCGAGGTTCATCGTGCCGAAACCAATGTAGAACCGATGGATGATATCGCTGAGACAGATCTGCGTAAAAGACGTGCGGTTCTGAAAGACGAGATCTGGGCGATCTTGTCCAAGCCCTGAAAAACAGCGGGGGCTCTGCCCCCGTCGCGGCACGCCTTCCGCGGGATATTTTAGGTCAGGTGAAGATCAGGTGACTTCATAGGGCAAGGTGCCGCGGGTATGGGCGTCGATTGCCAGACGTCTTTCCAATGGCGGGACCGATCGCTGATGACAATTCGGCCGCTCGCAGATACGGCAGGATATGCCAATTGGCTCGTAAGCGCTGGCGTTGTTGAAATCCAGATTGTCGGCATAAACCAGCGCCTCGGCGTGGCGCACCTCGCAACCTAGTGCAATCGCATAACGGCGCACAGGTGCGCCGAATGAGCCGCCCGATTTCGACACGTCCCGAGCCAAAGATATATACTGAACACCATCGGGTGTTTCTGCCAGTTGTCGCAGGAAATGGCCGGGTGTTTCGAAAGCGCGGTGCACGTTCCATAGGGGGCAGGCGCCGCCGAACCGGGCAAATTGAAGGCGCGTGGCCGAGTGTCTTTTGGTGATCGTACCAGCCTGATCGACGCGCACGAAAAAAAACGGAATGCCTTTGGCGCCAGGGCGTTGCAGGGTCGAAAGCCTGTGCGCCACCTGTTCGATTGACGCGCCAAACCGGTTGCTAAGCAGTTCAAGATCGTGACGATATTCTTGAGCTGTGGCCAGAAATTTGGCATAAGGCATCAATGATGCGCCGGCGAAATAGTTTGCCAGCCCGATCTTGGCAATGGCACGGGCTTCGTCGCTGTGAAATTTGGCAAAATCTAGCGTTGCTTCAAGAAGTTTGTCCTGACTGATCAGTGCAACCTGCAACAACAACTGAAACACCTGAGTTTGTGGTGCGGTTCTGGACGAAAGCTGCAGTGTTTTGTTTTCTGGATCGTACTTTCGGGTTTCATCGATATCCGGGAATTGTACCCGGATGCCGCGCTCCGCGAGGCCGTCCAGGGCTGCGGCGCGTATGCCACCTGCATCCTCGGCGCGTCCGGCAAATCGCTCAGCCGCGCGATCTACCGCGTCGATATAGTTGTCGCAATAGTGGAAGAAGTCCCGCACTTCCTCCCATGGGCTGGCCTGGATTTGCGCGTCTTCGCGCCCCAATGCTTCGTCAAGAGAGGCCAGGCGTTCATGTGTCTGACGATAGGTGCGGTGCAAGGCAATGAAGGCCCGTGCCAGAGCGGGTGCGTTTGAAGCCGTCAGGCGGAGATCGGCGAGCGGTGGAACGGCATCGTCAAAGACCGGATCGGCCAATGCCTCGCGCATGTCCGAGACCAGGCGTTCACTGTCGCCGGTGCTCAACTCGGTGACATCCATTCCGAATTCTTGCGCCAGCGCCAGAACGACCGTGGTCGAAATCGGACGGTTGTTGTTCTCCATCTGGTTTAGATAGGGCAGGGAAACACCCAGTTTAGCGGCAAATTCCTTTTGGGTCAGTGACAAGCGCGTACGCATTTCACGCAGCTTTGCACCTGCATAAAGTTTCTGAGTCGCCATGTTGAGCCTTTGCAACTTTCCTAAATCGGTAAGCTAACTTTGCAAACCGTCATAGGCAAGCCATTCAAAGGCCCAGTTGCCGTTCGCGTCGAATGACGGACAAAATTGCGCAGACCGCCAGGACCGAGGTTGCCAGCATTAGCCAGAGCAGGGGCATTGCACCGGTTTCGTGAGTTAGCAAAGCTCCTGCAAGGGCGCTGAGGCCCGCGCCGCCGCCCAGCATGATCGCTCCACTCAGCCCGGATGCCGTCGCGGCCAGATGCGGTCGCACCGAAAGCGCGCCGGAAGTCGCGTTGGGAATCGTCATGCCGTTTCCAATGCCGACGAAGGTCATGAATCCGAAAAAGCTGAGCGCTGTACCGAAGCCGGCCAGAAACAAGATGGCGGACATTGCAACGCCTGCTGCGTTCAGCCAGCAGCCCCAAAGTACCATTCGATTGACGCCGAAGTGAACGGAATAGCGACCGCTGAAGAAATTGCCAAAAAAGTATCCTACGGCTGGGGCGCCAAAGTAGATGCCGACCTCGGCGGCGCTCAGGCCGAATAGTTCGGTGCCGATAAAAGGAGCGCCGCCCAGATAGGCAAAGAAGGCGCCAGACGACAGCGCGGATGATAGCGAATAGCCCCAAAATCGCGGGGAACCCAGCAGTTCGGGGTATTCCCGGAATTGTTGAACCAGTGTTTTGCCGCTCTTGGCTGAGGTTTCGCCAAAATCTAAGTAAGTTAGCACCAGCGTCATTACGCCAAGAACGAAGGGCAGCCAGAAGTTGGCTTTCCAGCCAAAGCTCTCCTCCAACAGGCCTCCGATCGCGGGTCCGATCATGGGGACAATGGCCATGCCCATCGTTACATAACCGATCATAGACGCCGCCTGGTCCTGATCATATAGGTCCCGAACCGCCGCACGGCTAAGAACCATGCCGACCACGATGATTGCCTGACACATTCTGAAAACAAGAAAAACCTGGACGTTGGGTGCATAGATGCAGCCCAACGTAGCCACTAAAAAAAGGACCAACCCCCAAAGTAGAACGGGACGGCGCCCCGCCTTGTCGGCAATTGGTCCGATCAGGATCTGAAGCACCGCATTGACCAGCAGGTACAGGGCAATCGACAGCTGCATGACCTTGTAGTCGGCCTTAAAGTGCAGTGCCATATTGGGCAGGCTCGGCAAAAACAGATTGAGGCTGAGCGCGGACAATCCGGACAGCAAAACCAGAGTGGTAATTTTAGGAGGCGAGCGATGCGCCGACGAAGAACTAAACTGCATAGTTCACGTGTATAGTCACCACGGATAAGAATGCCATCCATCACGCGTTTTGTGAGTGAAAATTAGCAAGTTTACAATATTCACCAAGGTGATTGGAAAAGATTTGCAAATTTGCCGAAAGATACTTTGGTCTTGCGGCATCTACGTATAGTGTCCGGCCAGATTTTACAGGGGATCATCGTTATGAAAGACATCCTTTCCGAACTTGAAGACCGTCGCGACAACGCGCGGCTGGGTGGTGGACAAAAGCGCATCGACGCACAGCACTCGCGCGGCAAACTGACTGCGCGGGAACGGGTCGAACTGTTGCTGGATGAAGGCAGCTTTGAAGAATTTGACATGTTTGTCAGCCATCGGTGCACCGATTTCGGGATGGAGAAGCAAAGGCCAGCGGGTGACGGTGTCGTTACTGGCTGGGGTACGATCAATGGCCGCATGGTTTATGTGTTCAGCCAGGACTTTACAGTCTTTGGCGGCTCACTTTCGGAAACCCATGCTCAGAAGATCTGCAAGATCATGGATATGGCCGTTCAGAACGGTGCACCGGTGATTGGCATTAACGACTCGGGCGGGGCGCGAATTCAGGAAGGCGTGGCGTCGCTGGCTGGTTATGCCGAGGTGTTCCAGCGCAACATCATGGCGTCAGGCGTGGTTCCGCAGATCAGCGTGATCATGGGGCCCTGTGCTGGTGGCGCAGTCTACAGCCCGGCGATGACAGACTTTATCTTCATGGTCAAAGACACCTCGTACATGTTTGTGACCGGCCCCGACGTGGTCAAGACGGTCACAAACGAAGTGGTTACCGCTGAGGAACTGGGTGGGGCGTCGACCCATACCAAGAAATCCTCGGTTGCTGACGGAGCGTTTGAGAACGACGTTGAAGCACTGGCCGAGGTGCGCCGTTTGGTTGATTTCCTGCCGCTCAACAACCGCGAAAAGCCGCCAGTGCGCCCGTTCTTTGACGAACCCGACCGTCTGGAAACCTCGCTGGATACATTGATCCCCGACAACCCTAATACGCCGTACGACATGAAGGAACTCATCACCAAAGTGGCGGATGAGGGTGATTTCTACGAAATTCAGGAGGATTTTGCCAAAAACATCATCACCGGGTTCATCCGGCTTGAAGGGCAGACAGTGGGCGTTGTAGCCAATCAGCCGATGATTCTGGCCGGTTGTCTGGACATCGACAGCTCGCGCAAGGCCGCGCGGTTTGTGCGGTTCTGCGATTGCTTCGAAATTCCGATCCTGACGCTGGTGGACGTACCTGGATTCCTGCCGGGGACGTCGCAGGAATATGGCGGAGTGATCAAGCACGGCGCCAAGCTGTTGTTTGCCTACGGTGAAGCCACGGTGCCAAAAGTTACCGTCATCACCCGTAAGGCTTATGGTGGTGCCTATGATGTTATGGCGTCCAAGCACCTGCGCGGTGACTTCAACTATGCCTGGCCTACAGCCGAAATCGCGGTGATGGGCGCAAAGGGCGCGACCGAGATCATTCACCGTGCCGATCTGGGCGATGCCGAGAAAATTGTGCAGCACACGCAGGATTATGAGGACAGGTTTGCGAACCCGTTTGTCGCGGCCGAGCGTGGCTTTATCGATGAGGTGATCATGCCTCAATCGACCCGCCGTCGCGTTTCGCGGGCCTTTGCCAGCTTGCGGAACAAGCACGTGAAAAACCCGTGGAAAAAGCACGACAACATCCCTCTTTGAGGGGATGTGCAAGGAAATCTGCCCGGCCAAAACGGTTTGGACAGCGTCTCGGACAAACGGTCAGGGCAGATTACTTGGGTGCAAAATTGACTTTGAGGCCACAACTGCTAATGAGTTGCCCAATCAGACATAGAACAGCGCGGGCCGAAAGCCAGGCGCGCGCGATCCCGGAGAGAGGAGCTCGCCTGAGGCGGGTCCGGGATCGCGCCTTAGCTGTGGTGCTGTCTATTTTTGCGGCCCCCGTTCTGGCTGATACCGAAAACCTGTTGCCGGTCCCGTCCGGACAGCCAGTGCACCTGAGCGACGTACTGCTGGACAATAACCCCGGTGAGCTTTGGGTGCGGTTTCGCTTTATTGCGCCCAAGATCGGTTCGGATATTGGCCGGATCGGGTACGATGTCGCCTCGGTCGATATGGAGCATCTGTGCCAGACGCTGGCGGTTACCTATGTCGCCAAGTACGAATTGGACGCTGCCCGGGTGGTCATTTCCCTGTCTGACCGACCTATCGAATTCGGCCGTACATCCCCTGACGCCACGCAGTTCTTTGAAGCCTACCGGCTGGAACAGTCCCGGTGTATCTGGGAGGGGCTTTGACCATGAATCGCGCTATTCATCCCGTCAGGGCATTTCTGAACAACTACGCGGCTTTGGAGGTGCGCACCATGACATCATCCTGTGACGGATGTGAATATCTGATCCCCATGACCCCTTGTGCAACTGAGGTGGAACCATGCTGAAACATCGCGGATTTCCCGGGCGCCTGCCGGGTACTGACTTTCAGTTCATCATTCGTCGGGCCAATCCCAAAGGCGTGACGCCCCTGACCCGCCGCGAGCGGTTTCGAGATCGTAAACCCGCGGATAAGCGCGCGGATGCAGCCTTTATGGAAGCCCTGTGGGCGCATTTTGGCGACCAACCGTTTGAGCGGGGCAATTTGGATGCCGGTCGTCTTTGCTGGCTTTTCGAACGCGAGGTCATTCCGGCCGAAGATCCGTTTGATCCGGCTAGTTATGATGCGCTTTTGGTAATTGATCCGAATGTGGGCCGGATTTCCTTCCCCGAAATTTTCGACGGGGTGCGCTGATCGTGCAAACCGCTGTCGCACATACCTTCGTGGTGCCGTCAGAGCCCGGAACCCTGCCCACATCGGGGCAGGGCCGGAATGTGCGGTCAGAAGTTCAACTGGGCTGCCAGTTGAATGCGATTGCTGTCAAATGTGCGCCCGGTCGGTGCGTCGTTTCGTTCGCCGTAGAAAAATTCGGCGCTAAGGGTCAGATTGTCGGTCGCCTTGTAGAAGGCGTTCACGTGGATCGTTTCAACTTCGGTAAAGGACAGGGTCCCGGTCGAGGTCGGCAGATCATAGTTTTCTTGCCCGTAGGCGATGCCGACATTCCATTTGGGGCTCAGTTCCTGGCGGAATTCCACAGTGAATCCGTCCACGTCGTTGGCCTGTCCGTTGACGATGGCGTCACCGGCAGCGATCAGGTAGGGGCCCAAAGCCTCGCCGTCGACATAGTTGACCTGAAACAGACCGCCTTGCCAGGGCCGGATGCCAGCCGAGAGGGTATAGCCGGTCTGATCCACTTCGACCGCGCCGGATTGTGCCTTACCGTACAAAGCCGAGGCGCGGGCCAGGTAGGTGCCGTTGTTGTATTCGATGGAGCCGGTCAGGACGGGATCATTCGAATCCGAGCCGCCAACGTTCTCCTCGATCGCCACCGCAAAGGTTGTGTCAGTGCCCAGCGTGTTCGTATAGCGCACTTGAGGAACGCGAGCGAAAGGAATGCCAACGGGGCCGTTGAATTCGACGGTCGTGGGATAGGTGTCGAGCGGCTGGAAGTTGGTCCAGTATTGACCGATCAACCAGTTGTCGCCAATGCGGATATTGGCGTGGCGCAGGCGCAGTTCAGCAGGCCCATCCGTCCCGCCGGAAAACAGGTCCAGTTCCAGCTGGCCCGCAATATCGCCGATGGCAGACGGCGTATTGGTCCGAAGCCCGATGCGCGATTGGCGCACGGTGGCCCCAAAGGTGCCGCTGGTTGCGTTTGCTGGCTCGCCAATTCGGGTCGCATCGGCAAGGTCGCCAAGTTCAAAGTCGGTGTCGTAGAAGAAATCAGCCTTAACGTACCCATAAACATCAAGCGTGGTGTTTCCGATTCGAAGATCGCCAGTGCCAGCGCCGGGTTTTGCTCCCTCGAGGGCCTCGACGCGGGCACGCAGGGCATCAAGTTCCGTTTGCGTCTGGGCGTCTTGGGCGAAAGCAGCCGCGCCGGACATGCCAAGCGCGGACACGGCAAGCAGCAACGCCGTTTTTCTCTTTGCAATCATGTGGATATTTCCTTGTGTGCGAGTGTGCACGGGTACCGTTCCACGCAAGAGAACTTGAGGGAAATCACGAGAACGGGATGGGAATCTCCTAGTTTCTCAAGGAAACGTGCAAAATTATCGGGCCGTTTTCACCCTAAAGTGAACAGATCGGTTAACCCTTTGCGTTTGAAAAGACAAATTCAGGCGCCCTTTTTCGCAACCCGTGATGTTGCAGGCGCAGAAACAGACCAATTGCTGAGGAAAAGTAACAGCAACGTGACGGCATTGGCCTCGCGTTTCACCCCCAAAACTGCATCCGATCTCGGCGCGAATCTGCGCGCGCATTCGCCCAATGGGCGATTTCCAGCCGGAATCCTGACCGGAAACAATACTTTGTTTACGCATTTGATTGTGCCAAGCAACCTGACTAAGCCGTGCGGCTCTACTTTGCCTGCGTCGCACAAGCACCTACTATTCCGTACCCCTTCCTTCCGCGGGCAGGCTTGTGATGTTCACAAAGTCCTGCCCGCGTTTTTCTTTGCGCAATATCCAAGCGTAAAGCGGCACAAATCTGCGCAAAACTCTGTTCAGGACGGCCTGTTATTGAATAACAAGGTCGAAATCGGACATCTGCCCCGGAACGCATCAAGAATTCCAAAGGGGCAGATATCATGCGAATCTCGAAACTCGTTCTTGCAATGGCGACCTGCGCAGGCCTTGCCGCCTGTGGTGACACGACGGGCGAACAGGCGCTGCTTGGCGGCGGCGCAGGCGCCGTCGGGGCGGCTGTTGTCAGCGCCGACCCGCTGTTCGGCGCGGTTGTCGGCGCGGCGGGCAATGTCCTGTACTGCAAGACACAAAACAACTGTAGGTAAAACCGGGTTTTTCGGGGCGCGCGTCGCCCCGACCGTCATCGCGCATCACGCCGTCGTGGGGAACGTTCCCTGCGGCGGCGTTTTGCGTTCTCAGAACATCAAGACAAAGGACGTTCCATGTTTAACAAGATCCTGATCGCCAACCGGGGCGAGATCGCCTGCCGGGTCATCAAGACAGCCCGCAAGATGGGTATCGGCACCGTTGCTATTTATTCGGACGCAGACAAGAACGCCTTGCATGTGTCGATGGCGGATGAATCGGTGCATATCGGCCCGCCGCCTGCGAACCAATCCTACATCGTTATCGATAAGGTCATGGAGGCCATCCGCCAAAGTGGCGCGCAGGCGGTTCACCCCGGTTACGGCTTTTTATCGGAAAACTCCAAATTCGCCGAGGCGCTTGAGGCGGAAGGCGTGGCCTTTGTCGGCCCCCCGGTTGGAGCGATTGAAAGCATGGGTGACAAGATCACTTCGAAAAAGATCGCGCAAGAAGCCGGCGTTTCGACCGTTCCCGGTTACATGGGCCTGATCGAAGACGCCGAAGAGGCCGTTAAGATTTCCAACGAAGTCGGCTATCCGGTCATGATCAAGGCCAGTGCCGGCGGCGGTGGTAAGGGCATGCGGATCGCTTGGAATGATGAAGAGGCGCGCGAAGGCTTCCAGTCGTCTAAGAACGAGGCGGCAAACTCGTTCGGTGATGACCGTATCTTTATTGAAAAATTCGTGACCCAGCCGCGTCACATCGAAATTCAGGTCCTTTGCGACAGCCATGGCAACGGCATTTATCTGGGCGAACGTGAATGCTCGATCCAGCGTCGGAACCAGAAAGTGGTCGAAGAGGCACCGTCGCCGTTCCTAGACGAAGCGACCCGTAAAGCGATGGGCGAACAGGCCGTGGCACTGGCCAAGGCCGTGGACTATGCCAGCGCCGGTACGGTTGAATTCATCGTCGATGGCGAAAAGAACTTCTATTTCCTGGAAATGAACACGCGTTTGCAGGTGGAACACCCAGTCACCGAACTGATCACCGGTGTCGATCTGGTTGAGCAGATGATCCGAGTGGCGGCGGGTGAAAAGCTGTCGATCACACAGGACGACGTGACCCTGACCGGCTGGGCCATCGAAAACCGCCTGTATGCCGAAGATCCGTATCGCGGCTTCCTACCGTCGATTGGTCGTCTGACCCGCTATCGACCGCCGCAAGAGATTGCCTCTGGTCCGCTGTTGGTGAACGATAAATGGCAAGGTGAAGCGCCCGAAGGTGAAGCCGCCGTGCGCAACGACACCGGCGTCTATGAAGGCGGCGAGATCAGCATGTACTATGACCCGATGATCGCCAAACTGTGCACCTGGGCCCCGACCCGCGAGGCGGCGATTGAGGCGATGCGCGTAGCGCTGGACAGCTTTGAGGTCGAAGGCATCGGCCACAACCTGCCATTCCTGTCGGCTGTGATGGACCATCCGAAATTCGTCAGCGGGGACATGACCACGGCCTTTATCGCCGAGGAATATCCCGACGGTTTCGAAGGCGTTGAACTGTCCGAGGCCGACTTGCGCCGCATCGCGGCTTCCTGCGCAGCCATGCACCGCGTGGCCGAGATTCGCCGCACCCGCGTTTCTGGCCGGATGGACAATCACGAACGCAAGGTCGGCTCTGATTGGGTCGTCACACTGCAAGGGCAGGAATATGCAGTTGAGATTGATGCGGATCGCGATGGGTCATCCGTGACGTTTTCAGACGGTACCACCGTGCGGGTCACTTCGGACTGGACGCCGGGCGATCACTTGGCGGTGCTGGACGTCGATGGCAGCCCGCTGGTTCTGAAAGTCGGAAAAATCTCGGGCGGGTTCCGTATTCGCAACCGAGGCGCAGACCTCAAGGTCCATGTCCGCACGACGCGTCAGGCCGAGCTGGCGCGTATGATGCCCGAAAAGCTGCCGCCGGATACTTCGAAAATGCTGCTGTGCCCGATGCCCGGCCTGATCGTGAAGATCGATGTCGAAGTAGGGCAGGAAGTGCAGGAAGGTCAGGCGCTGTGCACTGTTGAGGCGATGAAGATGGAAAACATCCTGCGCGCCGAGAAGAAAGGTGTCGTGTCCAAAGTCAACGCAGGCCCCGGCGACAACCTGGCCGTGGACGACGTGATCATCGAGTTCGAGTGATCATGATCGCGTTTTCACCATATCTCCGTGGTTTCCCGGCGGTTCGCGCCGGGAGCTTTGGGCGTGGCGAAAGCGCTCAGCCGCCCTCGCGTCGTTCGCGGATTTCACGTTCGCGCAGGGGCGTTTTGTCGATGGAACGGCCGATTTCACGTGTGCTCCACGGCGAAGGTTTGCGCAGTTTGACCACGCCGTCCTTGTCGACGAACACCATCTGGAAGCCGCGCGGGCGCAATTGTGACCGGATCGGAGATCGGGCGGACGGATCGGTATCGGTCAGCACGACCACATCCCGGTCGCGCATGGCCTCTTCGCCTTCCAGAAGCATGTCGATTTGCTGCCGGAAACGCGGGTCGGCTGGGGTATCGGCAAAGACAACGATGGGCCGGTTGACCCATAAGTATTCGCTCAGCTCGCTATCACCAGCGGGGCGGACAAAATCTTCATCGGCAGGCGCAGACCCATCTGCCGCCATCGCGACCAGCGGGAATAGTGCCGAGAAAACAAGGGCAAGCGTTCGTGTCATAGGGCCTCCTGTTCTTTTGAATATAGCCTCTGCGCCGGTGAATGCGACCGGCGAAATGCACGCAGGCATCAAAATATCGCGTTTACACCTGCCGCGATGCGCGGCACCGAACGTTAAAACGCGCAGGCAATGCCTGTTCGCGACCCGAATTGAGAAAAGGAATACGCAATGACCGATACGAAAGACTGGCAGGCGCTGGCCGAGAAAGAGCTGCGCGGGCGCCCGTTGGACGACCTGACCAAAGAGACTTTGGAAGGCATCGACGTCAAACCGCTCTATACGCAGGAAGACACCGCTGAACTGCCGCATATGGGGTCGTTACCGGGGTTCGGTCCGTTCACTCGCGGTGTGAAGGCGACCATGTATGCGGGCCGCCCTTGGACGATCCGCCAATATGCGGGTTTCTCGACCGCTGAAGAATCAAACGCGTTCTATCGCCGCAATCTGGCAGCCGGTCAGCAGGGTGTGTCGGTCGCCTTCGATCTGGCGACGCACCGCGGTTATGACAGTGACCATCCGCGCGTTGTCGGTGACGTGGGCAAGGCCGGTGTGGCCATCGACAGCGTCGAGGACATGAAAATCCTGTTCGATGGCATTCCGTTGGACAAGGTTTCGGTCTCGATGACCATGAACGGGGCGGTGGTTCCAATTCTGGCCAGTTTCATCGTTGCAGGTGAAGAGCAGGGGCACGACAAATCCGTCCTGTCCGGCACCATTCAGAATGACATTCTGAAAGAGTTCATGGTGCGCAACACCTATATCTACCCGCCTGAACCCTCGATGAAGATCATCTCGGACATCATTGAATTCACATCGAACGAGATGCCGAAATTCAATTCGATCTCGATCTCGGGCTACCACATGCAAGAGGCTGGGGCGAACCTCGTGCAAGAGCTGGCCTATACGCTGGCTGACGGGCGCGAGTATGTACGCGCCGCGACGCAGGCTGGGATGGACGTGGATAAGTTTGCAGGGCGTCTGTCGTTCTTCTTTGCTATCGGCATGAATTTCTTCATGGAAATCGCCAAGCTGCGCGCCGCGCGTACGCTGTGGCATCGGGTGATGACCGATTTTGGCGCGAAATCCGAACGCTCGAAGATGCTGCGCACACACTGCCAGACCTCGGGTGTGTCACTGCAAGAACAAGACCCGTATAACAACGTGATCCGCACCGCCTATGAGGCGATGAGCGCGGTTCTGGGCGGTACCCAGTCCCTGCACACAAACGCCCTGGACGAGGCGATTGCGCTGCCCACTGACTTCTCGGCCCGAATTGCGCGGAACACGCAGCTGGTTTTGCAAGAGGAAACAGGTGTCACCGACGTCGTCGATCCACTGGCCGGTTCGTATTACATCGAAAGCCTGACCAACGAGCTGATCGAAAAAGCCTGGGCTCTGATGGAAGAGGTCGAGGAAATGGGCGGCATGACAAAGGCCGTGGCCAGCGGTATGCCCAAGCTGCGGATTGAAGAAAGCGCTGCCCGCCGTCAGGCCATGATCGACCGGGGTGACGAGGTGATCGTCGGAGTCAACAAGTACCGCAAAGAACAGGAAGACCCGATCGACATTCTGGACGTCGACAATGTGGCCGTGCGCGAAGCGCAGGTCGCGCGATTGGAACGTATCCGTGCAACCCGTGACGAAGCCGCCTGTCAAACGGCACTGGATGCTCTGACCAAGACTGCCCGCGAGGGTGGAAACCTGCTGGCCGCCGCCGTCGAGGCCGCCCGCGCCCGTGCATCCGTAGGAGAGATCAGCATGGCAATGGAGAAAGAGTTCGGTCGCCACCGCGCCGAAGTGAAAACGCTGGCCGGTGTCTATGGCGCGGCCTACGAAGGCGATGAAGGCTTTGCAGCGATCCAGAAATCCATCGAGGAATTCGCTGAGGCCGAAGGCCGCCGCCCGCGCCTGCTGGTGGTCAAGATGGGGCAGGATGGGCATGACCGCGGTGCCAAAGTGATCGCAACCGCCTTTGCGGATATCGGGTTTGACGTGGATGTAGGCCCGCTGTTCCAAACCCCGGCAGAGGCCGCGCAGGACGCTGTGGACAATGACGTGCACGTCATCGGTATTTCGTCGCAGGCAGCGGGGCACAAAACATTGGCACCGCAGTTGGTAGAAGAGCTGAAGAAAGCCGGTGCCGAGGATATTCTGGTGATCTGTGGCGGGGTTATCCCGCAGCAGGACTATCAATTCCTCTATGATCACGGCGTCAAAGCGATCTTTGGCCCGGGCACCAATATCCCCGAAGCCGCTCAGGACATCTTACGTCTGATCGGTGAAGCGAAAAGCTGAGGCGTTCAAAGATTTTCGTCGAAAAATCTTGTGATCCACCGCCTTTAAGGAAAACATGCGACCAGATCCGAAAGGGTCTGGTCGTTTTTCATAGGAGGCGCTGCGTGTTACTGGATCATCTGGCGGTTGCGGGCGAAACGCTCGAAGAAGCGTCTGCCCATGTCGAACAAGCGTTGGGCGTGCCGCTGCAAGACGGCGGCAAGCATGAAAGATTCGGCACATATAACCGCTTGTTGGGGTTGCGAGACGGCTTGTATCTTGAGGCCATCGCGATTGACCCACAGGCACCGAATCCGCAAAGAACCAGATGGTTCGATCTGGACCGGTTCAAGGGCGCGCCGCGCCTTACCAACTGGATATGCCGGGTCCCGGACATTTCAGCCTCGTTGACCGTGTTTCCGGATGGGGTGGGCCACCCGATCGACCTGGCCCGCGGGGCGTTACGCTGGCAAATGGCGGTTCCGCCAAACGGGCGTCTGCCCTTCGACAATCTGTTCCCGGCGCTTATTCAGTGGCACGGAGATTTGCATCCGGCAAATATGCTGCAGGATAGCGGCTGCCGTTTGCGTCGATTGGTGGTTTTTCACCCGGACGCGCTGGAGCTAGCCAAGCTGCTAGGCAAAATGGACGCTGTGGTATTCGACACAGGCCCGGCCGCATTGCAGGCAGAGTTCGAAACACCGCATGGGAAACGCGTTTTGGAATGAAAATCAGACAAGCCAAAGCTGCGGATGCCAAAGAGATAGCTGCGATCACCAACGCAATCATCCGCGACACGCTGGTAACATTTACAACCGACGAACGCAGTGTAGACAGCATTGCGCGTGACATCGAAGCGCGCGGTCCGGCCTATCTTGTGGCTGAACAGGACGACCAGATTCTTGGGTTTGCCACCTATGGTCCGTTTCGATCCGGTCCGGGATACGCGCAGTGCCGAGAGCTAACGATCCAACTGGCCACTGATGCGCGTGAACAAGGTACGGGGCGAGCTTTGATGCGGTCGCTTGAGGCCGCCGCCCGGGCAGAAGGAACTCATGCACTGGTGGCGGGAATTTCTTCGGCAAATCCGGCGGCAGTTTCTTTTCACGCGGCTGTGGGCTTTGTCGAAGTCGGACGCATGCCCGAGGTTGGGTTCAAGTGGGGGAAACGTCTGGACCTTGTGCTGATGCAGAAAATTCTTGCCACAGACGGTTTGGTTGCACCTGACAGTCCCGATTTGGGACGCTAGGGTGCGCTCATGTCGATCTGGATCCGTATATCCGATGCGCTGAGTGCGCTTGCCCAGGGTGAAAGCCTTACCGCAGTCTTTGAAAAGCTGCGCTCGCCACCTGAACGGTCGGTGGCCTTCACCATCGCCGTGATCGCACTGGGCGCGAAAATGGCCAAGGCTGACGGGCAAGTGACGCGAGATGAGGTCACCGCTTTCCGCGACGTATTCCAGATCGCGCGTGATGACGAGGAAGGCGCGGCGCGTGTGTTCAACATGGCCCGCACGGATGTTGCGGGATATCAGGACTATGCCCGCAAGATCGCGCGCATGTTTTCCGAAGACAGCACCACGCTGTGCGACCTGATGGAAGGGTTGTTCCACATCGCCATGGCGGACGGGTTCTATCACCCCAACGAAAACGAGTTTCTGGAAGAGGTCAGCCATATTTTCGGCCAGACCGATGCGCAGTTCATGGCCTTGCGTGCCCGTTTTGTACCTGATGCGCCCAACGATCCTTACACGGTTCTTGGGGTGCCTCGCGACATGCCGCTGCCCGATATTCGCAAGGTGTGGCGGCAACTTGTGCGCGAAACACATCCCGATGCGATGTTGGCACGTGGTGTCCCAGAAGAGGCCGTACGTTTGGCTGAAAAGAAGATGATCGACATCAACCGTGCCTGGGACGAAATCAACGGCGCGCAGGCCTGAGGCATGCGCCTCGCGACTTATAACATCGAGTGGTTCGCCAATCTGTTTGATCGTCATGACGAACTGATCGCCGATGACAGTTGGTCAGGTCGCCATGATGTCACCAAAGCGCAGCAGATTGAGGCTATCGCCAAGGTTCTGACGGCGATCGATGCGGATGCTGTGCTGGTTGTCGAAGCGCCAAACACAGGGAAATCTCAGAACACGGTCCGTGCGCTGCAGAACTTTGCCGAGGCATTCGATCTGCGCACTAGCGAAGCCGTGATGGGGTTTGCCAACGATACGCATCAGGAACTGGCCTTGCTGTACGACCCGCACTCTTTGACGGTGCGACATGATCCAAAGGACGGAGGCCAACGGGCCCCGCGTTTCGATCAGGTGTTTCACATCGACCTCGACATCGACGCAACCGAGGATCAGGTGCAGTTTTCCAAGCCGCCGATGGAATTGGCAGTTGAAACCAAGGCAGGCGAACGGTTCCGTCTTATTGGCGCGCATCTGAAGTCAAAGGCGCCTCATGGGGCGGAAACCCGCGATGCGGCGATCCGCATCTCGATCGCCAATCGTCGGAAACAGCTGGCTCAGGCGATCTGGCTGAGCAGGCGGATCAAGGCGCATCTGGCGGCTGATGAACAGTTGATCTTAATGGGCGATCTGAACGATGGTCCGGGGCTGGACGAATTCGAAAACTTGTTTGGTCGCTCATCGGTTGAAATCCTGCTGCAATCGGGGTTGTTCGACCCCCACGCGGATACGGCCTTTGGGTCAGAACCGGGTGAACGCCCGTCGACCGCGCGCTTTTATCGGCCCCAAGATCGCGGGTATCTTGAGGCGTTGCTGGACTATATTATGATCAGCGATGGGTTAAAGGATCGTCGCCCGGACTGGCGCATATGGCATCCGTTTCGCGATCCGGCTTGCCGTGATGCGCAGGATCTACATGCAGCGTTGCTAACCGCGTCTGACCATTTCCCTGTCACTCTGGATATCGAGCTGTGATCTTTCAACCGCGTTTCAGTTGCCCTATATTTTCGATATGAAACGTTTCATTCCAATCTGCGCGTTGACCGTCACTATGGCCCTTCCGGCTTTTGCCGAGGAAGAGGGGAACAAATCCCTGATAGAGCAGGGGGCAGAGCTGTTCTTTGAAGGCTTGCGCCAGGAGATGGAGCCTGCATTGGATGAACTGCTGGGCCTGGCCGAACAGTTTGGCCCTGCAATGCAGTCATTTATTGCGGAAATGGGGCCCGCCTTGGCCGAGATGGCAGATGAGATTGAGGATTGGAGCGCCTATGAAGCACCCGAGATCCTGCCTAACGGCGATATAATTATCCGCAAAAAGCCGCCGCAGGACCCAGAGATACAGCCAGAGATCCCTGAAGGCCCGCCCGAGGGCGAAACCGAGATTTGATATCTAGCCCAGGATGATGACGCGAGTCTCGGATTTCAAAGCGTTGCCGAGTGACTTTAGCCGTGCCTCGGCCACTTCGTTGAACAGGGGGCGTGCTGCAGTTGGCAAGAACAGGTCCAGTTGTTGCTTCTTGGGGTAAAATTTCAAAGTCGCCATCGGCGCATCGTTCTGCATCCACAGCATAGCACCAAACCGCATGGCCTTTCCCAAAATCTCGGCCTGTTTCTGGTCTTTCTCGTCTAGGAGTTCGTACAGTGCGGTGAACCGGTTGCCCTCGCGTTTGTTGCGATACCGGTGTTGCAGGGCCAGCCCGATATAAACTCGCTCCGAGTGCTTCAAGCCGCCCAGATTGGCACGTGTGACGTAGTCGAAACAGACCTCGGCGCGATAGTCAGGATGTGCGCGCCAGCTGACGTCGTGCAACAGACAGGCCGCCTTTATCAGGCGGATGCGCGCGGGTGGGGCTGATTTGAACAGCGGCATCACGAAATCGAGCAGATGTTTTCCGAAACCGGGCAGGCGGGCGTCCTTGGCTTCGGAAAAACGGCTCGCCTCGATCAACGGATCGCGGTCTCGGAGGTTTTGTGGCATCTGCTCGTAAAGCAGACCCTCGCGGATACCATAGCTGGAAATGGCGATATCCTTGGGTTTGAACGTGCGGATCAAGCGTGCCAGCACATCCATCGCATAGGGGATCAGTGCCATCCGTGATCCCGACACACCGGCTTTGCTGCGCAGCTTTTCCGGGTCACCTTTTTCGATGAATTTAATGGTCTCGCGCACCTGCTTGGTGGTCATGCGATATTCATGCAGCACGTTCAGGGGATAACCCCGACGCAGCATGTCCAGACGCGCAAATGCTCGCCAGCTTCCGCCCACTAGGAACAGGCGATCTCGTTGCGGCCCCATCTGGTCGCGCAGATCCTCCATCGTGACCTTGATGTGTGCCTTGCGCGCACGCCGCCCACCTTTGATGTCCCGCAGTTTCAGCGGCCCCAGCGCCGAGGTCAGGCGCCGACCGACACCGCCGTCTCCGATCTCGGCCAATTCCATTGAGGACCCGCCAATATCGCAAATCAGCCCATACGCACCTGGCCATCCCAGCAGGACACCCTGCGCGGACAGGCGTGCCTCTTCATCGCCGTTGATGACCGATACGGTCAGGCCGGTTTCGGCTTTGACTTCGGCACAAAACTCGGGGCCGTCTTCGGCCTCACGCACGGCTGCGGTGGCGACGACATGCAGGCCGGGCAGGCCAAGGTCATCGGAGAGTTGGGCAAACCGGCCCAAAGCGGCCAAGGCGCGTTTGCGACCCGTTGGGTTAAGCCGCCCCGTGTCTGAAAGGCCCGCGCCGAGCTCGCACATCACTTTTTCATTGTAGAAATAAGCCGGTGAGCGCGCGGCACCGTCAAAGATCACCATCCGGACTGAGTTTGATCCGACGTCAACCACGCCCACGCGTGACAGAGCTCGGGCTTGGGGGTCATCAAAGAGGGGTTTTCCGAACGGACCCCAGTCAGGGATTTCGGTAACGACAGTTTGATCCATGTCTCTTCCAGATATTCCGCGTGCAGAATGCGAGATGACCCGGCGTGGGTCAATTCCCAGATTGGATATCATCTAAATCTGCGCTCAAAACACGCACCGCCAAGGCGCGGGTAATGTCGCGCTTTTCCGATAGGGCAAGCTGGTCCAGTTGCGCCACAACACTGGCGGCAGTTTCAAAGCGCCGGTCCATATGTTTGACCAAATAGGCGATGACCTCAGGGCTGGGGTTCAATTGCCGGTCCACGAACAGCTTGGCCAGAACCGCGCCCAGCAATGCGTCATCCGGCGGGTCAAGCGCTACGTGATGCGCGCCCTCGATCCGGCTTTGGAGATCGGGCAACGGAAGTTGCCAGAAATTAGGGGCCAGCCGCCCAGTCATGAGAAGGGCGTTGCCTTCGGCCAACACAAGATTGTGCAAGTGAAACAGTGTTTTCTGTTGTTCTAAGTCGTCCGCGATCATCGGGACGTCTTCAACCGCGACAGGCGCGCGTGCCAGATCCGGCACGTCTTCGTGACGCACATCCGTGGCCTGAATGATCCGACCACCGGTTTCCGCCGCCCAGACATGTGCCAGATGGGTTTTACCTGCACCCGCAGGGCCGCTCAGAACCAGTTTGTTGCCCGGCCAGGACGTGGCCGAGATCATGGCAACCGCAAGTGCATTCGCGGGAGAGACGAAAAAATCCTCACGCCCCAGCGCAGTTTTCGCCGGAAGATCAAAGCTTAGCTGAAGGGCCATACTACAGGTCTTCCTGATCCGCGCTTTCGAGGCCGGTATACAGGCGGCTGCCCAAATAGACCGATGTTGCATACCGCGCCAGCACTCCCAGCGCTGCGGCAACGGGCACCGCGATCAGCATCCCGACAAAGCCGAACAAGGCACCGAAAACTGACAGAGCCAGTAGCAACCACACTGGGTGCAAACCCACTGAGCTACCTACCAGCTTTGGCGTCAGGAAATTGCCTTCGGTTACCTGGCCCAGCGCAAAGATCCCGGCAACCAGACCGATATGCGCCCAATCCCCCCAGAACTGGAACAGCGCCAGACCGATGGCCAGCGTGCCGCCGATAAGCGCGCCGAGGTAGGGAATGAATGTGACCAGACCCGCTATGAAACCGACGATCAGTCCGAACTGCAGGCCGACCGCCATCAGTGCCACGGCGTAATAGGTGCCAAGGATCAGGCAGACCGTGCCCATGCCGCGCACGAATGAGGCCAGAACGGCGTCAATTTCACCGGCCAGTCGTTTGATCGTCGGGGCGTGATCGCGGGGCAGTAGATCACCGATCCGGGCGATCATGCGGTCCCAGTCCAACAGCATGTAGACGGCCACAACCGGAACAATGACCAACAGAACGACGACGTTGATCGCCGAACCCAATGAGGCAGCGACGGATTGCAAGACATCGCCTGTTTTGGATTTCAGCGTTTCACCCAGTGAGACGAGGAATTGGTGCGAATTGGATTCGCGGTCCAGAAGGGACGGGAACTGTTGTTCGATGAAGCTGCGCAGCTGTTGGAACAGGCTTGGCATAACTTCGACCAACTCGATCAACTGGGTAATCAGCGCGGGAACAACCATCAGGATTGCCAGAGCAAAGCCCAGAATGCCAACAACTGTGATGATCGCAGTGGCTGCCATGCGCGACAGGCCCAGATTTTCAAGACGATCTGCAATCGGGTCAAGGAAATAGGCGATTGCACCGCCAATCACAAAGGGTAGCAAAACGTCTCCAAGTGCCCATAGGCAAAGCACAAAAATGGCAGCCGCGACGCCCCAATACCTGAGTTGATCCTTTACCGGCAAGGCCATGCTTGTCCCCTTGTTTTTGGCTCTTACCGGTGTTCTTGGCTTAACCGGTCCCGCGATGCAAGCGGTTCATGCCTTGGGGATTTCCAGGAATTATGAGTCCAGCGTTCCGAGCTCGGGCGTATCAGCCGTGGCGGTTTCATCGGGCCAGTTTGTGCGCCAGATTTCGGCCGACCAAAGCCCGCAGTGAACCGCAGGGCGATCAAAGCCGGGCAGCGGCGGTAACAGTGGCTCGACGATCACTTCGTGACGCGGAACCGCGAAATAAGGGAAGGAATAGCGTTCTTTGCCAGATTTGTTGACCACCCGATGCGGCGTTGATTTCAACCGTCCACCCGACCACAGCTCAAGCATGTCGCCGATATTCACGATAAAGCCGCCGGGTGGGCAATCCGGGGTGATCCATCCGCCATCGCGGGTCTGCACTTCTAGCCCGCCAACGGGGTCGGGGGCGATAATCGTCAGGGCATCCGTGTCCTTGTGGGGATGAATGCCAAAGCCTTCCTCATCCGGTGCCTGCGGCGGATAGTGCAACAGCGTCATGTTTGTCATGGGGGTGGCAAAGGCCTCTTTCAGGACGTTGGGCTTCAGAGCCAGACCGATTTCAAGCGCGCCCAGAAGCAGTTCGGCCACGTGGTCCAGTTGCGACCAATACTCCAATATCACTTCCCGCGCGCCCTGTACTTCAGCTGGCCAGAGGTTCGGGCCATAAAGCGCACAGTCATCACGAACCGGGTGGTCCTCGGAAACTTCGAAATGAAGCTTGTAACCTTCGTATTTGTCCGCCTTGCCCGAGCCATCATTGGGCGTGAAGAAACCCATGGGGATATATCCGCGATAATTGTTGCGGGTGATGGCCTGATCCCACTTGCTCTGTTCATCGATGTCAAAGATCGCGCGCGTCTTGGCACGGACCTGATTAACGGTGTCAGGCGAAACCCCAGTGCCTGTGATGGAGAGAAAGCCGATGTCAGTGCAGGCGTTCAATATCCGCTGAACGGTTGCGTCATGGTCCGGATGGGCCGTGTCTTGCAGCGGAGAGATGTCGATCGTGGGGATTGACTGCATCAGTGAACCCTCACGCCCTGCCGGTCCAGTTCCGCGTGAACAGGGGCAAGGTTCATCGCGTGTAGGTCCTGGTTGCCTTTCAGCGACAAGGCCGCGGCAATTCCTGCACCCTGTCCCATGACCGCGCAACAGGCCATGTTGCGAGTTGCGGCGTGGGCCACCTTGTCCGCACCGTGCGAACGGCCCGCGACCAGCAAGCCTTTGATGCCCTTGGGTAGCATCGAGCGATAGGGAACCTGCAAATATCGCCCCGTGGTCGGCAGGATCAATATGCCATAGCCATCGATGAATTCGGGATAGATACCGATTGTATCCTCGAACCGGCCCTGATGGCGGGCGTCATCTTCAGTCATGTTATAGACCGCATCGATCTTCCGCGTGTCGCGAATGCCGATGGTCATCCCAAAGTTCCGCAGCCGTGCGTTTTCACAACCGGGCATGAACCGGCGCAGCGCCTCAATGGCAAGCATCGACTGGCGGCGGCCCTCAATCTCGCCACGTGTCAAACTGTCGGGGTCCGTGCCGTCGATCTCGGCCAGGTGGATGAGGTTCATATAGGTCAGCTCGCCCGTGTCGTGCATTGCACCCCATGTGCCCGCGATGGTGTTCAGATGCGGCGGGATCAGGCCCTGATCGATGGCCTGCTGGAACGGCTTGTGCACGAAGGGAGAGAACATGTCGTCTTCTTTGCCCGAAGTTTCGATGTTCCACTCACCGCCGCCGCCCCAATCCTTGTAGGTCTGGGGATCTGCCTTGACGCCCTCCATAAAAGCGCGTTTGTCGACACCAGCCAGATGAAACATGACCGAGGCGGCCATCATATCTTCGCGGGCGGTCTTGTGCGTCGGCGCGCCTGCGCGGTGGGCAACATCGGCGTCGCCGGTGGCGTCGATCACAACCTTGGCCAGGATCGCCTCGCGCCCCGCTTTGGATTCAGTAATGATGCCGGTGATCCGGTCACCTTCCATGATCGGAGCGACGAATTGCCGGTGCAGCATCGGATGAACGCCTGCCTCTTCAACCAGCTTGTCGGCCACTAGCTTAAAACCCTCGCTGTCCAATTCATAGCTCAGCGACTGGCTTTCGGGCACCGCGGCGCCCATGTCCTTAGCACGGGTCTCGAACTCCATGCCGATGCCACCAGCCTCGACCGTCTGTTCGTGGCGGTACCAGGCAAAGCCCTCAACACCCACGGCGGTGATATTGCCACCCATACAGCCAAAGCGGTCGACCAACGAAACCTCAACACCGGCGCGCGCCGCAGCCAGCGCGGCGGCCAGTCCGGCTGGGCCTGATCCAACAATAAGAACGTCCGTTTGGTGTACCACGGGAATCTTACGAGCGGGTTCCTGAATGGTTTGCATGGGTGCCCCTTGGATTCTGTATTTCAGTCACAATTGAAAACCCTGACTGGCGGGTCAATCAAAAAACCGACCGGCCCGAGGTCGCAAAATAACCAATGCATGATTGCCCCCGGCGGGGCTTTGGAATAAGCAACTTTGAAGTCCAAATTCACCTTTAAAGGTTCACCAATGCGCCTCAGCCGTTACTTTCTGCCCGTTCTCAAGGAAAACCCCTCCGAGGCTCAGATCGTCAGCCACCGGCTGATGTTGCGCGCCGGGATGATCAAGCAAGCTGCTGCCGGAATTTATTCATGGTTGCCGCTGGGTTTCAAAGTGCTGCGCAAGCTGGAAAACATCATCCACGAAGAGCAGGCGCGCGCTGGCCACATCGCGATCCAGATGCCCATCATCCAGTCGGCGGACCTGTGGCGCGAATCCGGGCGGTATGATGACTACGGTCAGGAAATGCTGCGCATGAAAGACCGGCATGACCGGGATATGCTGTTCACACCGACTGCCGAAGAACTGGTCACCGACATCTTCCGCGGTCATGTGAGCAGCTACAAAGATTTGCCGCTGACGCTTTACCAGATCCAGTGGAAGTTTCGCGATGAGATCCGCCCCCGCTTTGGCGTGATGCGTGGACGCGAGTTCTATATGAAGGACGGTTACAATTTCGACCTGACCAAAGAGGACTCGCTGCACGCCTACAACCGCCATCTGGTCACCTATCTGCGCACCTATGAGCGCATGGGCCTGCAAGCCATCCCGATGCGCGCCGATTCCGGCCCCATCGGTGGCGACAACACGCACGAGTTCCTTGTTCTGGCCGATACCGGTGAATCTGAGGTGTTCTATGACAGTGCAGTCACCGATCTGACCTTCGGTGATCGTCAGATCGACTACGACAGCCGCGAGCAGTGTCAGGCGATCCTCGAAGAGTTCACCTCGAAATACGCCCGCACGGATGAAACCCATGACGAGGCGCTGTTCAACCAAGTCCCCGAAGAGCGTCGCCGCGTGGCGCGCGGGATCGAGGTTGGCCAGATCTTCTACTTCGGCACCAAGTACTCCGAAGCCATGGGCGCAACTGTTCAAGGCCCCGATGGCAAACCCGCTCCCGTTCATATGGGCAGCCACGGCATCGGCGTCAGCCGCCTGATCGGCGCGATCATCGAGGCCAGCCATGACGACAAGGGCATCATCTGGCCCGAAGGCGTGACGCCGTTCCATTGCGGTATCGTCAACCTGAAGCAAGGTGATGACGAGGCCGACGCCGCCTGTAACAAGATCTACGGCGCGCTGACAGCGCTGGGCCTCGAGCCATTGTATGATGACCGTAAGGAACGGGCAGGGGGCAAGTTCGCCACCATGGACCTGATCGGTCTGCCCTGGCGCATCACCGTTGGCCCGCGCGGTCTGAAAAACGGAGTGGTTGAACTGACCTGCCGCCGCACAGGCGAAAGCGAGGAGTTGAGCCCAGAAGCGGCCGTCACGAAAGTTGCCGAAATCTATGAGCAAATCGTCTGAACAGGATCATCGGCCGCTGATCTCAGTTGTCACCGTTACACGCAACCTGATCGAAGCGGGGCGCGAGGAGCAAGTCCTCGCCGCCCTGGACAGTGTGCAGTCCCAAAAGTTTCGCAACGTCGAGCACGTCATCTGGGACGGTCAATCCGATGACGGCACACAGGACCTGTTGGAAGATGCGATTAAAAAGGTCTCGACCTCGGGGGATCCCATTCCGGTGCGGTATTTTTGCGAGGGGGACAAAAGCCTGTATGACGCGATGAATCAAGCGGTCGAGCGCTGTACTGGCGAGTATGTCCTGTTTCTCAACTCGGACGACCTGATTGCAGACGCCGAGAGTCTGCTTCGGGTGCAAAATGCCATTGGGCCGGACAAGCCCGACTTTGTGTATGGCGAAACTGTCTTTTTCGATGATGAGGGCAACCGCCGTCACGCCCGTCGACTAACTCTGAAATCCATCCTGCAGCGCCTGCCATTCGGTCACAATGCAATGGTTCTGAAACGGGCGTTGTTTCAGGAATTGGGTGGACATGACCTGCAGTTCCGTTCGGCCGCGGATTACGACATGGTTCTGCGGATGATCCTGTCTGGCCATTCCGGCCAGCGGCTGCAGACCCCGATTTCGCTGTTTCGGATTGGCGGGGTGTCAGCAGACACTGACGCCGCTGGGGCCGAGATGGCCGCATGTTGGTTGAAGAATTACAGTCAGTTCTGTGATCTGTCCCGATACACGGACGCGCAGCGATTTGGATGGTACAAACAGGGCCATCTGCCGGTTCGCGTTGCAGGTGCAATCTTGCTGAAATCGCTGTCGCAGCCCGCCATCGCGCGTGCCGCGCTGTACAGCCTGACAAAGACGCTGCGCCGCAAGGCTCAGTTCTGGCGAAACTTTTAGTTTCTCTGCGGTTCCGGCCGTTCCGTCAGAATATCGCCATCCGCGCTGTTGCCGCGTGCCACGACAATCGGACGGCCCAAACGTTTAACCAGTTCCTTGAATTCGAACCCCAAAAAGCGTATCCCGCAAACCCTTTCATCGGTTGCGCGATCCGTAATGCACAACCGCCCCTGACGGAACGCCAAGTGGTATCCTTTGTCTTTCAGGATGTCGGTCAAATTTGACCAGCTTGCCGCGGCGTCGAAAACAGGGCGAATGGTTGCACGCAACAGCGCTGCTGTCTCACAATCCAGTTCTGAAGATGCGTTTCGGACCAAAATAGGGTCCAACAATTCCGTACTACTCTTTACAAACATGAGCGACCCCCGCTCTAAAAAATGTATTCCCCCATAATCAGGGTGACAAAGTTTCCAAAAATAAGCAAAACGCGAAATAAAGTTGCGTTTCAAATGTTGCATTTTGAGTTCAGTTTGCCTCGCCATGCTCACATTAACTTCATAGCTGAAACAATACCGGGCTGTCTGTGAAGAGCGTCACAACCGGTGGTATATTTTAATGGCGGATGATCTCCTTTAGTTCGAGTGTCCGTTTGACCGGTGGCGTTGCTGATTCGCAATTTCGGGGCTTTGAGAGCGAATTTGACCGCGCCGAAATTGCTGATAAACCGGGCAAAACGATGAAAGGGCCCGCGCTGTGCTGAGTTTCGCGACCGTCGTGTATTCCAAGGACTTTCCCCTGCTTGAACTTCAGGCGCTGTCTTTTGCCCGTTTTGTCGATCCGGACATGGTTTCGTCGATTCACGTGATCATGAATGACTGCGACGAAGATACGCTCAGGGCAAAAATCGAACCCCTTTTGGCTTCATACGGCCCACTGCGATCCAAGGTTCAGGTCCTGGGCGGCGATGACCTGTTGTTGCAGCCCGGTCAGTACGCGCGGCGATCCTTGTCGGATCGGATCATGATCGAAAATCGGTTTCGTATTCCCGGCATTCGCAGGCAGGGGTGGCGCGGGTCCAACGGGTATCGCAGTCAGCAAGTTCTGAAGCTGGGCGCCGCGCGCGTTGCGGCGTCCGAGAACATGGTTGTCCTGGACACCAAGAACGTCTTTCTGCGCAGCTTTGATCCGACTGAGTTCTTTGCTGACAATGGTGCGGCGCGTATCGCTTTCATCGACGTCCAAAGCGATTACCACCGCAATTGGCTGGTCGAGAGCCTTGATGCACTGGGCGCGTCAGGTACCGACCTCAACGGGTTAAGGACCACGACATTTGCGACCCCTTTCGCGATGCGCCGATCCTTGGCCTTGGCGCTGTTGGACGAGATCAACGATCGGTATGGCTCGGTGCAGGCGTTGTTTGGATCGCGCAGGCGGCCGTCCGAGTTCATGCTGCTGAATGCGTTCTGCCTCAAGTCGCCTGATGGCTATGCACAGTGGTTCGAGGACCACGCGCAATGCAATATCGGGCTCTGGCCGACCTATTCGCCCGAGGAAATGGCATCGCAGTTGGCGATGCTGGATGATCCCGCTGCATTGACGTTGGGTCTGCATAACCGCGCCTTGTCGCTGTTGCCCGGCGATCTGCGGGATCGTGTGTTTTCCGAGTTGGAAGACAGGGGTATTTGTACCCGACCGCGCGCCGAAGAGGTGCTAAACCGCGCGGCAACGCTGACCGGCTGACAACCGGCTTGACCATCCGGTGAAATGCCGAAAGGGTCGCGACAACAAAATAACCGGAGCAGGCATGGCCAGAACACCCCCGCCCTTTGCCCCATTTGAGTGGAAAATCGCGTGGCGTTACCTGCGCGCGCGCCGTGCCGAAGGTGGCGTGAGCGTTATGACGTGGATTTCCCTGATCGGGATCACGCTGGCCGTCTTTGCCCTGATTGCCACTCTGGCCGTCCGTTCTGGATTTCGGTCCGAATTCGTCGGCACTATTCTGGGCGCAAACGCCCATGTGACTGTGTACTCCGCCGGAGAGTTTGATGCGCAGGGGCGCGTTGACCGCACAATCGCGGAATATGAAGAGATGACCAGCCGGATCGCGCAGGTTCCGGGCGTGGAACGCGCGGCCCCGCTGGTCAAAGGGCAGGTCCTGATTACCAATCGCGATCGCAGCAGCGGGGTCGAGGTCTTTGGTATCCGCCCCGACGACTTGCGCGATCTGCCGGGCGTCGCGCAAAGCGAACAAGCCGTCGGTGATCTGACCCAGTTTCAAGACGGAGAGGATGTGATTGCCATTGGGTCCGGTGTGGCGCGCAGCATCGGAGCAGCGGTTGGTGACACGGTCAAACTGACCTCACCCAATGGGGTGAAAACCGCCTTTGGGACGTCTCCGCGCGTGAACGCTTATCAGGTGGTCTATGTGTTCTCGGCCGGGCGGTATGACATCGACCGCACCCGCGTTTATATGCCGTTCACGCAAGCTCAGAGCTTTTTCAACCGCGACGGTGTGGCCGACGAGATCGAAGTGATGGTCGAACGGCCCGAGGAAATGACCCCGGTTCTGATTCCCATCCTCGAGGCCGCAGGCGGGCGCAGCCAGATCTGGACTTGGCAGGATGCGTCGGGCGGATTTCTGCGTGCGCTTGAGGTTGAGGACAACGTGATGTTTATCATCCTGTCGATCCTCGTCCTGATCGCAGCAATGAACATCGTGTCGGGCCTGATCATGCTGGTGAAAAACAAGGGGCGCGATATCGGTATCCTGCGCACCATTGGCCTGAGCGAAGGGTCGATCCTGCGGGTCTTTTTCATCTGCGGTGCATTCACAGGCATCATTGGCACCGTCATGGGCGTGATCCTCGGCTGCCTGTTTGCCATCTATATCGACCCGATATTCTCATTCGTGAACTACGTCATGGGCGGCGGCGTCTGGGATCCGTCCATTCGCGGCATCTACTCCTTACCCGCCGAGTTGCACCTTTCAGATGTTCTCAAGGCGATTGGGCTGTCGTTGGGGCTGTCATTCATCGTCACCTATTTCCCGGCCCGCCGCGCGGCGCGGCTGAACCCGGTTGAGGCGCTGCGCTATGAATGATCTGACGATGCGGCTGAACGGTTTGACCAAGACCTACCTCAAGGGCACTCCAGGTGAGGTGCAGGTGTTGCGTGGGGTCGATCTGGAATTGCGCGCAGGTGAGGCTGTGGCTTTGGTCGCGCCATCCGGGGCAGGCAAATCGACACTGTTGCACATTGCTGGGCTACTGGACAAACCAGATGAAGGATCAGTTGAGATCGCGGGCCAGAATGTAGCGGGCAGGGGGGATCGAACCCGTACAGCGCTTAGACGGCAGGACGTTGGGTTCGTGTACCAGTTCCATCATTTGTTGCCCGAGTTTACTGCGCTGGAAAACATCACCCTGCCGCAACTGGCTAACGGTGTATCCGAGAAGGCTGCACTGGACAGGGCGATGGCCTTGCTGGACCGCGTTGGAGTGGCGGCACGTGCCAAACACCGCCCCGCCGCCCTGTCAGGGGGCGAGCAGCAGCGTGTTGCGTTTTGCCGGGCCCTGGCGAACAAGCCACGCGTTTTGCTGGCGGATGAACCGACCGGTAACCTGGATCCCGAAACCTCGGATCAGGTATTTGGTGCTTTGATGTCGCTGGTCCGGGATGAAGGGCTTTCAGCGTTGATTGTCACGCATAACATGGATCTGGCCGCGCGGATGGACCGAAAACTGCGGCTGGAGGCGGGTGTTCTTAAGCCAGTTGAGTGATGGCGACACCGGCCGCCATCACGGCTATGCCCCCGGCCCGTATCCATGTCAGCGGCGTGACCTGAGCACCAAACAGGCCAAAATGATCGATGGCCGCCGTGCTGATTAGCTGTCCCAGCAGAACAAAGAACACGGCGTTGCCGACTCCGAAATGGGGGGCGACATGCGTGATCGACAGAACATAAAACGCAATCAAAACACCGGCCAGCAACAAGTGTTTCGGGGCTTGGGCCACCTTGGATAGCGCTTCTATTCCTGGAAACAGCAGCATGACCAGGGCTGACGCCACGAACGCGATGGCAAACAGGACTACGCCGGCGGTTGTCGGGGACCCGATCAGCTTGCCCAGTGCGGCATTCAAAGCCGCCAGAATCGGAACGCCGATCCCGGCCGCCAGCATAATGGCTGCGTATTGTGTCATTGCCCGTATCCTCCCGCTTCGTTGATCTGGATCATTGCGCCAAGCCGCCCGGCGGGCAAGCCTGCAAATGTCAATCGTGACAGGAGGATGCGATGATCAAACCGATGTTCGGGGCCGTTTGTGCGAGTGTAGCTGCGTTGGCGTCTCAGACCATGGCGCAGAACGTTGAAACCGGTGCCGAACTCTATCAGCATTATTGTGCGACTTGTCATGGGATCGATGCGACCGGGCATGGGCCAATGGCTGGTGTGTTGGTGATACAGCCGACTGATCTGACCCAGCTGGCATCCGGGGATGGAGTATTCCCAACAGCCCGTGTTGTGGCGCGTATCGACGGGCGTGATCCCTTGGTCAGTCATGGCAGCCCGATGCCGGTTTACGGTCCCTATTTCGACGGGCAGGATACCTCGATGAAAACACCCGATGGGCAGCCGATCCTGACTAGTCAGCCGATTGTGGATCTGGTGGCTTACCTGGAGACGCTGCAATAAGGCTTAGCCTTCGCGGCAAATCCCTTCTACCTTCGCTCCGCTCCACGGAATGACAACGGCACGCTCGCGCTGCGCGCCAGGCAGCGGTGACAAGTCGAAATGCGCGCCCAACATGTCATGCAGGCGCTGGGTCCGCGGTGCGTTAGGGTCCAATGCCCGGCAGCAGACGTATTCCTCGACGATCGCCCCCTGTTGTTCGAATCCATAGGATAGAAAATCAGGCGATGTCTGCAGGTCGAACAGGTACGGGTCCTTGCTTCCGCCATGTTCGGCGGCGGCTCGCAGGGGGTGGTAACCAGTGGACTGGCGGTTCTGCCATTGCCAGACGTGGGTCAGTTCGTGTGCAAGCAACATCCCGGCAATCAGGTCCATCTGTTCCGGGAAATCGGACATATAGTCCTCAAGGTACCAGTCCTTGTTAAAATAGACCTTATTGAACAACGCAACAGCGGCGGGTTTCGCGGTTACGACCCCTTCTTCGGTTGGTGGCAGGATACGTTCCCTACAGGCCAGGCGCGGCCGGTCCTTGCGGTAAAACGTGATCGGCGTTACCGGCGCACCTTCGACAAGTCGCACGCGATCCAAATCCAGCGTGTCGCCTTGAACGGCACTTGCAAATGCGCGTTCCTGATCCGTCAAAGGGCGACCACAGGCAGCAAGCAAAATTAATAGCGTCATCAAAATACGAAAGGCCATAATCAAAGCCTAATGCGAAGTGCCCGCGCTGCAACCCGTTTTCACAGGCTCATCGCCAAAACCCTGCTGATTTCCGTCAGCGACCGGCCTGATTGATCCATCCATGTATTAAAGGCCTCTTGCACCGCAGCCATCGCCTTTTTCGAAGTCGCGGGTTTATCGACCACCCCTTCGGCAATCAGCCGCGCGGTCACATCTTGCGAGAGGACAAAACTGTCACGCCCTGCAAATCGCATGGCGTATTGGGCCGAAGCCCCGCCCAGACGCGACCCTCGCTTGCCCAGCATCGCCAGCAGCCCGGCAAAGTCGACCGATGGCCAACCCCCAAGAACCTGACCCGCACCGCCTTCATCACGAAGCTCCAGCAAAAAGGCGGCATTGTCACGAACAGTCGCGATCTTGGTTCCGTTGCGCACAATGCGGGTATCCTGCAGCAAGGCGTCGAATTTCTCATCATCCATGAAGGCGCAGCGTCCGACATCGAAACCGTCAAATGCGATTTCAAACCCGTCCCACTTGTTTTCGATGACCTTCCAGTTGAACCCCGCCTGAAAGATGGTCTTGGTGATAATCGACAGCCAGCGATCTTCCGGCATCTCAGCAAGCTCGGCCAGGCTTTTGGGTTTGCTCAATTTTTCATTCAACGCATCCGGGCCACCATGGCGATTGGCAGCCATTACAAAAATTTCATCGAAATGATGCATCAATCATGTCCTCCACCGTTAAAGTTGCCTGTTGAACGCTTCGTTGCAAGGTCTCAAAGAGAGTGAAGCTTTGGACATTTGGTGCGTCTGAGATCAAAAAAATGCAGAAAAATCGAACATGAGCAAAGAAATGCTCGACAAAACAGGGGATTCGGGTTTGTGATTGACTCGTCAATCAAAGACCTGCGCCAGATATTTGTGTTAAGCAAAAACGCGCGCGATCAGTACAACGCAGCGAGTGGGGACTTGCCGCTTAGTACAAGGCGAAAAATTCCGCCTTTGTTCAAAGTGTTCACTTCCCTTTTGCGGCCAATATTGTGCATGTTGCGACATGGTATTGTCGTCCGTCCAACCTTCCGGCGCGCACCTGTGCGCTGAGGTGGACGAAAAACAAAAAAAGACAGGGAGAATGTCGATGAAAAAAATTAGTGTCAGCCTGTTGGCTATGATGGTAGCCGGTTCCGCTTACGCCGCCGATATGGGTGCCGTGGACGAGCCGATCAAACTGGCGATCAACGAATGGACCGGTCAGCACGTAACGACCCAAGTGGCGGGTGAGATGCTGAAAGCCGCGGGTTACAACGTCGAATATGTGACCGCTGGTATGATGAATCAGTTCCAGGCAATCGCGGATGGCGACATCACTGCGACGCTGGAAATCTGGTCGTCCAACGTCTCGGACGAATACGCCAAGAAAATCGACGAAGGAACCGTCGTTGAGATCGGCGATCTGGGTCTGGATGCCAAGGAAGGCATTGCTTATCCGGCGCACGTGGCCGATCTGTGCCCCGGTCTGCCGGCGTGGGAAGCGCTGAAGGATTGCGCGCAGGTTTTCGCAACCGCTGAAACTCTGCCCGGTGGTCGCCTGGTCGACTATCCTGCTGATTGGGGTACGCCCGGCGCCGACCGTATGACCGGTCTTGAGCTGCCGTTCAAAGCTGTGCCTGCCGGTTCCGAAGGTGCTCTGATCGCAGAATTGCGCGCCTCGACCGAGCGCAAGTCGCCGCTGCTGATCACTTTCTGGCAGCCGCATTGGGCGATGTCGGCCTATGACGTTCAGTTCGTTGAATTGCCTGCCGGTGAAGAAGCCTGCTTTAACGATCCGGCATGGGGACCGAACCCGAACGCCGTGAACGACTGCGATTTCTCGCCCTCGCGCATCTTCAAAGCCAGCTGGAACGGGATGGAAGAAAAATGGCCCGCGGCCTATGAAATCCTGTCCAACTATCAATTGGCGGTCGAGGACCAGCAGCCGATGATGGGCGCGATCGACGTTGACGGCGGTAAAGTCGAAGAAGTTGTCGCCGAATGGATGGCTGCGAACGAAGACAAATGGCGTCCGGTTGTTGACGCGGCAACGCAGTGAGTTCGCATAAGTGACTGACGCGAATACGCCAGCCATTACCTGCCAGAATCTCTGGCAGGTTTTTGGTCAAGGCGCAGACAAAGCCCTGACCGACGCGCTGTCTCGGTCAGGGAATGATGCAGACCAAGCCGCCGCCGATCTGCGCGAACACGGGTTCATCCCGGCCGTTCAGGACGCAAATTTTGAAGTCAAAGAGGGCGAGCTGTTCGTCATCATGGGCCTGTCTGGGTCGGGCAAGTCCACACTGATCCGCTGTATCTCGCAATTGTTGCCGGGCACGGGGGGCGAAATCCGTGTCGACGGCGAAAACGTCATCGGTGCGTCGAAGAAAGCGCTGACCGAATTGCGGCGCAAGAAGTTGGGCATGGTGTTCCAGCATTTTGGCCTGTTTCCACACATGACCGTTGCGGACAACGTGGCCTATCCACTGCGCGTATCGGGCGTCGGCAAAAAGGAACGAATGGCTCGCGCGCAAGAGGTCATCACTTTGGTCGGGCTGGAGGGCCGCGAGGACAGCTACCCGCGTCAGCTTTCCGGTGGTCAGCGTCAGCGCGTGGGAATTGCACGGTCTTTGGCGGTGAACCCGGACATCTGGTTTCTGGACGAGCCGTTCTCGGCCCTCGACCCGCTGATCCGCCGACAGCTGCAGGACGAATTCCTGCGCATTCAGGCGACGCTGAAGAAATCCATCGTCTTCATTACTCATGATATCCAAGAGGCGCTGAAACTGGCCGACCGCATTGCTATCATGCGCGACGGTAAGATCGTCCAGATCGGAACGCCGACGGATATCGTATTGCGCCCCGTAGATGACTACGTGCGCGAATTTTCGAAAGACGTCGCCAAGGGTCAGCACGCCAAAGTCGCCTCGGTCATGCGGGACGAATCAGAACGTGGCCCGGATGATCCTGGCCTGACAACTTCGATGACCCTGGACGCCGCGTTGGCGCATTGCATGGAGCTTTATGAACCTGTTCCTGTACGCGATGAAAACGGCAATATTGTAGGCACGGTTCATCCTTCTGATCTTGCCGCCGCCCTTCAGGTGGATGAGACATGACTACCGTTTCAGACATCCCCAGTAACAACGCGATCCAATTGACGGTTGGCGCGAAGGCGGCATTGATCACAGTCGTTGTCGGCGCGATTTGCCTTGCGTTGGAGGGTCTTGCGCCTTGGTTGGTCAAGTGGCCCACCGCTTGGGAATTGCCCGCGACTGAGTGGGTTGGCGCGTTTTTGGACTGGTTTCTGAACGGCATCAAACCAGCGATGCGGTTGTTTTCCGATTTGATGGCATATCCCATGAACGGGGCCAATTTCGTATTGGGTAATACACCATGGCCCATCCTCATCGGTCTGGTAACGGCACTGGGCTGGTTCCTGGGCGGATTGCCCATGGCGGCGTTGGGTTTCTTTGGGCTGTGTTTCGTGCTGGCCTCAGGCTACTGGGCCGAGAGTATGAATACGCTGGCGCTGGTTGCCGTTTCTGTGCCCGTCGCGTTAGTCGTCGGCGGTGCCATCGGCATCCTTGCCAACGAAGTGCCGCGCGTCAGGTCCTTTGTTCAGGCGGTGCTGGACGTAATGCAGACGGTTCCGACATTTGCCTATTTGACCCCGCTGTTGCTGTTGTTCGGCTTTGGTCCGGTCGTAGGGCTGATCGCTTCGGCCATCTATGCGGCCCCGCCAATGGCGCGCAACGTGATGCTGGGTCTGGAACGGGTCGAGCCCGAGATCAAAGAGGCAGCCATCATGTCCGGCGGCACGCGGTTTCAGCAGTTGTTTCAGGTCGAAATCCCCGCAGCGGCGACGCAGATCATGGTGGGCGTAAACCAATGCCTGATGGCTGCCCTTTCGATGGTCATCATCGCCGCCGTTATCGGCGGGTTCAACGACATCGGCTGGGAAGTCCTTCTGACCATGCGCAAGGCGCAGTTCGGTGAGTCGCTGATGGCCGGTCTCGTCATCGTGGTCTTTGCCGTGGTGATCGACCGGATGAGCGGCACGCTGGCGACAGAGCGTAAGCGCTATGATCAACGCGTTATCTGGGCGGTGTTGGGCTTTTCAGCCCTGTTCACAGCCGCCTTCTGGGCATGGCTGCCGAACCCGTCCGAACTGACCTTGCTGGACCCGATGGCCGAGGCTGTCGATAGCGGCCTGACTGCGTTCACGCAAGCGAACGGTCCTTGGCTGGATGCGCTCAAGAACAACTCATTGTTCTATGTCCTGTTGCCACTGCGGATCGGTCTGGATCAGGCCGTTCTGCCGTTCACATGGGGTTTCCAGTGGACAGCTGGCATGAGCTTCGGCCTGTTCGCCGTCAGCGCGGTCATCGCCGCACTGATGGCATGGCGTGGTCACCTGACGGGCGGTTTGGTTGTTCTGATCCTGATCGGAATGCTGGAAACGGGTATTTCAAACCTTCCATGGCCCTTCGTCCTGACCGGGGCGGCTGCGCTCAGCTATGTCGCGGGGGGCTGGCGTCTGGCGGCGCTTTCCGTTGGGTTGCTTTGCACCATCCTAGTGTCCGGCCTGTGGGAGCGCGCCTTGCTGTCGCTTTACCTCAGCGGTGCTGCGGTGTTTTCCTGCGCCATCGCAGGTGGCTTGATCGGCCTAGCCAGCGCCGTATGGTTGCCGGTCTGGAAGGTCGTTCGTCCGATCTGCGACATGCTGCAGACAATCCCGCTGTTCGTCTTCCTGATCCCTGTGCTGATGGTTTTCCAGATTGGCGAGTTCTCGGCCTTTCTGGCGATCTGTGCTTACGCCATCGTTCCGATGATCCGCTACACGCGTCACGGGCTGGTCAACACTCCGGAAGAGATGATGGAGGCCGCGATCTCAAGCGGTGCGACCGAGTGGCAGATCATGCGGGATGTGCGCGCGCCATATGCTGCGCCGACGATCCTGCTGGGGCTGAACCAGACCATCCTTTATGCCTTTGCAATGCTGGTGATCGCTGCGCTGATCGGGACCACCGGTCTGGGACAGTCGATCTATCTGGCGCTAGGTCAGGCGGATGTGGGTCTGGGCATCTCGGCCGGTGCCGCTATGGCGATTCTAGCGCTTGTTGCCGATCGTATCGTGCAGGGTTTTGCCGAAGAACGGCGCAAAGCGTTGGGACTGTAAAATGGGGCAGGGGCGGCGCGTCCGCCCCTTCTACCCCGCGTTTGATCTTGGACAAAGACCGGACAGCCTTCGGGGCGTAGACCGCGCGTAACACGTTCGGAGAATACTATGACCAGTTGGGCCTTCTTTCTTGCAGCACTGATCACCTTTCTTCTCAGCCACGCCATCCCGGTGAGGCCGGGTGTTCGCAGTCGACTGATCGAAACACTAGGGTGCAAGGGTTATTTTGCGGCATATTCCGCACTTTCCCTTCTGGTGCTGGCATGGCTGATCGTCGCCGCAGCGCAAGCGCCATATGTTGAGGTCATCCCGCCGCTTGTCATCTTTCGCTGGGCGCCACTCTTGGTGATGCCAATCGTGTGCTGGCTGGCTGTCGCGGGCATATCGATCCAAAACCGGTTCTCATTTGGCGGGATGGGGCATCGTACATTCGATCCCGAAAAACCGGGCATCCTGCGGTCCACGCGCCACCCTGTTCTTGCGGCTTTGATGCTGTGGGCGGGGGCTCATCTGCTGGCCAATGGCAGCCTGTCACACGTGATCCTGTTCGGGCTTTTTGCAGGCTTTTCGACATTCGGCATGGCACTGATCGACCGCCGCAAACAACGCGACTTGGGTATGGAATGGACCCGGTTGTCCCGCAACACGGCCCGCCTGTCGCTGCGCGTACCACAACCGTGGCCGCGCCCTTGGGTCTGGCTGGTTGCAATTGCGATCTTCATGGCATTGCTTCATTTGCACGCGCCTGTGATCGGATTATCGCCATTACCGTGATCCAAGAGAGTGGTCGCGCAGGACCTTGCGTGCTATCTGGAACGTTACAAATCTGTACTAAGGGGTCCTTGGATGCATCTGGCCTATGTTACTACCACCGACCGCGGCGCAACCGACCGCCTGTTAAGTGCGGTTGCCGAACACCTGCTCGCCAAAGGCGCGAGCCTTGCGGGTGTGGTTCAAACCAACACCGAATGCGCGGATAGCAGCAAATGTGACATGGATGTTCGCGTTCTGCCCGAGGGTGAGACGATCCGTATCTCGCAATCCCTTGGTGAGCAGTCACGTGGTTGTCGTCTGGATCCTGCCGCGCTGGAACAGGCCGTCGGATATGTGACCTCTACGCTGGCCGACGCGCCGCAATTGCTGATCATCAACAAGTTCGGAAAACATGAGGCTGACGGGCGCGGATTCCGCCCGGTGATCGCCGAAGCACTGGCGCAGGATGTTCCCGTCCTTGTCGGTGTGAATGGTCTGAACAAGGAAAAATTCGACGCGTTCACAGGTGGTGCTGCTGAACAGATCGAACCTGATTCTGAAAGCATCATCGCATGGTTCGACCGAGTCACTGCGCAACGTGAGGCCGCGGCCTGACAAAGCTCCCGTTGGGTAAGCTTCTGTTTTCCTGACTTGTTTCGTGTCGCATGTGCTGCAATCCTTTCTCTCGGAGGAGACAGTGCATGTGGACCAACTGGGCCGGAAACCAGCGCACGGATACGCCAATAGCGCGCCCGACGTCGATTGCTGAACTGCAAAATGAGATCGCGCGACCCCAAAGCCTGCGGGTCTTGGGTGCGGGGCATTCCTTTACGCCAATCGTAGCCGGTGGTGACCGGATCGTGGACTTGTCTGATTTGGATCTATCAACACCTGGCGATGCCCGGCAGGATCGGGTGTGGGTCAACGCCAATGCGCGGTTGCGAGATTTGTCACCGACGCTGGCGGACAGGGGGCTGGCGTTCCGTAACCTTGGAGATATCAACGCACAATCACTGGCCGGCGCGGTGTCGACGGCGACCCATGGGACCGGGCGGGACTTGCCGTGCCTTGCGGCAGAAGTCACGGCGGCCCGAATGGTCGGGGCAAGCGGCGATATTCTGACCACGGATGATATCCCGCTTGAGATGGTACAGGTCAGTTTGGGGATGCTAGGCGTTCTGACCGAAGCGCAGATTTCGGTCGTGCCAAAGTACAACTTACGTCGTCAGGTTCAGCTTGCCTCGGTCGAGGAAAGTCTGGCCACGATGCACGAGAAATGGGCAGAGAACCGGAATTTCGAATTCTTCTGCATCCCGTTTACCGGAAAGACTGTCGAACTTCGTCACGCCATCACGGATGCAGCCGAAAGCAAAGCACCGCGCGATTTGGATATGATTGCTGTAAAGGTACTGAAACTTGCGCGCAGCGCGGGGCGGATCAGCGAAGGGTTGCGCAGTGCGATACTCAAGCTACTGACGCTTGCGCAGTCGGACGAGGATTATATCGGCGAAAGCTGGCGGGTTTTGTGTAGCGACCGGCATATTCGTTTCAAGGAAATGGAATACCATCTGCCGCCAGATGTGGCTGGGGATGTTCTGCAAGAGGTTCTGACGCGCCTACATCGCGACCACAAGGACATCTACTTTCCGATCGAAGTGCGCCAGACTGCTGGCGACACGGCCTGTCTGTCTCCGTTCCAGGGTGGGCCGCGCATTTCCATCGCTATTCACGCCGACGCAGCCGAGGATCATAAACGGTATTTCGAAGCCATTGAGCCGCTATTTGTCGAAGCAGGGGGCCGCCCTCATTGGGGTAAGATGCACAATTTGGCTTACAAAGACCTGTCCGCAATGTATCCGGATTTTGATCGGTTTTGTGCGCTGCGCGAACGGCTCGATCCACAGGGTAAGTTTTTGACCCCCGCGCTTGCTCGGTTGTTTCGACCATGAATGCAGCAGCCCTGAAAGCCCTGTCAGATGTTCTGCGATCACACGGGGTCGACAAGCCCGTCGTCGTAGTGGACTTAGACTTGTTGGACGCCAATTGTGTTGTCGCGAAAAGGGCTGCTGACGCTGGGCTGGCCCGCAGGCTGGTCGCCAAGTCTCTGCCCTGCCTTCCTTTGTTGGATTTCATTCGCGAGCGCATCTCGACCTCTGGCCTGATGACGTTTTCCGAACCGATGTTGCAGGCGCTTTTGACGGCCGAGCCCGATACGGACCATCTGATCGGGAAGCCCCTGCCTGTCAGTACGGCTGCAAGGCTTCTGACCACCAATCACGACGCGGCAAGGCGCGTTCAATGGTTGATCGACACACCAGCTCGGCTTGGGGAATATTTGGCGTTGGCTTCAGATCGCCAGACATCACTGCGTTTGTCTTTGGAACTGGATATCGGCCTGCACCGTGGCGGGCTAAATTCTCAGAATGTCCCAGAACTTGCCCAACAAATAATGGCGCACCCATACGGGCAGCTTGCCGGGGTCATGGGGTACGAGGCGCATTTGGCGAAACTGCCCGGCATTCTGCGCAACCGAGCGGTTCGGGCCAGTGCAGATGCGTTCAACACAGCCATCGCCGCTTTGCCGCGTGACGAGGATGGGTTGTGTCTGAACACAGGCGGCAGCCTGACCTTTCAATCCTACCTTGCCGAGGGTTCTGCGAATGAGGTGGCATTCGGCTCGGTCCTGGTAAAGCCCGGCGATTTTGACCACGCCACGACGCAGGCGTTTGACCCAGCCGCGTTCATTGCGACACCAGTTCTGAAAGTAATGCCGGGAAACGCATTGCCGGGACTTGAGTTCTTGCCGCGACAAAAAACGGATATTGCGATCTTTGGCGGCCACTTCCTTTCCCAGCCGGTTTTCCCAGCATCGTTTGGCTACTCAACGGTCTTCGGGCGTTCAAGCAATCAGGAAGTGTGGACCGGCCCGCGTTCGGCAGACGTATCGCCGGGCGACATCGCACTGCTGCGCCCTGCTCAAAGCGAGGCTGTACTGAATCAGTTCGGCACCATGCTTGCCATCCAAGGCGGGCAGGTGGTTAGCGAATGGCCATGCCTGCCCAACTAGGCGTCGCTTAATCTGCAAACAGGACTTCGGCGGCGCGGCGCGCCTCGGGGTCGCGCTTGATTTCTTGGTTGTAAGGAAGCTCGGCCAGTTCGGGCACCGACTGACGCAGGATCGCCGCGTTTAGCTCTCCGTTCCGGCGCAGGGCAGGAGTAATGCCCATACTGCGCGAGATCAGATATCTGTCATTGAACGGATTGAGCGTAAAGTGACGCGGCATCCCGTTCAGCCCGGCACCCATTGTGTTTGGAAGGATGTTCTCAAGAAATGATAGGTCAAACGCGTAGCGGTGCGTTTCCGGTGGCAGTGTGTCAAGCCAAGTCATCACCTCACGTTGCCAATAGACAGCGGGTGGAATGCCTTCAGGCGCCCTTAAGCGCAGGCGCCGCACCAGATGTGGAAATCGAAACGCATCCTGCCCTTTCCACTGATTTGCACGGTTCATGTCCATGACATTTCCACGCATCGAAATCTCGGCATCAGGCAGGAATTCGTGTGCCGCCAGTTCACGATACCCCATAGTCGACGTATGTCCGCCCGTACGAAGCCCGAACAGCTTTTCCTCGAGGCTCAGTTCATCCGACGGGCCGTGTTCTTCAGCCAGCTTCATGCCATCAATCCGTTCGGGCTCAAAACCAAGCTTCTGTCCAATTTTCTGGGCAAGCAGACAATCCAGCGATGACAGATAGTTAATCCGGTGCGTATAAAACGCACTGACATGTCCAAGGTGGTCCTTGGCTGACGCGACCAGTGCCCGGCTGTCATACCCACCTGTAATCGGAATGGCGGACCGGAAAGATCGCGCAAGCGCGCCGACCGTAGCCCCGAGACGTGTCACAATATCAGATGCAACGGCGTCAATGTCCGCATCCGCAATAAATGGCCCGTCCGATCGGGGCCAATGGCGATATTGCTGATACCGGTGGAGGGTCAGCGAATGATTTGGTCGGGCCAGCCGAAGGTCGCGGTCTGCAGTGAAGCCTAAAGAAAAGTTAGTTGCCCCCGACATGACATCCTCGGCCCGGATATAGCGTCCGGGTGCGATGGGCCGGTCCAGCGCCATGAAAGGTGATGAGCCTATGAGGCCCGTCTTGGGGTCATAGAAACAGGACAATTCCAGTGTGGGATCGAAATATAGCCTATGTTCGCGCCCGAGCTTGCTGAATATGACAAAGCGCCCTGCCAGATTTTCAAGCCAGTCTTCTAGATCGCGCCATGTCGGACTGGCACCAAGATCGACCTGTGTATCGTCCTCTATCACCGTTCCGGTGTCGACCGCGATCCCAAGAATCAACAGCTGTAGGCTGGCGTCGGTGCAATCGGGTTGCGATATGTTTAGCCGAGGACTGTGATGAATTTTGAACGGGGCAAACTCAGCTGTATTCCAACCTTCGGGTGCTGCCACATTGTCCGATCTGATTGCGTATTGATGGGGAAAAACATCATCGAACGGAATGCCAATTTCTTGCGCTTCACGTATTGCCTGTAGCATTTGCTCTCCACATCGGATTGATCGGCAAAGCCCTGACTTCGCAGGGTATCCTGTTGTTCGTTGTTTGCGATCAGATTAACCGGAGGCGATTTGCACTTCCAGTGGCAAGACCGCCGATCCGTCGCGCAGCGCCCCGCCGATGTCAACAATTTGCAACAGAGCCTCGCAATCGAAGGCCAGTGCAAACGAAAATACTTGGATCGAGGGATCTGTATGTGATTGGAAAGTGGTGGGCGACCCTGGAATCGAACCAGGCGTGCGTCTCCGCGAGGGAGTTACAGTCCCCTGCCACACCTTGCGGCCTGTCGCCCACTGTCAGGCGTTGCACCTGACGTGGAGGCGTGATTACTAGCGCCTTGAAGAAGCGTCAACAGGAAAATTTGGCTTTGACGCAGGAAACCGAATTCCCGGCCCGGAGGCCCAAGAAATGAAGAAACCCAAGTGGGTCGTTGAAAAGGAACAGGCGCGCAAAGCTGCGGCGTCTGAAACCGTATGGCTGTTCGGTTTGCATGCCGTTCGGGATGCTTTGATGAACCCCAACAGACAGAAACTCCGCCTTGTTGTGACGCGGAATGCCCAGGATAAACTGGCAGAAGCGATTGAATTTGCAGGGATCGAGGCCGAAATGGTCGATCCGCGGAGATTTACCGCTCCTATTGATCCGGGTTCGGTTCATCAGGGGGCCGCGCTTGAAGTCAAGCCGCTGGATTGGGGCGGGCTGGCCGAAAACTGCATTGGGCGTGAACATCCCAGGGTCATTCTGTTGGACCGCGTCACCGACCCGCACAATGTTGGGGCGATTCTCCGCTCGGCCGAAGTGCTTGGGGCCAGTGCCGTGATCGGTACGCGGCACCACTCGGCCCCAGAGACGGGCGCGCTGGCTAAAACCGCTAGTGGAGCTTTGGAGCGTCAGCCCTATCTGCGTGTGCGCAATCTGGCGGATGCGATCGTTGAATTGCAGAATATGGGGTTCTTGGTGTTGGGCCTAGATGGCGAGGCGGAGGACACCATCGAAACCGCGCTGGGCGGCAAACTGGATCAACCTGTTGCGCTGGTTCTGGGGGCCGAAGGGCCGGGTCTGCGGCAAAAGACCAAGGAAACTGTCAATCAACTGGTGAAAATCGACGCATCCGGTGGGTTTGGTTCTCTGAACGTCTCAAATGCTGCCGCAATTGCCTTATATGCTTCAAGGCATTGATAGACAGGAGAGAGCCATTACCAGCCCGACCAAAATCGCCACCTGCTGTTATTGCGGAACGCGCGCTGCGTTGGTTCTGAAGGGGAAGCAACGCCACGAACTCAGCTGCTCTAGCTGCGGTGCCCCTTTGCATGACCTCAAGATGGTTCCCAAGCGCAAGCTGAGCAATGACAAGCCAAAGCGCGACAGCTACAAAACCGCCACCGCATACAAGTCCAAAAAGAAAAAGAAGAAAAAGGGGATCTTTGCGCGCGTCATTGATGAGGCCTGGGATGTGGTTGAGGATATCTTTGACTGACGCGGGATAAAGCGACACGGGTGTTCACAACCGCGTTAACAGGGGTGTTTCGCGCGACAAAAGATTGCATTTTGATACCCTGAATTTGTAATCCTGAGCATGTGATGCCAATCAAACGTTTCATACTTCGCGCGATAGCCGCCGTTGCCCTTCTTCCTGCCGCTCATGCACAGGACATGCCCGTCTTCTATGAGGCGGACGGTGCCGTCATGGCCGGCTACGACCCTGTCTCATATTTTCTTGAGGAAACGCCGGTACGGGGTTTGCCAGAGTATTCTGTGATCTGGAAAGGGGCTGAATGGCATTTCGCCTCGGCCGAGAATCGCGATCTGTTTGAAAGCAATCCCCGCGCCTTTTCCCCTCAGTTCGGGGGCTACTGCGCCTATGCTATGGCGCAAGGTATATTAAAAAGCACCGATCCGATGCTTTGGGACATGGTGGAAGGCCGGCTGTATCTGACCCACTCGCCTGAGATTGAGCAGCTCTGGCGCGGAGATCGTGCAGAATACATTCACATGGCCGAGAAAAACTGGCCTGTGGTGCTGTATCAAGACTAGGCGAATTTCCGCTTTCTTCGGCCTGTCATCACAAAAATGCGACGCCCCTCTTTTTTTCTCTGAACTTATGCCTAAATGTCACAGTGACCGCGGAACGGAACTGCCGCGGGTCATTTCACTGTCCCTCGTTCCAACAACTGGCGCTCAGGTTTGACCTGAGCGCTTTTTTCTTTGCTGCGCCAAGTCTAGGGTGGCCGCATGGCGAATTACACAGAACCATTCCTGAAAGACATCCTGCGTCGAACCAAGGTGATTGCCGTGGTGGGCGTTTCGATGAACCCGGTGCGGCCCAGCTATTATGTCGCCCGGTATCTTTCACTTAAGGGATACACAGTGATCCCGGTGAACCCGGGCCATGCCGGGAAGTTTCTTTTTGGCCAGACCGTCCGCGCGTCACTGTCTGACATTACTCAGCCGGTGGATATGGTTGACATCTTTCGCCGGTCCGAGGCCGTTCCGCCAATAGTCGACGAAGCCTTGTCTTCTTTTCCCGACCTGCGCACGATCTGGATGCAGATCGGCGTTGAACATCCCGAAGCCGCCGCCAAAGCACAGGCGCGGGGCATTGACGTTGTAATGAATCGTTGCCCGAAGATCGAATATCAGCGTCTGTTTGGTGAGCTGCGCATGGGTGGATTCGCGACCGGAGTGATTTCTTCCCGGTTGTGAATGCTAGCCGCCGACATAGGGCAGCAAGTCCCCGTATTGTTCCTGGCGGCGCTTTTCCAGAACAACGCTGCGCGGCACCCATTCATACTTGGTGTCTTCCACCAAGGGCGACCAGAACAGAACACCGCCGTACCGCCATGGGTCCAGCACCACGCCGTCATACATCGTCTCACCCTTGCGGCTGATGATGGCCGTGCTGTGGTCGATTCTGAACTGGTTGTCCGCATTTGCTATCGCACGGTGCAATTCCAAGGTCTGGAAGTTCTCTTGCTTCAGCCGACGTTCGATATCCTCGGCCCAATGCCAGCACAGCCCACGCGGGCGTAGACCCTTGTTGACCTTGGCATTGTGGATCAGCGGAGGGTCGGTGATTTCGTACTCCTGAACCAGCTGCGCGGTATAGGAATAGGCGATGCGGGCTGCGCGGTCGGCTTCTTCGGGGTCGATGTCGGGACCAAGGCTGCGGATTTCCGTTACCAGTCGTTGAACTTCATCACCTGTCGAGCGCGGCGGTGCCGAACACGCGGTAATCATCACAAGCGAAAGCAAAGCCATTACACTGGCCAGAGCCTTGGTCATTCCTGCGTTCCTCGGTCGGTCCCACACTGATCCCTGAGTATACAGGGCAGGGCGGCAGGACGGAACCCGCGCTTAGGTCTTTGGGCGCGATGCCTTTTCGGTGATGCCGCTCGTGCCTTGGCGGCGGGCCAACTCGGTCAATACGTCATCCAGCGCCACGTCCCGCGCGGCCAGCATGACCAGCAGGTGATAGAGGACATCCGCAGCCTCAGCGGTCAGCCTATCTTTGTCACCCTTGACGGCTTCGATGATGGCCTCAACAGCCTCTTCCCCGAATTTCTCGGCACATTTCTCAGGCCCCTTAGCCAGTAGCTTTGCGGTCCAGCTGGAGTCCGGCTCGGCCCCCTTGCGGGCCTCAATCGTCGCGGCCAGATCGTGCAGGATGTTCATGTCAGCCTCATGGGGATGCCAGCCGCAGCCATGTGTTCCTTGGCCTCGCGGATGGTGTATTCGCCAAAGTGGAAGATGGAGGCCGCCAGTACGGCACTGGCCCCGCCCTCTGTCACACCTTCGACCAGATGATCCAGGTTTCCTACGCCGCCCGAGGCAATCACCGGCACGTCAACCGCGTCTGAGATCGCGCGGGTCAGGGGCAGATTGAACCCGGCTTTAGTGCCGTCGCGGTCCATCGAGGTCAACAGAATTTCGCCGGCCCCTTTGGCGACAACGGTTTTGGCGAACTCAACTGCGTCGATGCCGGTCGGTTTGCGACCCCCATGGGTGAAAATCTCCCATTTGCCCGGGCTGACGGTTTTGGCGTCGATGGCGCAGACAATACACTGGCTACCGAATTGATCCGCAGCTTCGGCGATGACATCGGGGTTGGCGACAGCGGCCGAGTTGAAGCTGACCTTGTCGGCACCAGCCAACAGCAGCGCCCGAACGTCGTCTTTGGTACGAACGCCTCCACCGACGGTCAGCGGAACAAAACACTGTTCAGCTGTGCGCTGAACCACATCGAACATGGTGCCGCGGTTTTCGTGGGTGGCGTGAATGTCCAGAAAACAGATCTCATCCGCGCCTGCTGCGTCATAGGCTTTGGCCGACTCTACTGGATTGCCCGCGTCACGCAGGCCAACGAAATTGACACCTTTGACAACACGGCCATCAGCGACATCCAGACAGGGAATGATACGGGTTTTCAGCATACCGGCGTCCTTTGTTGACGCACCTGTATCGGCAAAACCCCGCCTTTTCCAGTGCCGTGAAGGCACCTTGAGGAAAACGGCGGGGTCATTTGAACCTTAAAAGCGAAATTTCTGCTGTTGGAAGAAAACGGTGTCTCACATTAGTGCGTTTGCTACTAGTCTTTGAGCAATATGAGCGCGGACAGCAAGTTTGCCTTATCGTCCGTCCACGGCTCACCCCCATCAGAAACCACAGACTGCCATTTTCCATTTTGGACAAACCCGTCGACTCTTCTCTGATCTGGGCTGACAATCACCACTTGGGAATCCGATGCGCCTAGTTCGTTTGCGCCCGGCTCAACCCGATGGAACTGTTTGGCCGCGTGGAACCCAAGTTTGTCTGCAATGCGCGAAAGCGGGTCGACCAGATCGTAGTACCGGTTGCTGATGTGAAAGACCAATATTCCGTCATCAGCCAGTCGCTCTGTATACATCCGCACCGCTTCTTCAGTGATCAGATGCACAGGAATAGCATCAGAACTGTATGCGTCCAGGACGAGAATATCGAAGGAATAATCTGTGTGCGCCAGGACAATGCGTGCGTCACCAAGGTGTGTTGGCGAATCTGGTGCGCATTCCGAGATGTAGGTGAAAAGGGAAGGATTGCGCGCCACTTGGTCAACCATGGCGTCGATTTCAAAGAATGCCCATTTCTGAGATGGAAGCTTGTAGCAGGAAAGAGCACCGACTCCGAGGCCGACAATACCGATGCTGTCGGCTTCTCGTCCAAACTCAGACGTTATGACCTGTGCCATTGGCCCTTTGGGATAGTAGTAAGACTTCGGCGTAGGTTTTTGACCAATTTCTGATTCCAACTGCAAACCGTGCAGTGTGGTCCCGTTTTGATACATTCTGAGGCCTGCCTCTGAGTATACCCTGTGCGTTCCAAAGAAGCTTCGATCCTGAAGCAACGAGTCCTTTTGCGGCCAAAGTACCGGCAGCATAAGTGCCGCGATGATGGCTATGATACGCGCAGGTTGATTACGGAACAGGATCAATGCACCCAACAGGATCGCGGTTGCGACAACCGCACGCAAGGCTCCATCTCCAAGAGGGTTTATGCCATCGATCCTGCCGAAGCACAAAAGGATCGGGTAGCTGACAAGCAGGCCAAATGCCAGATTCCTAGGTGTAACTGCGCCTTTCCCGATCAAGAGCAACCCGCCAGCCAAAATAAGCGTCATTTGCGCCTCGACTTCTAGGGCAAATGCGAAAGGCGCAATGACGGAATTGAACAATCCGCCAAAAGCACCGCCTATCGACAGTGCGATGTAGAACACTGTCAATTGCTCTGCCGGCGGTCTCATTTCATAAAGCAACCTATGTGCATACAAGGCGATTACGAATAGAATGGGAACGTACAACAAAAAGACGATGGGGTTCGTGTGATGGTCGATCAAGTTGGAAAATAGGACGACACCAATCGCCAGCGCCAAAATCATCGGGATGTGTAAGGATTTGACACTAAGCCAATTCAGTTTCGCAAAGGCGAATATGAAGGAAAGAAGGTAGGTCGCAAGGGGCACAACCCAGATAAGCGGGATTGAACCCAGATCCGTGCTGGCTTTCGTGGTAAAGGAAAGCATCAGGGATGAGGGTACAAAAGCGATCACAATCCATTTTGCAATCTGCTTCAGCTTTGGGGTGCTGCTCGCGAATTCACTCGCGATCGGCGCAAGGTCACTGTTCGATCCGCGTAGTGCAATAAGGCCACTTATCGCCATCAACCCACCAAAAATGACAAAACCGGCGGACCAAATTTTGCTGGTCGCACTGGCACCCAGAAGAGGGTCTGCCAGCAAAGGAAAAGCCAAAAGAGCCAGTAGTGATCCCACATTACTGGCGCTGTACAGGAAATAGGGGTCGTCTGCCGAAGGCCCGCCGGACCGTGAGTACCACGCTTGAAGCAACGGCGCATTCGCAGAAAGAACCGCAAATGGCAGGCCGACACCCAAGGCAAACAACTTAAGGGTTTGCAGTGCGGTCGAGCTGGATGCGTCATAGCTCCAGCCCTCGTTTATTGAGAGCGGCAGATACGTCAGCGCAGCCGCCCAAAGTACCAGATGAGTAACAAGCTGCCAGCGCAGAGGTATCCATTTCGTCAGCACATGGGCGTAAATGTAGCCCAAGATTAAAACCACTTGGAAGAACAGCATCGCGGTCGTCCAAACCGCAGGAGCGCCACCGATTTGCGGTAGGACCAGCTTGGCAAACAGGGGCTGGACAAAAAACAGAAGAGATGCGCTGACAAAAATTGTGACGCAAAAACTGAATATGATCGCAATTCTGAACCAAGAATTGTTCGAATATTCTGTGCTCGTAATACTCACGGTGGCAATCCCTGCTCGAGTTATTTTTCAAACTGCTACAGGCGAAATAAGACCAAGTTTGGGCCAAGCTTGGTAAAATATCTGTCAGAATGGGCTATTGTTCTCAAATGCGGGACGGTCTGCGCAGGTTGCTAAGCTGTGAGATTCGGGTGCGCGGCAAGGCTTCGCCGATGCCGGAGATGTGATTGCAAGTTCGCGAAAAGCTGAGACAATTTGGATGAAATTTACAAAAGGAAACCCGATATGCGAAATCTGATACTGGCAACAATTTTGACTTTTGGAGGGGCGATGTCTGCCATGGCTGACGACATCATCAAGGTAAATTCGAACAAATCGGTGCAAGAGGCGATGGACGCCCTGGAAGCTGCCGTTGGCAATGCGGGCGCGACCGTCTTTGCCCGCGTCGATCATGCGGCGGGTGCGGAAAAGGTTGGCCTAACCATTCCCGCCAATCAGGTTCTGATCTTTGGCAACCCGGCACTGGGTACACCCGCGATGCAGATTGATCCACGTGCCGGGCTTTTCCTGCCGCTCAAAGTGCAGGCATACGAAGACGAGACCGGGCAGGTCTGGCTGGCCTATGAGGACCCGAAAGAGACGATGGATGAGCTCGACGAAGTCGAGAAATCACCTGTCATCGAAAAGATGCGCGGTGCGCTTGCCAAGCTGACTTCGGTTGCGGCCGAGTGATCAGCTTAAGGCGCGAATGGCCTCGGAAAGGTCAATCGCGCCATCATAAAGCGCCCGGCCCGAGATCGCGCCGTCCAATGCCACGCCACAATCACGCAGGGCGATCAGATCATCCAGCGAACTGACCCCACCCGAGGCGATGACCGGGATTGACACCGCGCGGGCCAAATCTGCCGTTGCCCGGATGTTCGGCCCCTGCATCGCTCCGTCGCGATTAATGTCGGTATAGATGATGGCCGCAACGCCTGCGTCCTCGAAACTGCGGGCCAGATCGGTGACCTTCACGTTGGTCTCTTCGGCCCAGCCCTTGGTGGCCACCATGCCGTCGCGCGCATCGATGCCGACAGCAACTTTGCCCGGAAATTCCTTGGCAGCTTCACGCACCAGATCGGGGTTTTCGACGGCCACGGTGCCCAGAATCACGCGCGCCAGACCTTTGTCGATCCATGTCTCGATCGTGGACATGTCGCGAATGCCACCACCTAACTGCGCGGGCACGTTGCATTCCTTCAGGATGGCCTCGACCGGGACGGCGTTGACGGGTTCACCAGCAAACGCGCCGTTCAGGTCGACCAAGTGCAGCCATTCGCACCCTGCCTCGACAAAGACCCGTGCCTGCGCTGCAGGGTCGTCGTTGAACACGGTTGCCTTATCCATTTCACCACGCAGCAGGCGCACGGCCTGTCCGTCTTTGAGGTCGATGGCGGGGTAGAGGATCATGTCAGGCGGCCCTATATCTGATTTGTTCGCGCGGGATATCGCACATGCGGGGCGGGGGATGCAACGCGACGCCAAGTCAATCTTGCCGGAATTGCCCGACCGGGCCAGACTGAGCAGAAATAAGGGAGGAAATCATGAAGACATTCACACTTGCAGCCGGATTTGCGGTATTGGCAAGCGCTGCTTTTGCAGCCGATCCGGTTGACGGACTTTGGAAAACCCAACCAGGTGATACTGGCGGCTATCTTCACGTCTCGATTTCGGAATGTGGCAGCGCGATTTGTGGCACCATCGACACCGCCTTTGACAAAGACGGAAATGAGCAGCTGGAGTATGAAAACCTCGGCAAGCAGATCATCTGGGATATGGTGCCTGATGGCGGCGGCAGCTACGGCGGCGGTAAGATCTGGGCCCCGGACCGGGACAAGACCTACAGCTCGAAAATGACACTGGACAGCCAGAACAAGCTGACTGTCAAAGGCTGTGCTGTGGGCGGTCTCGTGTGTCGCGGGCAGGACTGGACGCGGGTTCAGTAACCGCTCAGGGCGTCCAGGTCAGGAAGTTCCCGATCATGCGCAGGCCCACGTCCTGACTTTTCTCAGGGTGAAACTGCATACCAACCATAGAGTCGCGGCCGATCACGGCCGTGACCTCCTGCCCATACTCCACATAAGCCAAACGCTGCGCCGGGTCGCTGACCCGGAAGTGGTAGGAGTGCACGAAATAGGCGTGATCTCCTGATTGCACTCCGGCAAAGACTGGGTGGTCGCTTTCCAAAACCAGATCGTTCCAGCCCATATGGGGCACTTTCAGCGCGCTGTCCGATGGTTCGATCCGCTCCACATCACCTGCAACCCAGCCCAGACCGTCGGTCTCGGAGTATTCATGGCCCTTTGAGGCCATCAGTTGCATGCCGACGCAGATGCCCAGAAAGGGTCGGCCTTTCTTTTCGACGGCCTCGATCATCGCGTCGTAGATGCCTTTGTGGCCGCGCAGCTCAGCCGCGCAGGCGGGGAAAGCGCCGTCACCGGGCAAAACCAACCGGTCGGCACGGGCAACAACGTCCGCGTCCGAGGTCACGACAACCTCACCCGCGTCCATCTCGCGCGCCATGCGCTGAAACGCCTTTTCGGCCGAGTGCAGGTTGCCGCTTTCGTAGTCGATAATAGCGGTAAGCATTTACAGCGCGCCCTTGGTCGACGGAATCGCATCCGCCTTACGCGGGTCGGTTTCGACCGCCAGACGCAACGCACGCGCGACGGCCTTAAACGCGGCCTCGGCAATGTGGTGGCTATTGAACCCGTGCAATTGGTCAATATGCAGCGTGATGCCGCCATGGGTGCTGAACGCCTGAAAGAATTCGCGCACCAGTTCGGTGTCGAACGTGCCGATCTTTGGGGTCGGCAGGTTCACGTTCCAGATCAGAAACGGGCGCGCGGACAAGTCCAGAGCGCAGCGTACTTGCGCGTCATCCATGGGCAGGTGGCACTCGCCATAACGACGGATGCCCTTCTTGTCGCCCAACGCCTGCGTCAGCGCCTGACCCAGCGCAATGCCGGTATCCTCGACCGTGTGGTGGTCGTCGATGTGGTAATCACCCTTGGCGCGGATCGTCATGTCGATCAGAGAATGGCGCGCAAGTTGGTCCAGCATGTGATCGAAGAACCCAACACCGGTTTGGTTGTCATAGGTGCCGGTTCCGTCAAGATTGACCTCGACCGTAATCTGGGTCTCGGAGGTCTGACGGCTGATCTTTGCGCTGCGCATGGGCGAATTCCTTTTGCTACAGGCGCGCTTATAGACGGGGATTGGTCGGCTTATCCAGACCAAGCGTTGCTTTCACTGCAATCTGTTGCAGGGGATTGCGCCCGGTGACGTGCCATGCCAGCCTGCCGGAAACTCAATCAACAGGTCCAAAACATGTCCACCTGCGTTTTCATTCAGATCCGCTGCACACCCGGCACCACCTATAAGGTCGCCGAAGAGATCGCGCTGCGCGAGATTCACTCCGAGCTTTACTCGACCAGCGGCGAATATGACCTGCTACTCAAGCTCTACATCCCTGAAACCGACGATGTCGGTCATTTCATCAATGAAAACCTGCTTGTGATCCCGAATATCGAGCGTTCGCTGACCACTATGACCTTCAAGGCGTTCTGAGTCAGGCCGAAGCGTCGGACACGGAACCTTGTGGCGCGGCACATGCCAAAATCGCGCCATTGCGCGCCTGCTGATCAGTTGTTCCTGCCCGGAGCAACTGATGTACACCGAACAATACCATCAGCGGAATGCCAAGCGAGACCAGATAGTTTTCTCCGGCCAATTGCGACCAAACCACACCGAAAGCGCAGACAATCAGCAAAACGGCAGAGTGTGTGTTTCTCTGTTTTGCCCCGTTGGTCTGATAGTTCAGGAAACCGTTCGTTCTGAGAACCGTCAAAATGGCACCCGTCAAGAAAACGCTCATAAGAACGAGGGTCGCGATGTTCCCGGTCAAAATTGTCGCCGTGTCGCGATAGCCAAGCAAGATCAGGCATTCGATCAGTGGCGTGATAGCCACCATGAAGAGATTGATACCAAGTAAAATGGGCTGTGGACGCAGCGTTTTCCTGACATAGGTAACGCAAACCGAGGCGGCCAGAACCGTGCCGACCCACCCAGCCAATCGCATATCATCCGTGGCCCGAAACAAAAGCATGAAAACCACGCCCGGCAGATTCTCAAACATCTCAAGCAGCAATCGCTTTTGGGTATCGCTGGGCATTCAGTAGATTTCCTTTTTGCAATTGCGCTTTTGGAATGTCGAGTGTGGGATGAAATTACCCCAATTCGAATGTAGTGATGCCGTAAATCCGGTCCAGATCAATGTCCGGTGCGTGGCTGGAATACATGCGGCCAGTTTCAAACACTTTGGTCAAACCCAACTGTTGCGCCATTGCCATAGCATGCGCGTTGGGGTTGGGCATGTCGATGAAGACCTCTGCATCCATCTGATCGGCGGGAAGTGTCGCCAGCAGCGACACCAAAAGGGCCTCTGCGATCTCGGGATTGTTCGCAAACAGGGGGCCCACCTTGTACCCGCTCAAACACCGCCGCAGGGTTGCATAGCCCTTGATCTGACCATCTTCTTCGAAGACGTGAGAGACGTGGCTGGGCGCGCCGAACCAAGCGTGAAGAAACGTGTCGCGCGGGGCAGGGAACAAGCCCCGGTCATACGTTTTCAGTTGATCCGTCAGGGCGCGTAGGGGTGTGATCTGATCGTGAAGGGACCGGCCCAATTGGTTTAGAATCTCACCGACCGTGCCCGAAAAACGATAATTGTCATAGGCCAGCTCGAACCCGAATTTGCGATAATTGTCTTGCTGTTCGACAACGCCATCCATGCCCATGTTCCGGTGCTGGCAATGCGCCTTGACCGCCTCGGCAACCTGTAACCCATATCCCGATCCGCGATACTCGGGTTGCACGATATAGAAGCCTAAAAACGAGTAGTTATCGTCGTAATTCACAGCGGACGCAGAGGCGATCATCTGCCCATCCAGAAATCCACCCTTGAATCCTTCTGGGTCCGAACTGCGGAAACAAACCGCATCGTGCAGGCCCGGGTTCCACCCCTCCTGACCGGCCCAGTCGACGGCGGTTTGAACTTCGTTTTCTGTCAAAGCGCGAATAACATATTCGGGCATCGGCGGACCTCTGTCGTGATTGCGTGCCATTCGAGAATGCCGCAACACCAGACAAAGAACCAGCATGTTCAGAGAGGTTTGTATCTGGAGCGGGCGAGGCGATTCGAACGCCCGACCCTAACCTTGGCAAGGTTATGCTCTACCCCTGAGCTACGCCCGCATCAGATACATATTTTCGACCTTTCGGTCTCTCAATGGAGCGGGCGAGGCGATTCGAACGCCCGACCCTAACCTTGGCAAGGTTATGCTCTACCCCTGAGCTACGCCCGCGCCGTTGAGTGAGGAGGGATGTATAAATTCCCAGGCATGCCTGCAAGCGGAAAAAGCAAAAAAGAGGAAAATTCTTTGCGACGGAAGCCCGCCTCTTAACCGTTCGAGAACCAGAGCATCCAAGAATAAGAACGGTGGAGGTGACAATAATGGCGTATATTAAGGACCTGAAGATGGCGGCCCTGGCAGCGATGATTTTGCTGGCTACGGCGGTGTCTGGCAAAGGTGAGGATCGAAAGGGCGATGTCGAATCAATTTTTACGGAATCCCCTCGAATCGAAACGCGGATTTTGGCGGGGTAATCCCCGCCATCCCGTTCACAGCGCCATCAAAAGGCTGGCTATCGCCGCAACCACAATCACGGCAAAGGTCAGCAACATGCCGATCTGGCGCAGAATGACAATCTGCGGTTTGCGGCCGAACCCATAGGCATGCAGCACGCGCCCGGCCAGAATGCCAAGGCCCAATAGATTGACCAGCCAGCCACCGGCGCCCTGCAGCTCGACCATGGCGATTAGTAACAGGGCAAACGGTGCATATTCGGCAAAGTTGGAATGCGTGCGCATCACTTTGAGCATGTCGGTGTTGCCACCATCGCCGTAAGAAATCTTGTCGCCGCGGCGCTGCAGGATGACCCGCACACTGAGCGCGACATAGAGAAGTGCCAGCAATGCGGCATAGACTGGGGTGATGGACAGCATGGTCTGCTCCTTTCAGGATCAAAAAAGGGCCGCCCGGTTCCCCGAACGGCCCTTGTTCCCGAAAAGGTTAGGTCGTTTATTCCAGTTCGACCAGTAGGTCCTTTGCGTCAATCTGGCTGCCCGGCTGAACGTGCACCGCCGTGACCGTCGCATCGCGCTCGGCGTGGATGCCGGTTTCCATCTTCATCGCTTCGATGGTCAGCAGCATGTCGCCTTCCTTGACCTCCTGGCCCGCGGTCACGGCAACGGTGGCCACCACGCCGGGCATCGGCGCGCCGATGTGGTTGGGGTTGCCTGCCTCGGCCTTAGGGCGAGACTGCGTGGTCGAGGTCACCAGACGGTTTGGAACCCGGATCACGCGCGGTTGGCCGTTGAGCTCAAAGAACACTTTGACCTCGCCCTTTTCATCGGTCTCACCGATGGCCTGACAGCGAATTTCCAGCGTTTTGCCGGGGTCGATCTCGGCCGTGATCTCTTCGCCCGGTTCCATGCCATAGAAGAAGGTGCGCGTGGGAAGTGTGCGTACTGGTCCGTAAGCCCGGTGACGCCCCATGTAGTCAAGGAACACCTTGGGATACATCAGGTAGCCGTTCAGATCCTCATCATCGACTTCCTTGCCCTCAAGCTGTTTGGACAAGTCCGCCCGGGTCGCCTCCAAGTCGACTGCTGGGACGTCTTTGCCGGGGCGATCGGTGTTGGGGGCTTCATCCTTGAGCACCTTCTTGACGATGGTGTCGGGGAAACCGCCCGGAGGTTGACCCAGATTGCCGCGCATCATGTCGACCACCGAGTCGGGGAAGGCCACATCTGTATTCGGGTCTTCGACCTGTTCACGGGTCATGTTCTGGCTGACCATCATCAGCGCCATGTCACCGACCACTTTGGATGACGGTGTCACTTTCACGATGTCGCCGAACATCCGGTTCACGTCGGCATACATCTGAGCGACCTCGTGCCAACGTTCTTCCAGCCCCAGCGAACGCGCCTGCGCCTTGAGGTTGGTGAACTGACCGCCGGGCATCTCGTGTAAGTAAACCTCAGAAGCCGGAGCCTGCAGACTGGATTCGAAGGCTGCGTACTGGCAGCGAACCGCTTCGAAATAGTCGCTGATTTCACGTATGGCCTTGATGTCCAAGCCGGTATCGCGCTCGGTATGGCGCAGCGCTTCGACCACTGTGCCCAAAGTCGCCTGTGATGTGTTGCCACTAAAGCTGTCCATCGCGCAATCCACCGCGTCCACACCTGCCTCGGATGCGGCCAGGATGGTCGCGCTGGCGATGCCGGCTGTGTCGTGTGTGTGGAAGTGGATCGGTAGCCCCACCTCCTCCTTCAGTGCACGGATCAAGATGCGCGCCGAGGCTGGTTTCAATAGCCCCGCCATGTCCTTGAGGCCAAGTATATGAGCACCCGCATCGCGCAGTTCTTTCGCCATGCCGACATAGTATTTCAGGTCATACTTGGCGCGATCCGGGTCCAGAATGTCACCGGTGTAACAGACGGTGCCCTCACAGATTTTACCGTTCTCAACCACGGCGTCCATCGCGACGCGCATATTCTCAACCCAGTTCAACGAGTCGAACACACGGAACACATCGATGTTCTGCGATGCCTGACGTACGAACTCTTGCACAACGTTGTCAGGGTAATTGGTGTAGCCGACTCCGTTCGCACCGCGCAACAGCATCTGGGTCATCAGGTTCGGCATCGCTTCGCGGAGGTCGCGCAGACGCTGCCAAGGGCATTCTTGCAGGAACCGATAGGCCACGTCGAAAGTTGCACCGCCCCAGCATTCGACCGAGAACAACTGCGGCAGGTTAGCTGCATAGGTTGGCGCGACCTTGATCATGTCGATCGACCGCATCCGGGTCGCCAGCAAAGACTGGTGGCCGTCGCGCATGGTGGTGTCGGTAATCAGAAGCTGGCGCTGCGCCTTCATCCAATCAGCAACGGCTTGCGGGCCTTTTTGTTCCAGCAGGTTGCGTGCGCCCATCTGCGGTTCGGACTTCGGTGCCGGGGGCTTTGCGTCTTTCAGATCGGCGCGTGGTTCGGGGCGGTCTTTGGTTTCGGGATGGCCGTTCACCGTAATGTCGGCGATATAGGTCAAAACCTTGGTGCCCCGGTCGCGGCGGCGCTTGAATGAGAACAAGTCCGGCGTCGTGTCGATGAATTTGGTCGTATACTCATTCGACAGGAAAGTCGGGTGCTTCAGCAGGTTGATGACAAAGTCGATATTGGTGCTGACGCCGCGAATACGGAACTCGCGCAGGGCGCGGTCCATCCGGGCAATCGCCGCTTCGGGCGTTGGTGCCTTGGCGGTCACCTTGGTCAGCAGCGAGTCATAGTACCGCGTGATCACCCCGCCTGCATAAGCCGTACCACCGTCCAGACGGATGCCCATGCCGGTAGCCGAGCGATACGCAGTGATGCGGCCATAGTCGGGGATAAAGTTGTTTTGCGGATCTTCGGTAGTGATCCGGGTCTGCAACGCGTGGCCGGTCAGATGCACGTCTGCCTGGCTGGCAGCACCCGTGGCTTCGGCTAGGGTTTTGCCCTCGGCGATCAGGATCTGAGCCTGAACGATGTCGATACCGGTGACTTCTTCAGTAACCGTGTGTTCGACTTGCACGCGCGGATTCACTTCGATGAAGTAGAACTTGCCGGTTTCCATATCCATCAGGAATTCAACCGTGCCTGCGCATTCATAATTCACATGCGCGCAGATTTTGCGGCCCAGCTCACAGATCTCGGCGCGTTGATCTTCGTTTAAGTAAGGGGCAGGGGCGCGTTCGACAACTTTTTGGTTCCGGCGCTGGACCGAGCAGTCGCGTTCGTACAGGTGATAGATCTCACCATGCTTGTCGCCTAAGATCTGCACCTCGACATGGCGGGCGCGGATAATCATTTTCTCCAGATAGCCCTCGCCATTGCCGAACGCGGCTTCGGCTTCGCGACGGCCTTCCAGAACTTTCTCTTCCAGTTCATCTTCTGACAGGATCGGGCGCATGCCGCGTCCACCGCCGCCCCAGGAGGCTTTGAGCATCAGAGGATAGCCGATTTCCTTCGCTTCGGCGCGAATCGCATCCATGTCATCGCCCAGCACCTCGGTCGCCGGAATCACCGGCACACCTGCCGCGATGGCCACGCGGCGTGCGCTGGCCTTGTCGCCCAGTGCACGCATGGTTTCGGCTTTGGGGCCGATGAAGGTGATGCCGTTCTGAACGCAGGCATCAACAAAGTCCGGGTTCTCGGACAGCAAGCCATAGCCGGGGTGGATCGCATCTGCTCCGCACTCTTTAGCGACGCGGATGATCTCATCGATGCTTAGGTAGGCGGCAACAGGCCCCATGCCTTCGCCGATGCGATAGGCCTCGTCCGCCTTGAAGCGATGCAAGCCCAGCTTGTCCTCTTCGGCAAAGACGGCAACGGTGCGTTTGCCCATCTCATTGGCGGCGCGCATCACGCGGATGGCAATTTCGCCGCGGTTGGCGATCAGGATCTTGTTGAAATCAGTCATGTCGGGTCCCGGTCCTACTTGTTTGGCCGTGTTGATAGGCGGACAATACGCGTACGTATATCAGTCGTTCTGGGTAGAACCGGCATGTTAACGCTCGCAAACGCCCCCTGTTAGCGCTATCTTTCTAATAGCGCTGCATCGCGGCATGAACAAGCGGTGTAGTGGGCGGAAGGTGATTCAGCGACTCGGCGCCCAATTGGCCCATGTTTGCGTGCATGTCCTGCCGCAAAATGTCGACGAGGTGGGCAGGGCCTTTGGCACCCAGGGCGGCGAGGGCATACATGAAGCCGCGCCCCATCATCACGAAATCGGCGCCAAGGGCCTTAGCACGCAATATGTCCAAACCACCTTCGACCCCACTGTCGAAGATAAGGGGCAAGTCCGTAGCCGCACGGATGGTGGGCAGGGCTTCGATGCTGGCCGGGGCACCATCAAATTGTCGACCGCCGTGATTCGAAAGCCAGAGAGCGTCCACTCCCGCTTGCTGCAACGGTTCGGCATCTTCAGGACGCTGGACGCCTTTCACGATCAGCGGGCCATCCCAGGCATCGCGCAGCCAGTGCACATATTCCATATCCGGGGACGTCCGCAGCAGGTACCCAACATGGGCTGTCGGGGGCAGGTTGCTGGAGTTGTCCGTATACTTGTCCAGTGTCCGCATCCGCGGCGGCCCGCTGCGCGCTATTCCGAGCGCCCATTCCGGCCGCATCGCGATCTGGGCCAGAAGGCGTGGCGTCAACCGCGGTGGATTGGTCAGACCCGAGCGTGTTTGGCGCTCGCGCCGGGATGCAACCGGGACGTCTGCCGTCATCACCAGCGTCGTAAAACCAGCGTTCCGAACCCGATCCAGCAAGTCCTTGCGAATGTCCGGGTCCTTTGGCGGATAAAGCTGAAACCACGCGTTGTCACCCAGATGCGGCGCGACGTCCTCGGGGCTTTGGCAGGCAACGTTGGATAGGGTAAAGGGCAGACCGGCGCTTGCGGCAGCGCGGGCAAGATGGGCTTCGGCATCAGGCCAAATCAGGCCTGCCATACCGATCGGGGCAACGCCGAACGGTAATGGGTAGGTCTGACCCAGGAACTCGGTCGAAGTGTCAAATTCCAATGGTCCGTGCAGGATAGACGGCAGGAAACCGACGCGGTCCAATCCCTCGCGATTGCGGCGCAGCGTGGCTTCAACCCCGGTTCCGCTGTCCAGATACTCCCAGACAAAGTGAGGTATCCTGCGCTGGGCGCGGTGTTTCAGATCGGCGATGCCGGGAAAGCGACTATGAAGGTCCATGGGGATTGATCGGACCTAAGGTGCGATTCGGCAAGGATTTTAAGCCGTCGATTGCCCGCTAACGGCTTTTATTGGCTTTTTGAGCTTTGAAATCTGCCGTGTGCCATCCTCGCTGCCGGCGACCTGAACTTGATTGCGACCTTTATCCTTTGCCGTATACAGCGCATCATCGGCGGCGCGCATCAGATCCTGCGGCATAGTGCCATGCGCCGGATAATGCGAAACCCCAACCGAGATCGAGATACGGGGCAGGGATTTCTCACCGTAGCGCACCGCGACGGCCTCGACCGCTTGCCGCAATTGCTCAGCCCGCGTGATCGCGTCGTCCGACGTGTTGTCGGGCAGGATCAGCATGAATTCTTCGCCACCTATGCGACAGGCAACCTCGTCCCGGTCGCAGCTCTGTTCCAAAGCGGCACCAACTGCACGCAACACCATGTCACCGGCATCATGCCCATGGGTGTCGTTGAACTTTTTAAAATGATCCACATCCACGGCAATTAGGCTGAGCGGTGCGCCGGTTTGCTGACTGCGATTGATGGATTTGCGCAGGGTTTCAAGCATATGCCGCCGGTTGAACAGCCCGGTCAACGGGTCCCGGACGGACTGGTCATGCAACTGATCGCGCATCCGTACATTGGCAATCGCCATGCTGATCTGTTCGGCGCTGAGCTGTGCCAGCTTTTTACTCGTGTGAAACGCCTCATCTGTACCCTCAAGGGCGCGGAGGTGCAGAAGGCCGACCGTTTCCCCATGCGCCAGTATCGGAAAGCAGAAATAAGGTCGCCCGTCATGTGGTTCGGCGTGTTCACAGACAAAGTCGATCTCGGACGCGCCGTATTCATAGGTTCGGCCACGCCGAAGCCCCCAACACCCTTCGGGATGGATGTGCGCCTTATGGGTCCCGCCATTCCAACTGGCACAGCCATCCAGGACGTCGCGCGAGTTGGAATACACGTAAACGCTGCCCTCAGCCTCGGGTAGGATATGGGTCATGAAGCGCGAGACCATATCGAACAGCTCGTCCAAGGACCGGCTGGATTGCAACCACTCGTTCAATTCGCCTAACAATCGTACTTCGCGGGCCAGGCGCAGCTGATCTTCCATCAGATCACGCTCTTTGGCGGATTGTTTTTGCAGGGCCCGCAATTGCAAGCGGTTCGCCCGGTAGCTGGCAAAGGACACGGCAACAAGCGCAAGCAGGGCGATGCCACTTAGAACGGTCAAAGAAATCCTAAGCCGCGTGATGAACGTGGTGCGCAAGTCGGAGATATCAGTAAAGAATTCAATGGCGCCTATAAAACGCCCATTCTTGGCCACGGGCATAAAAACTTCGGCAACATGGTGCTGCGTTGCGTTCAGGATATTGTCCGTATGCAGATCAAGCCCGTCGATCTCGGACAGTGGAACTACTTCCTGAATGTAGTGAATCATTCCTCTGGCAACGTCGCTGCGAAAGAAATCACGGTTTTCAACACTGCCTACCTCTGTCGGACGAGTCGACCAGGTGACACGCCCATTCGAGTCAAGCAATTTGAAGCGGTAAACATCAGAAGCTTCGGGCATCGCGGCCAGAAATTCGGCGTCATGCGCATCAATCACGCCGGTCTTAAGCGCGCTCTCGGGGTCCTCCAGATGCAAGACGACGCGGCGCTTCCACAGTTCGGCTTGCTTGAGAATGTCGACCTTTAGCATCCTGTCGACCAGCGGCGCAGGCAATTTGTAAATTCCCCAGCCGCATCCAATTGTCAGAGAAATCAGCAACATGCTGATACCGATCCATTTCAGCCGGTGATTTACGGCCCCCCGATTATCCTGAGTCATACCTTCGCGCTCCCACAGCAATTTACTGATCATCGCGGCGGGTGTTTTACAGATGGTTAATGAAACCGTTCTCAGTCCAAGTCGCTTGATTAGAATTGATCGTAACAGAGCATCAAAAACTGTGCGAACAAGGCGTGAACAAACCCTTTCCCTCGGCCAACATCCAGCGTAGTTTGGCAAGATGAGCAGTTTCGACGAAATGGACGCCTTTGAGGGCGCATCCCTGTCCGCGCGCGCCATGGCCGCGCGCCCTATGCCTTATCTGGACGAGCTGAACCCGGCGCAACGTGACGCGGTCGAGCGACTGGATGGGCCTGTCCTGATGCTGGCAGGCGCAGGTACGGGCAAAACCAAGGCACTGACCGCGCGTATCGCGCATCTGCTTAGTATTGGGCGTGCGCGCCCGAACGAGATCTTGTCGGTGACATTCACCAACAAGGCCGCGCGCGAGATGAAGAACCGCGTGGGCCGTTTGTTGGGGCAACCAGCCGAGGGGATGCCTTGGCTGGGCACGTTCCACTCGATCTGCGTCAAGCTGCTGCGGCGGCACGCGGAACTGGTCGATCTGAAATCAAATTTCACCATTCTGGATACGGATGATCAGTTGCGGCTGCTCAAACAGCTGATTCAGGCGGCCAATATCGATGACAAACGCTGGCCTGCGCGCATGTTGGCCGGAATCATTGATGACTGGAAGAACCGGGCGCTTACGCCCGACAAGGTGCCTGCTGCCGATGCCGGCGCCTATAACCACAAGGGAATTGAGATCTACGCTCAGTACCAAACCCGGCTGCGCGAGCTGAACGCGGTGGATTTTGGCGACCTGCTGTTGCACATGGTCACGATCTTCCAGACCCATCCGGATGTGTTGGAGCGATATCAACGTTGGTTCCGCTACATCCTTGTGGACGAATACCAGGATACCAACGTTGCCCAATATCTGTGGTTGAGGTTGCTGGCTGGGGCGCACAAGAACATTTGTTGTGTGGGAGATGACGATCAGTCAATTTATGGCTGGCGCGGGGCCGAAGTGGGCAACATCCTGCGGTTTGAAAAGGATTTTCCAGGGGCTTATGTCGTTCGGTTAGAGCAGAACTATCGCTCGACCCCCCATATTTTGGCGGCTGCGTCCAATGTCATCCGTGGCAATGAGAGTCGGCTGGGTAAGGAATTGTGGACCGATGCGCAGGACGGTGAAAAGGTCCGCCTGATCGGTCATTGGGATGGCGAGGAAGAGGCGCGCTGGATCGGTGAAGAGATCGACGCGATGCAGGGGGGAACGCGTGGTGCGCGGCCCTTTAATCTGGATGAAATTGCGATTCTCGTGCGGGCCAGCCATCAGATGCGCGCGTTTGAGGACCGTTTTCTGACCATCGGTCTGCCCTACAAGGTCATAGGCGGCCCACGATTCTATGAGCGGATGGAGATCCGCGACGCGATGGCCTATTTCCGGCTGGTGGTCAGCCCCGGTGACGATCTGGCATTCGAGCGGATCGTGAATACTCCGAAACGCGGGCTGGGTGACAAGGCGCAGCAGACGATTCAGATGACGGCGCGGGAAAATGGCGTGTCGCTGGTCGATGGCGCCCGGATCGCTGTCGATAATGGGCTGATCAAAGGCAAAGGCGGCAAAGCACTACGCGAGTTGATCGACGGGTTGGCGCGTTGGAACGCGATGACGCGCGGGCCCCGGATCGAAGTCGATGATGATTCTGTGATTGATGACGGCTCCGCTCCGATGCGGTTTGGTGAGCCCGAGGTCTCACATATCGAACTGGCACAGATCATATTGGACGAATCCGGCTACACGGCACACTGGCAGAACGAAAAAACACCCGAAGCTCCGGGTCGGTTGGAAAACCTCAAGGAATTGGTCAACCAGCTGGACAACTTTGAGAATCTGCAAGGGTTTCTTGAGCATGTCAGCCTGGTCATGGACAATGAGCAAGAGGGTGACGGGGCCAAGGTTTCCATCATGACGCTGCACGCGGCAAAGGGGCTTGAGTTTCCGGCCGTGTTCTTGCCGGGGTGGGAAGACGGGCTGTTCCCGTCACAAAGGTCGATGGACGAATCCGGGATCAAGGGCCTCGAAGAGGAGCGGCGACTGGCCTATGTGGGCATCACACGCGCGGAAGAGATCTGTACGATTTCTTTTGCGGCCAATCGTCGGGTGTTTGGTCAATGGCAAAACGCGATGCCGTCGCGGTTCATTGACGAGTTGCCCGAAGATCATGTCGAAGTTCTGACGCCGCCGGGGCTGTATGGGGGTGGCCAACCGACTGCCGGTATCGAAACCCGTGCGGCCGAGGCCAATGTCTATAACTCGCCCGGTTGGCGGCGGTTGCAGGCCCGGCAGGGGCAGTATGGAACGTCCCAACCCCGCGAAAGCCGCAATACGGTGATCGACGCGACTGCTGTTGCCAGTTTCACCCTTGGCGAGCGCGTGTTTCATCAGAAATTCGGCTATGGCGCGGTGATCGGCATCGAAGGTGACAAGGTTGAGGTCGATTTCGAAAAAGCTGGATTGAAAAAAGTGGTTTCTCGCTTTCTGTCCGCCAAGGATGATGTGCCGTTCTAAACGCTATAGCCCTTCAACCAGTACCATGTTCGCCGTCGCGGTTTTGTGCCGAATTTCCGCCAGCTTGATATAGTCTGGGTCGTCTTTCCACGCCTTGGCCGCAGCAAGAGATGGGAACTCCATCAACACAATTCCGTCTTCGGGCCATACGCCCTCGACCAGTTCCACGGGCTTGGAGGATATCGTCAGCAGGCGACCTCCGTGCCGGTCAAAGATCGGCATGAAACCTTCAAGGTATTTCTGGTACCCGTCAGGGTCGTGAATGGAAATCTGGGCGATGAAATATGCGGCCATCGGAAACTCCTGAAATTCTGGTCAGGGCTTCAGTTTACATCTCGGTACGAAAAACAAAAACGGCGGTTCCCAGGGAGGAGGAGAGGGAACCGCCGTTCTTTTCAACATCAGGGCAGGGAGGAGGAGAGCCCCGATGTATCCGAACCCGGGTTTGATCCCGGTATGAGGAAGACGCGGCGACGTCAGGGAGGAGGAGAGACGTCGCCGCGCGCTTTCAACACCGGGAAAGGGAGGAGGAGTACCCGGTGTGTCTGCTTCCGGCGATCAGGGCCGGTATTAGGGGCGGCGACATCAGGGAGGAGGAGAGATGCCGCCGCTGAAATACAGGTCCAAAAGGGAGGAGGAAGGACCTGATCTCGGTGTTTCTGTGTCGCTTAACGTGCGACGTGTTCTTCGGCCGCTTGCTGAGCCAGGCGGCGGATCATCGAGCGGTGAAGCCCCAGATCAGCCAGTTCGCGGTTCGACAGATCAGACAGTTCGTGAACTGTCTGGCGATAGACGCGATATTGGATGAACCGGGTCTTTGCCGCCTCGAATAGCGAAGCCAGGCTAGTTGCCGGTGCGCCTTTGAGCGCGGTGTTATGTGTTGCTGCAGCCATTTGCTTTACTCGATGTATTCGTTGTTGCCGGTGTTGTCCGGCGCTTGCTTGAGACTGAAAATAAGCAAATGCTGCAATTGCACAATACCCGACAACGTCAATGCTGCTATGCAGCAAGTGCATAGATATCAACTGGTTGTCGATGAGGGTTGGGAAGGGCCAGTAAAATAAGGCCTTCAGATGATGCTTCCCCAAAGGAAGGTTTCAACAAGATTTTCTGGATTTTCGTGTTTGCGCGTCTTTTGAGCGGAGTTTGTCAATTCTTGTGCGCTTTGTGTATTGGATGGGCCAGGCGCACGGCGGCTGACATGTTGATTTCGGTTCGTGGGAATTCATGGGCGTCAGCTGGAGCGGCGAAGAATCCACATGTGGTTGAGGTTTAAAGCTGGAGTGATTCGCTAATCAAGTGGCCCATTTTCGCTACGCTCATCATAAACCTTCACCCTTTGAAGAAATATCTGGGAAATTATGGGAATAGTTGGAGTGGGTTCAAAATTGGCTTATTTAGTGCAACCATTGCCGCAATTATCTACAATTGGTGTCCACAGGATGGTTTTCTTTCTCAATCGCGTTGGCTAAACTGCAAGTCTGAACATAAGATCTGCAAATTTTTTGTTGATTTCCATGAATTCCCATGTCATCCCTAATTCATCCGATGAGGACGAGGCACATGGGGCACCAAACGACCCCGAAACAACAAAAATCAGGTTTCATACAGGCATCTCGCTTTCATCAATCAAGAGATCCGGCGCGCGGGCGAGCAGACATCCCCCCAGGTGGCGCGCGCAGCTGGACATCCCGCACAGCGGGTCAATGCGGCGGGTTGATCAGTGGCAGCAGATCAACCCGCCGTTTTTCATCTGGGGGAGTGAATTTTAAGTGGGGCGCAAGCGGAAGGGACAGTCGTCTTGGCGCGCAGGTTTAGAGGTGAAAGCCACCATAAGGTGGACACGAAGGGCAGGGTATCGATCCCGGCCTCGTTTCGCCGTGTGCTTGAGGCCTCGGACCCGAACTGGCAGCCCGGCGACACTCCTGAGCTTGTAATTGTCTACGGCGACCACCGCCGCAAATTCCTGGAATGCTATACCATGCAGGCGATCGAAGAGGTCGATGCCAAGATCGACGCGCTGCCGCGCGGATCGATGCAGCGGAAGATGTTGCAGCGCATGTTCCATGGTCAGTCCTTTCCGACCACAGTGGATGAAACCGGCCGACTGGTGCTGCCGGCAAAGCTGCGTAACAAGATTGGCCTTGAAGGTGAGGCATTCTTTATCGCCGCGGGTGACACGTTCCAGATTTGGAAGCCGGAAACTTATGAATCCGAAGAACTCGCTGCGGCCGAAGAGTGGTTGGACGAACAGCCCGAGGATTTCGATCCTTTGGAGTTCCTTGACGGCACCGGGGATGCGTAACGGCATGGCCGGCGCTGAAACCCCTTCCGACAAACCTCATATTCCCGTTCTACTGCGTCCATTGCTGGCTGCTGTGGCTCCCGTGTCGGGCGTCTGGCTGGATGGAACGTTTGGCGCAGGCGGATATACAAAGGGCCTGCTGGACGCCGGCGCAGAGAAAGTCATCGGCGTGGACCGTGATCCGTTGGCGTTTGAAATGGCGGCGGATTGGGTCGGAGATTATGGCGACCGGCTTGTGATGCAGCAAGGTGTATTCTCACGCATGGACGAATACGCACAGGATCTGGATGGTGTCGTTCTGGATCTGGGCGTGTCGTCGATGCAGCTGGATCTGGCGGAACGCGGCTTTTCTTTCATGAAAGACGGCCCGCTCGACATGCGAATGAGTCAGGAAGGCGAAAGCGCGGCTGATTTGGTCAACACCGCGACCGAGGAACAACTTGCCGATATCCTGTATCATTATGGCGAGGAACGTGCCAGCCGCCGCATTGCCAAGGCCATCGCCAAAGCGCGTGCGGAAGAGCCGATTACAACGACTCTGCGCCTCGTCCAGATCATCGAATCCTGTTTGCCGCGACCCAAGCCCGGGCAGTCCCACCCTGCAACGCGGAGTTTTCAGGGTCTGCGGATCGCAGTGAATGCTGAATATGAAGAGCTGTATCAAGGACTGATGGCTGCGGAACGTGCGTTGAAGCCGGGCGGGCAACTGGCAGTCGTAACGTTTCATTCGATCGAAGACCGGATGGTCAAACGGTTCTTTCAGTCTCGTGCGGGCAAGACGGGCCGGGCCAATCGCTATGCGCCCGAGATTGAACAGGAGCTGCCGCAGTTCACGCTCAAGACTCGTAAAGCCGTGGGGCCGGATGATCAGGAGCTGCAGGAAAATCCGCGTTCACGCTCGGCAAAGCTGCGCGTTGCAATTCGAACGGATGCGCCGTCGGGGGAAATTGATGCCCGCGCCGTTGGTATGCCGCAACTAGGGGGAAGAGCAAAATGAAGAGTGTTTTGTATGTGTTGACTGCTCTGTCCGTGTTTGGACTGGCGCTGTGGGCGTATCAGGAAAACTATCGCACGCAGCAGGTGGTGAAGGAAACGCAGAAGCTGCAGCGCGAAATTGGTATGGCGCAGGTGAAGCTGGCGGTTTTGAACGCCGAATGGGCCTATCTGAACCGCCCCGACAGGTTGCGTGAGCTTGCTGATCTGAACTTTGAACGGCTGGGCCTTTTGCCCCTGCGGGCCGAGCAGTTCGGTCGCGCCGATCAGATTGCCTTTGCGGAAGATCCTGACCTGCCGATCGTCGATCCGATCGAGCTGCAGGCCATCACGAACATTCAGGCGTTGGGTGAGGTGCAGATCCCATGACCCGCACGCCACTGCGCCCTCTGGCCCGAATCCTTGACGCGCGTTCGCGAGGCGAGAATCCCAAAGCCATCGAGCGCGAAAATATCCGCAAGCGTCACGAAGATATGAAAGACCGCAGCCGCACCCGTGCTGAAGGCCGCCTGCTGGTGCTGGGTCTGTTCTTTTTCTGCGCCTTTTCGGTCGTAGGCGTCCGGATGGGCATGTTGGCCACGTCCGAAGCGCAAGAACCTGTGGCCTCGGCCCCGGGTGCAGCCATTGCGATGCAGCGGGCCAACATCGTCGACCGGGAAGGACGCATTCTTGCGACCAATCTGGATACTTATTCTGTATATGCGCAGCCGCCGCTGATGATCGACCCGATTGCTGCTGCTGATCAACTTGTCGCGATTTTCCCAGATCTGGAAAAAGAACGCCTGGTCAAGGACTTCACCGGCAACCGCAAGTTCCTGTGGATCAAAAAGCGTATCTCGCCCGAGCAGAAACAAGCCGTGCACGATATCGGTGACCCGGGCATTCTGTTCGGCCCGCGTGAGATGCGGTTGTACCCGAATGGCCGTCTGGCGGCGCATATCTTGGGCGGATCAAGCTTTGGGCGCGAAGGCGTCAGCGCGGCCGAAGTGATCGGTGTGGCCGGTGTTGAAAAGCAATTCGACGACTACCTGCGTGATCCCGCGAATGGGACTAAGCCGCTACAGCTCTCGCTAGACCTGACCGTTCAGGCCGCGGTTGAGCAGGTGCTATATGGCGGCATGAAGATCATGAACGCCAAGGGGGCGTCGGCGGTTCTGATGAACGCGCATACGGGCGAGGTGATCTCGGCGGCCTCATTGCCGTCCTTCGATCCCAATGATCGTCCGCGCCCGCCGACCTCGGGGTTCGACCCCTCCGACAGTCCGCTGTTTAATCGCTATGTACAGGGCGTTTACGAACTGGGGTCCGTGTTTAAGATTTTCACCGCCGCGCAGGCGGTTCAGTTGGGTTTGGTGAATTCGAACACGATAATCGATACCTCTGGGCCAATGAAGATCGGCCGTTTCCCGATTGGTGAATTCAACGGCAAGAACTATGGCAAGATCAGCGTCGCGGATGTGATCGTCCACAGCTCGAACCGAGGCACCGGGCGGCTGGCGTTGCAGATCGGCGCGCAGCGCCAGCAGAATTTCCTGGAATCGCTTGGTATGTTCGATCCGACCCCGTTCGAAATCGTCGAAGCCAAGGGTGGTGAGCCGCTGAAGCCCAAGAAATGGGGCGAACTGAGCACGGTTACCATCTCGTATGGTCATGGCCTGTCGACCAGCCCGATGCATCTGGCTGCGGGCTACGCGGCGATTGCCAATGGCGGGCATTACGTCAGCCCGACCATCCTGCGCAAAAATGGGCCGCAATACGGTCCTCGGGTAATGTCCGACAACGCCGCGAAACAGGCGCAGAACATGTTGCGCCGGGTGGTAACAGATGGCACCGCCAGTTTTGGCGATGTGGCAGGCTATGATGTGGCCGGTAAGACCGGCACCGCGGATAAGCCCAAGCCGCGTGGTGGTTATTACGACGACAAGGTGATTGCGACCTTTGCGACGTTCTTTCCCGCCTATGACCCAAAATACGTCCTGATCGTAACGTTGGACGAACCATCCATCCTTGCTTATGGCGAAAAGCGCCGTACGGCAGGCTGGACAGCGGTTCCCGTGGCCGCAGAATTGATCGGGCGCATCGCACCGTTGCTGGGCCTGCGTCCTCGGGTTGAGCCTGAGGCCGGCGCTGCTATAACGCTGACCTCAAATTAGGCTGTCCAAACGAGGTGGGTCATGGGCGCAAGGACAAAGAAACTGAGCCAACTGGCCCTGACCGCCCGAGGTGGCACCAATCCTGATGTCACAGGGCTGGCGGTCGACAGCCGCGAAGTCAAAGACGGTTTCCTCTTTGCGGCACTTCCCGGTACACGTGTTCATGGCGGTGAGTTCATTCAATACGCTTTGCGTATGGGGGCCGCGGCCATCCTGACGGATGCTGAAGGGGCAGAGATCGCAACCGACGAACTGGCCGCATCAGATGCGGCGCTGATCGTGGTCGAGGACCCGCGTCAGGCGTTGGCCGGGTGCGCCGCGCTGTGGTTCGGAGCGCAGCCTAAGACCATCGTTGCGGTTACCGGCACCAATGGCAAAACCTCGGTCGCGACATTTGTTCGCCAGATCTGGACTGAACTTGGTCACGCCGCGGTGAACCTCGGGACGACAGGGGTCGAGGGCGCATGGACCGCACCACTAGCCCATACAACGCCCGAACCAATCACTTTGCATCGTTGCCTGTCCAAGGCTGCAGAGAACGGAGTGACTCATGCTGCGATGGAGGCATCCTCGCACGGGTTGGAACAGCGTCGCTTGGATGGGGTACAGCTGGCTGCAGCGGGGTTTTCGAACTTCACTCAGGACCATCTGGACTACCACGAAACGTTCGAAGCGTATTTCAACGCCAAGGCAGGTCTGTTTGATCGGGTCCTGCCGCAAGACGGCACCGTTGTCGTCAACATGAGCGATCCCAAGGGGGCTCAGGTCCTCCGGATTGCCAAAGACCGGGGGCAGAAGGTTTTGACCGTTGGGCTTGGGGAAGCAGACCTGTGCCTGATGAATCAGCGGTTTGACGCAACAGGTCAGGACCTGCGGTTCTCTTGGCAGGGCAAGATATTCCAAACCCGTTTGAATCTGATCGGCGGTTTTCAGGCTGAAAATATCTTGTTGGCCTGCGGTTTGGTTATTGCTGCAGGGGAAGAGCCTGAACACGTTTTCGAAACCCTGCCGCATCTCACGACGGTTCGTGGACGCATGCAGCTGGCCGCGACGCGAGAGAATGGGGCAGCGGTTTTTGTAGATTACGCTCATACACCTGACGCAGTGGCGACCGCGCTCAAGGCACTGCGCCCGCATGTGATGGGCCGCCTGATAGCTATTGTCGGCGCGGGTGGTGATCGCGACGCGACCAAGCGCCCGCTGATGGGGCAAGCCGCCGCCAACCACGCAGATGTTGTTTTCGTCACCGACGACAACCCGCGCAGTGAAGATCCGGCCACGATACGCGCCGCCGTGATGGGTGGGGCGCCTGAGGCCGCCGAGGTCGGCGATCGGGCCGAGGCCATCTTGCGCGGGATAGACGCGCTGCAACCCGGGGATGCGCTTTTGATTGCGGGCAAAGGGCATGAAACCGGCCAGATCGTTGGCGATCAGGTTCTGCCATTTGATGATGTCGAACAGGCCAGCATCAGCGTGGCCGCACTGGACGGGAGGGTGGCATGACATTGTGGACTGCAGCCGAGGCCGCCGAGGCAACCGGTGGACGCGTCACTTCGGATTGGGCGGTCAATGGTGTGTCGATCGACACGCGCACCATCCAGCCCGGCGATCTTTTCGTTGCGCTAAAGGCTGCGCGGGACGGGCATGATTTTGTAGCGCAAGCTTTGGAGAAAGGCGCAGGTGCGGCTTTGGTATCCCGCATTCCCGAAGGCGTGGCTGAAGACGCGCCCTTGTTGGTGGTCGAAGATGTCCAGACCGGGCTGGAAGCGCTGGGTCGGGCGGGTCGTGCCCGAACCGAAGCGCGTGTGCTGGGCGTCACAGGCAGCGTTGGCAAGACGTCAACCAAGGAAATGCTGGCCACCATATTGGAAACGCAGGGGAAAACCCATGCCAGCGTTGCCAGCTACAACAATCATTGGGGGGTTCCCCTGACATTGGCGCGGATGCCGCGCGATACTGAGTTTGCTGTGATCGAAATCGGTATGAACCACCCCGGAGAGATTTCGCCGCTGGCGCAGCAAGCCCGCCCGCATGTGGCGCTGGTCACGACTGTGGCGGCAGTACACCTCGAAGCGTTTGAATCGGTGGCCGGTATTGCACATGAGAAGGCCGCAATTTTTGACGGTCTGACGGAGGACGGTGCGGCCATCCTGAACGCAGATATCGAGCATGTGGACATCCTGCGCGACTGTGCGCGAGATTTAGGCGCGAAAACGGTGGATTTCGGCCGCAATGGCTCCGACTACACATTGACCGATGTAATCCAAGAGGCTGACTCGGTTCATGCAAAGGCAACAGTCGCAGGGCGCCCGTTTGCGTTTGACGTGCAGTCAGCCGGCACGCATTTCGCCATGAACGCACTGGGGGCATTGGCTGCATGTGTCGAAATGGGCGTCGATCTGGATCAAGCCATTGCAGGTCTCAGCGGATGGTCGCCGGTCAAGGGGCGCGGGGTGCGCGAACAGATCGCTTTGACCGATGGCGGTCGGATCGAATTGCTGGATGACAGCTATAACGCTAACCCGACGTCGATGGAGGCCGCACTGGACGTTCTGGCCGCCGCGCAAGGTCAGCGTCGTATCGCTTTTCTTGGGGATATGAAGGAGTTGGGGCCGGAGGAAATTGCCATGCATGCGGCGATGGCGGATGTTTCGGCCATGCAACGCGTGGACAAAGTGCATTGCGTTGGTCCGCTGATGAAGGCGCTGCACGATGCACTTTCGGCGGACAAACGCGGGCTTTGGTTCGAGACCAGCACCGAGATGGCCGTGCATATGTCAGAGCTTGTTCAGACCGGTGACACTGTGTTGGCCAAGGGATCGCTGAGCATGGCATTGGCACAGATTGTTGACGGTTTGCGTAAAATGGGGCAAGGGGGCGCGCTTGATTGATGACCGCGCCCGCGACCTCAGTGTGAGAAAGGTTTTGTAATGCTCTATTGGTTGACCGCCCTGTCGGACGGAGGGGATTTTTTTAACCTCTTCCGATACATCACGTTCCGCGCTGGCGGCGCCTTTTTGACTGCGTTGATCTTTGGTTTTCTTTTCGGGAAACCGCTGATCAATGTACTGCGCAAAAAACAGGGCAAAGGCCAACCTATTCGGGATGACGGCCCAGAGGGGCATTTTTCGAAGGCGGGCACACCGACAATGGGCGGGCTTTTGATCGTAGGCGCGCTGGTGACATCGACCCTGGTCTGGGCTCGGTGGGACAACCCTTACGTCTGGATGGTCTTATTTGTAACACTGGCCTATGCGGCGATCGGGTTTGCAGATGACTATGCAAAGGTATCGAAGCAGAACACTAAGGGCGTTTCGGGCAAAATGCGTATGGCGCTAGGGGTGATAATCGCAGTTTTGGCCTCGGCCTGGGCTACGCTGCATCATCCCGAGGCGCTGCAAAACCAGCTGGCTTTGCCGATTTTCAAGGATACACTGATCAATCTAGGCATATTCTACATTCCCTTCTCAATCATCGTAATCGTTGGCGCGGCCAATGCGGTGAACCTGACCGATGGTCTGGATGGTCTGGCCATCATGCCGGCGATGATCGCGGCCTCGACGCTAGGCGTGATTGCCTACGCCGTGGGACGGGTCGACTTTACCGAATATCTGGACGTTCATTACGTGCCGGGAACCGGTGAGATTTTCATTTTTACCTCGGCTTTGTTTGGCGCGGGCCTTGGGTTCCTTTGGTACAACGCACCTCCGGCTGCGGTGTTCATGGGCGACACCGGGTCGCTTGCGTTAGGCGGTGCTTTGGGTGCCATTGCGGTGGCCACCAAACATGAGCTGGTGCTGGCAGTCGTCGGCGGTTTGTTCGTGGTCGAAGCGTTGAGCGTGATCATCCAGGTGCTGTACTTCAAACGCACCGGGCGGCGCGTGTTCCTGATGGCGCCGATCCATCATCACTATGAGAAAAAGGGATGGGCTGAGCCGACGATCGTGATCCGGTTCTGGATCATCTCGCTGATCCTGGCGATGATCGGTCTGGCAACGCTGAAGATCCGGTAAAGCTCCCGCCAGGTTCAGCGGACCTGCGGTCCGCCTGCCACCTGTTGGGCCCGGCTCGCGCTGACGCGCGAGCCTTTTGCCACCCTTGCCATCAGTGATTTCTTCGGTGCAGTGTGGCGGCTAAATTTACGTCAAAAAAGGTGGGCAGTATGATCCCGGTCAAAGGGTTTTCAGGGCAGAAGGTTGCGGTTCTGGGGCTAGGCCGGTCGGGGCTGGCCACGGCGCGTGCCCTGCAGGCAGGCAAAGCTGAGCCTGTGTGTTGGGATGACAATCCTGCCGCCCAGGAAAAGGCCAAGGCCGAGGGGTTCGTCTGCGTCGATCTGCGCCGTCATGGCGCTTTTGAAGACATCGCGGCGCTTATTGTCTCTCCCGGTATTCCTCATCTTTACCCAGAACCGAACCCGGTTGTTGCTGCGGCGCTTGAGGCCGGTGTCCCGGTCGACAACGACATCGGTTTGTTTTTTCGATCCTTTGCAGGACCTGAATGGAACAACTATGACACTCCGCCGCGTGTGATCGCAGTGACCGGGTCGAACGGAAAATCGACCACCGCGGCTTTGATCCACCATATCCTGACCGAAGCCGGGCGCGAGGCGCAGCTGGCGGGTAATATCGGACGTGGGGTGCTGGATATTGATCCGGGCGGCGACGGTTCGGTCGTTGTGCTGGAGTTGTCCAGCTATCAAACAGAACTGGCCCGCGCCCTGACCCCGGACGTGGCCGTATTCACCAACCTGTCGCCCGACCATCTTGACCGCCACGGTGGGATGGGGGGCTATTTTGCCGCCAAGCGTCGGTTGTTTGCCGAAGGCGGCCCGGATCGCGCCGTGATTGGCATTGACGAGAAAGAGGGCGCGTTTCTAGCCGGTCAACTTGCCGAAGGCCGCGCGGATGATCGCGTCATCCGCGTGTCGGTTGCGCGCAAGCTGACGGGACCCGGGTGGCAGGTGTTTGCCCGTAAAGGGTTCTTGTCGGAATACCGCAAGGGACGGCAAGCGGGCTCGATTGACCTGCGCGGAATCACGGGCCTTCCCGGCGCACATAACCACCAAAACGCCTGTTCGGCCTATGCCGCCTGTCGCGCGCTTGGGCTGGCACCGCGCGTGATCGAAGACGCGCTGCACAGCTATCCGGGCCTGCCGCATCGCAGTCAGATCATCGCCGAGGTAGGCGGTATTACTTATGTGAATGACTCAAAAGCCACCAATGTGGACAGCGCTCTCAAGGCGTTGAGCGCCTTCAGGAAGGTCCGCTGGGTCTGTGGGGGGCTTGAGAAGGAAGGCGGTGTCGCCGCTCTGAACGCAGCCGCAGACCAGGTGGTCAAAGCTTATGTCATTGGTCGCGAGGCCGCGAAATTCGCCATGCAACTTAAGGCCGATGCGCTGGTTTGCACCACCATGTCCGAGGCTGTTGAGCAAGCCATGAAGGATGCCCAACCCGGCGAGACCGTTCTGCTTGCGCCAGCCGCGGCCAGTTTCGACCAATACGACAATTTCGAGCAGCGCGGAGAGGATTTTGTAGCGGAAGTCAGGCAACGGCTTCCGGAATAGCCATTTGCAATAGACCGCCGGTTGGGCCAAGCTGCGATGCTATCAGCTTGACGCGCCATCATTATTGGTTTTGCTTGCCTGCAAATTCAACACGAGGTTATGACTATGCCATTTCGTAAGTTTTCTCTGATCCTGCCTGCCATTCTCGTTGCCGGTGCCTGCACCAACACAGGTGCCAATTATCAACCAATCGTCGACGGCCCGATCGGCCCGAACTACAACGTAGACCTTCAGCAGTGCCAACAACTGGCGGCATCACAAGCCAGCGTTGATGGCTCTACCGCAGGAAACGCAGCGATAGGCGCGGCAGGTGCGGCGGCTGTAACCGGGATTGTTCAGGACAGCAGCGACAATCTGGGCCGTGCGGCAGTTGCCGGTGCGCTTGTTGGCGCCGGCGCAGACGTGATTAACAAAAACCAGAACAAAGAAGTTATCGTGCGCAACTGCATGCGCGGACGTGGCTACAACGTCGTCGGCTAACTCTGCCCGGCGATTGCAATTCCTGCGGCGTGGCCCGAGGACCACGCCCATTGGAAGTTGTAGCCGCCCAGCCAACCGGTGACATCCACCGCTTCGCCAATCGCATAGAGGCCAGGGACATCCCTGGCCTCCATCGTTTTTGACGACAGGCTATCAGTGTCGATCCCGCCCAGCGTCACCTCGGCTGTACGATACCCTTCGGTGCCCGAGGGGGTGAGCTGCCAGTCGGACAGTGCTGCGATCAGTTCGGACAGCGCGGTGTCCGACTGATCGGCCAGATTGCCTGGCATGGGGATATGATGGCTCAGGTACTCGACCAGACGCCCGGGCAGGTGGCGCGCGAGTTCCGTGGTCAGCGCCTTGCGTCCGCCGCTTTGCCGCTGATCCCGCAGCAAATCTAACAGCGGCAGATCCGGGATCAGGTTTACGCGGACCGCCTCGCCTTCGCGCCAATAGGAAGACAACTGCAGAACCGATGGTCCACTAAGCCCGCGATGGGTGAACAGCAGAGCCTCGTCAAAGCTGGTCCGGTCATTCGACAGCCGCGCGGGTAGGGATACGCCAGACAGGTCCTTGAATTTACCATCCGAAAACGTAAACGGCACGAGCGCGGCCCGCGTTTCGGTTATCGTTAATCCGAACTGGCGCGCAATCTCATAGGCCAGCCCGGTCGCGCCCATCTTGGGGATCGACTTGCCGCCAGTAGCCAGCACGAGGTTGGTGCAGCTTAGGCTAAGCCGCTGCCCTTCACGTTCGAGGTCCACAGCAAATCCGCCATCGGTCTTGCGCAGGTCTTTTACGTCGGTCCGAATCCACAATTCGGCCCCGGCACGCTCGATCTCATCCAGCAACATCTGAATGATCTGTTTTGACGATCCGTCGCAGAACAGTTGCCCCAGCGTTTTCTCATGCCACGCGATGCCGTGTCGGTCGACCAGATCAATGAAATCCCACTGCGTGTACCGCGCCAGCGCGGATTTGCAGAAATGCGGATTCTGCGACAGGAAATTTCCCGGTCCCGCGTACATATTGGTGAAGTTGCAGCGCCCACCTCCTGAGATGCGGATTTTCTCTCCGGCAGCTTTGGCGTGGTCGATCACCAAAACGCGCCCGCCGCAATAGGCGGCGCACATCATACCGGCTGCACCGGCACCAAGGATGATCGTGTCATAAGTCATGTGCTGCGCATGGCTTGGATTAATAGGGAAGGCAAGGGCTAGACGAAAACACAAGTCGTGTAAGTCTGTTTGGTGGTGAGTCCTTGTCCTTTTTGCCAGTTCTGGGAAAGGGATTTAAAGCGGTCGCTGAGGCCTTTGCGAATTTGGCCGCGATATCATGTGTTAGAATGCTCGCGGAAAGAAAACTCATCTTGATGCACAGCACAGGAGGGCGGTTCAATGATCATGCGCATTTTCCAAGTCACAGTTCGACCGGGCAAAGAGGCGGAATTTTCAAAGTTCTTCCACGAGACTGCGATCCCTTTGATGCAAAGCACCGAAGGCATTGTTCAGGTCCTGCCGGGTGCTCCGCGTTCGGATTCACCGCGTGAGTTCAGTTTTGTTATGATTTGGAGCAGCCTGGACGCATTAGTAGCTTTTGTTGGTGACGATTACCAAAGTCCACATATCGATCCGGCAGAGGCCGAGTTGGTCGAATCCAGAACGATAAAGCACTACGATCTTGTAACCTAGGTGATCCGTACATCTTGGAAGGGAAAGCCCGGGTCGGATCACCGGCTTGAAGGTGTCAATTTCCCCTGTTGCCGTGTCATTCCGCTAGCCCAAACGCAAAAATGCCTGTAGACTCTCAGTCAGATCCTGAAAAACGGGACGTTAACGAGGCAGATAGTGGCGGTATCTCATGACTGAGATGGTGTATGGCGCGGTCCAGGACCAGCGCGGAGAACCGATTCTTCCGAAATGGTGGCGGACAATTGATCGCTGGACGATGTCCTGCGTTCTGATCCTGTTTGTCATCGGATTGTTGCTGGGGCTGGCCTCATCACCACCGCTGGCAGGGCGCAACGGGTTTGATCCGTTCCACTATGTCGAACGGCAGGCACTGTTCGGCGGACTGGCGCTGATTGCGATGCTGCTGACGTCGATGATGTCGCCGACACTGGTGCGCCGTTTGGCAGTACTTGGGTTCCTTGCCTCGTTTGTGGCGCTGGCCTTTCTGCCCGTCTTCGGAACGGATTTCGGAAAAGGGGCAGTGCGCTGGTACTCGCTGGGCTTTGCATCTTTGCAGCCGTCGGAATTTCTGAAACCCGGATTTGTCGTCGTGGCCGCGTGGCTGCTGGCTGCGTCGCAACAGATCAACGGCCCTCCGGGTCGGTTGTGGTCATTTGCGTTGTGCATTGCAATTGTGGCGATGCTGGTTTTGCAACCTGACTTCGGTCAGGCCTGCCTGATCCTGTTTGGATGGGGTGTGATGTACTTTGTGGCCGGCGCGCCGATGCTGCTGCTGGTTGGCATGGCGGGCGTCGTTGTCCTGGGGGGTATGTTCGCCTATTCGAATTCGGAACACTTTGCCCGCCGTATTGATGGCTTCCTGAACCAGGAGGTCGACCCGACCACCCAGCTTGGCTATGCCACGAACGCCATCCGCGAAGGCGGTCTGTTCGGTGTCGGCGTGGGTGAGGGGCAGGTGAAATGGTCCTTGCCCGATGCCCATACGGATTTCATCATCGCCGTTGCGGCCGAGGAATACGGGCTGATCCTGGTGCTGATCATCATCGCGCTGTATTCACTGATCGTTGTACGCTCACTGCTTCGGCTGATGCGCGAGCGCGATATGTTCATCCGCCTGGCCGGGACCGGTCTGGCCTGCATGTTTGGCGTTCAGGCCATGATCAACATGGGTGTGGCCGTGCGCCTGCTGCCCGCCAAGGGCATGACGCTGCCCTTTGTCAGCTATGGTGGGTCGTCGCTGATTGCAGGTGGCATCGCTGTTGGCATGCTGCTGGCCTTCACCAGAAGCCGCCCACAGGGCGAACTTGGCGATATTCTGCGCGGAAGAGGATAATGGGGAAACCTTACCTGTTGATTGCGGCTGGCGGCACCGGGGGCCATATGTTCCCGGCGCAGGCGCTGGCCGAAGCGATGCTGAATAAAGGCTGGCGCGTGCGCCTGTCCACGGATGAGCGTGGCGCGCGCTACACAGGCGCCTTTCCGCAAACGGTTGAGATTGTCGAGGTCGCCTCTGCCACCTTCGCGCGCGGCGGGCTGGCCGCTAAGGCATTGGTCGGCCCCAGGATTGCGGGCGGCGTCAGCAGCATGGCGTTCCAGATGATGCGGGACAAACCGGACGTTGTCGTGGGCTTTGGCGGATACCCGTCGATCCCGGCTTTGGGGGCCGCGACGATGCTGAAAGTTCCGCGCATGATCCACGAACAGAATGGGGTTCTGGGGCGCGTGAACCAATTGTTTGCCACGCGTGTTGCCAACGTCGCCTGTGGTGTCTGGCCAACCGATCTGCCCGAAGGGGCCAATGGAATCCACACCGGAAACCCGGTCCGCGCCGCCGTGCTTGAGCGCGAGGCCGCAGGTTACATCCCACCGGGCGACTATCCTATGTCTATTCTGGTTATGGGCGGCAGTCAGGGTGCGCGCATTCTCAGCGATATTGTCCCTGGCGCGATTGCTGCCTTGCCTGACGACTTGCGCAGCCATATCCGTGTTGCACATCAGGCCCGCGACGAGGATGGGGAACGCGTTACGGCGTTCTATGCCGAACACGGTATCCGGGCCGAGGTCAAACCTTTCTTTGACGACGTTCCGCGTCGCATGTCGGATGCACAACTTGTCATCAGCCGGTCCGGCGCATCCAGCGTGGCGGATATCTCGGTCATCGGACGTCCATCGATCCTGATCCCGTTCGCCGCAGCCGCAGGCGACCATCAAACTGCGAACGCGCGAGGATTGGTTCAGGCAGGCGGCGCGATTATGATCCCGGAAAACGCACTTGACGTTCCCTCGCTGACAGAGCAAATCACCGCCGTTCTTACCAACCCCGAAGCCGCCCAAAAGATGGCCCATGCCGCCCTCTCGACAGGTGCCCCCGACGCAACTGAACGTCTGACGGCCCTTGTCGAACAACTGGCGCAGAAGGAGACCACATGAATCCTGCAACCAAACTGCCGCAAGACGTAGGGTCGATTCACTTTGTGGGGATCGGCGGAATTGGGATGTCGGGCATTGCCGAGGTTTTGCTGAACCTCGGTTACCGCGTGCAGGGGTCCGACCTGAAGGCGTCCAAGATCACTGATCGTCTGGCGAGCCTTGGGGCTGAGATATTTGTCGGCCAGCGTGCCGAAAACCTTGAAAACGCGGCCGTTGTTGTGGTGTCGACCGCGATCAAGCCTGGCAACCCCGAGCTGGACGGCGCCCGGGCGCAAGGCCTGCCGGTTGTTCGTCGCGCCGACATGCTGGCCGAGCTGATGCGCCTGAAATCCAACATCGCCATTGCCGGAACCCACGGCAAGACCACCACGACCACCATGATGGCCGAGCTGATGGTGGCCGGCGATTTCGATCCGACCGTCATCAATGGCGGCATCATCCATGCCTACGGTTCGAACGCACGGATGGGGCAGGGTGAATGGATGGTGGTCGAGGCCGACGAATCCGACGGTTCGTTCAACCGACTGCCCGCGACCATTGCCATTGTTACGAATATCGACCCCGAGCATATGGAGCATTGGGGTGACTTCGACCAACTGCGCGAAGGGTTCTACGAGTTCGTCTCGAACCTGCCATTCTACGGTCTGGCTGTGTGCTGCACGGACCATGCAGAGGTGCAGACGTTGGTTGGACGTATCACCGACCGCCGGGTCCGGACCTATGGGTTCAATGCGCAGGCTGATGTTCGTGCGTTGAACCTGACCTACAGGGGCGGCGTGGCGCATTTCGACATCCACCTTCAGTACGAAGATAAGATGATCGAGGGCTGCACATTGCCGATGCCCGGCGACCACAATGTCTCAAACGCGCTGTCTGCAGTGGCCGTCGCCCGCCATCTGGGTATGAAGGCCTCGGAAATCCGTGATGCGCTGGCTAATTTTGGCGGCGTCAACCGCCGCTTCACTAAGGTCGGCGAGGTCGATGGCGTCACCATTATTGACGATTACGGCCACCATCCGGTAGAGATTGCAGCCGTTCTTAAAGCTGCGCGCCAGGCCACCGATGGGCGCGTGATCGCCGTGCACCAACCGCACCGGTACTCGCGCCTGTCCAATCTGTTTGACGATTTCTGCACCTGCTTCAATGACGCGGACGTTGTAGCCATCGCTGATGTTTTCTCTGCCGGAGAGGACCCGATCGAAGGAGCCAGCCGAGATGATCTGGTGCAAGGCCTGATCCGTCACGGTCACCGCCACGCGCGTGCATTGCTGAACGAAAACGATCTGGAGCGCCTTGTTCGCGAACAGGCCCGTCCCGGTGACATGGTTGTTTGCCTTGGCGCCGGTACAATTAGCGCCTGGGCCAATGGGTTGCCTGAAAGGCTGCGACAAAAACAAGCCGTTTGATGGAATGGACTCTCTAGCACTGCAACTTTAAAGTGTGATTTTGCAGTTGCAGCAATGATCGTCCTCGGAGGGGCAGTTGGTATATTCAGTGCTTTTTGCTGGCTTGTGGGTTTTGGCCTCAACGATCGTGGCCATGCTGCCAATGCGCCTGCAATTTCCGCCGGGCATTGTGCTGTTCGTTTCCGCTCCCGCGCTGATCGTCTGGCTGGGCCATGACTTCGGCTGGTTTTTCTCGGTGCTGGCCTTTGCTGCCTTTGCATCCATGTTCCGCAATCCCATTCGTTTTTATTGGCGTCGCTGGACAGGGCAGGAGGTCGAGGAATGAACTGGTCGATCGCCCTTGCCGCGCTTTGGGGGATCGCCGCAAATTTGCTGGCGATGATCCCCAGCAAGGACAACCATTGGACCCGCGCTTATGTCCTGATCGCTGTGGGGATTCCAATACTGGGTTACGTCACTTTGCAGAACGGCCCGTGGATCGGGCTGATCGTTCTGGCGGCGGGTATGTCGGTACTGCGTTGGCCTGTGATCTATCTAGGGCGGTGGGTGCGGCGTATGGTCGGAGAATAGAATTGGACCCCAGAATATTCGCGTTTCTCTGCGGGCTTACCTTAGTTTCTGTTATGGTCGCGATGTATTCGCATCTACGTACGAAAGCAGGCAAACTTCGCGGCCCACTCATTTTGATTTTGTTTTTGATTGCGTCGGGACTTTACGGCTTTGTTACCCGTATACATTTCGAGCCAGTATCTATCGATAAACAAACCGCAACGATAGACGCTTGGATTGTGATCTACGTGCTTGCGGTCTCCATTCCGTTGATTGCCGCCTTATGCGTTGGGTTTGTCACCGGGGGACTGCACCGCGTTCTGGCGCGGTGGAAGAACAATTCTAAGCAATTGGGTGACAAAACCGTTCAAGCAGATTACCAGAGCACCATGGATCAATTGCTTCCCAAGCCACGCGGCAAACTCTCGAAAAAACGGGCTCTTAATGACTTGACTTGGCTGCGTGTTGGCGGCCCGGCTGACTATTTGTTTCAACCTGCTGACACCGAGGATTTGCAGGATTTTCTCCGTGATCTGTCCGGCGACGTCTCGGTCTTTCCCATGGGCGTCGGGTCAAACCTGATCGTTCGCGATGGCGGCTTGCGCGCAGTTGTGATCCGATTGGGGCGGGGGTTCAATGCTATCTCGGTTGAGGGAAACATCGTCACCGCCGGAGCTGCCGCGTTGGATGCGCATGTGGCGCGCAAGGCTGCGGATGAGGGTGTGGACCTGACCTTTTTGCGCACCATCCCGGGCTCAATCGGCGGTGCGGTGCGGATGAACGCAGGGTGTTATGGCAGCTACACGGCAGACGTGCTGCGCAAGGCGACCATTGTCACCCGGCAGGGAGAGCTTGTGGAACTGACTCCGGAAGACCTGAATTTTCGTTATCGCCAGTCCGATCTGCCCGAAGGCGCGGTACTAATCTCGGCCACTTTCGAAGGTCCATCCGGCGATCCGGAAGAGCTGTACGCCCGGATGTCCGCGCAGTTGCAAAAACGCGACGAAACCCAGCCGACCAAAGACCGTTGCGCCGGGTCAACCTTCCGCAACCCGGCAGGGTTTTCTTCGACCGGGCGGGCGGATGATGTACACGACCTTAAGGCATGGAAGGTCATTGACGATGCGGGCATGCGCGGCGCGACGCGCGGCGGAGCACAGATGAGCGAAAAGCACTCGAATTTCCTGATCAATACCGGTGATGCCTCTGCCGCGGACCTCGAAGGTCTGGGCGAAGAGGTGCGAAAAAAGGTTTACGAAACAAGCGGCATCACGCTAGAGTGGGAAATCATGCGGGTCGGTGATCCGTTGACAGAATAAAGCCCTGACCGTCAGACCATAACAGGCAAATTAAGGCGACGGATCAAGGAGATAAACGCAGTACGGACCACCACATAAGGTCCGGGGACATTGAGGCGCACGTTGGGTATGTCGAGCAGGACAAACCCCAAAGTGGCGGTATTGATGGGTGGACCCTCGAAGGAACGCGAGGTGTCTCTCAGCTCTGGGCGCGAATGCGCGGCCGCCCTTGTGGGAGAAGGCTTTGAAGTAGTTGAGCTGGACGCAGGTCCTGACCTCTATGCGCGCCTTTTGGAAATCAAACCAGACGTTGTGTTCAACGCCCTGCATGGCCGCTGGGGTGAGGATGGCTGCGTTCAGGGTCTGCTGGAATGGATGCGCATTCCGTACACGCACTCTGGTGTTCTGGCCTCGGCGCTGGCGATGGACAAGCAGCGCAGCAAAGAAGTGTTTGAGGCCGAAGGCCTACCCGTTGTTGCCAGCGTGATCGTACCAAAGATTGAGGTAGTTAAGGTTCATGTGATGGAGCCTCCTTACGTGGCCAAGCCCAACAACGAAGGCTCCAGCGTTGGGATCTACATCGTGCATGAAGGGTCTAATGGCCCTCCGCAGCTGTCGCATGAAATGCCCGATCAGGTTATGGTCGAGAAATACATTGCCGGACGCGAGTTGACTGTAACGGTGATGAACGACAAGGCCGTAACGGTTACCGAGATCATGACCGATGGCGGTTGGTACGATTATGACGCCAAGTACAAGCCCGGCGGATCGTGGCATGTTTTGCCCGCTGACGTACCGACCGAAATTTTTGCCCTGTGCATGGACTACGCATTGCGCGCTCATTCTGCGCTGGGATGCAAGGGCGTAAGCCGTACGGATTTCCGCTGGGATGACAGTATGGGTGCCGATGGGCTTTTCCTTCTCGAGACCAACACTCAGCCCGGCATGACGCCGACGTCCCTGGTGCCTGAACAGGCCGCACATCTGGGGATGAGTTTCGGGCAGCTATGCGCCTGGATGGTGGAGGACGCATCATGCGACCGCTAAGAGCCACCCGAGCGCCTGTGGTTCACCGGCCCAAACAACTGACCGGTCCCGATGCTGATTTCGAATCCGGCGCACATACCGGAGCCGAACCCAAATTGCGGCTGCGTGGTATGTTTGGTGGCAAGGGCGATCGCCTCGACCCGGCCCCGTCTCGTCTCAGCTACCGCCTGCAGCGCTGGATGCTGACGCGGGGCGTTCGGCGCAGCCTAAAGATTGGCCTGCCGGTGTTTGCCGTTTGCGCCGCAGTTGGCATCTATTTCGGTTCGCAAGAGCGTCGCGATGCGGTAGTGGCCTATGTCATCGACATCAAGACTTCGATCCAGCAACGGCCAGAGTTCATGGTCAATCTGATGGCCATTGACGGGGCAGGGACCAACCTGTCCGAGGATATTCGTGAGGTCGTACCGCTGGATTTCCCTGTCAGCTCATGGGATCTGGATGTTGAGCAAATCCGCGACACGATTACCGGGCTGAATCCGGTCAAATCCGCCACGGTACGGGTGCGCCCGGGCGGCATTCTGCAGGTGGATGTTGTCGAGCGTCAGCCCGTCATCGTCTGGCGTACGCGCCGTGGGGTCGAATTGCTGGATGAGACCGGCGCGCATGTGGAACGCATCGCGTCGCGCAAGGATCACTCTAATTTACCTCTGATCGCGGGCAAAGGTGCAGACGGTCACGTAGGTGAGGCGCTTGAATTGCTGACAACCGCCCGCAGCCTCGGCGGTCGTGTGCGCGGGCTGGTCCGGATTGGTGAACGTCGCTGGGACCTGGTTATGGACCGCGGCCAGCGCATCATGTTGCCAACCGAACGCCCCGTACGCGCGTTGGAACGCGTTCTGGCCGTGAATGAGGTGCAGGACCTTTTGGAACGCGACGTCGCGGTGGTCGACATGCGCCTTGGGCAACGTCCGACAATAAGAATGACCAAAGCTGCCAGCGAAGACTGGTGGAATACAAAAGTGACAGTGGGTAGCGAGCAGTAACGACCATGATGACCGATCTTTATCAGTCCCAGCGCGCCATGCGGCAGATGCGCAGACAAGCCATGCAACGCGGTGTTGTCGCCATTCTCGATGTTGGCAGTTCCAAGATTGCCTGTCTTGTATTGCGCTTTGATGGGACCGGCCGCCTGAGCGAGGACAACACCATCGGGTCGATGGCCGGGCAGACCGGGTTCCGGGTGATTGGTGCTGCGACCACACGGTCGCGGGGCGTTCAATTTGGCGAAGTCACCGCCATGCAGGAAACGGAACGGGCGATCCGAACCGCCCTGCAGGCGGCGCAAAAGATGGCCGATATCCGGGTCGATCATGTGATAGCCAGCTTCTCGGGTGCGAACCCGCGCTCTTACGGGTTGGACGCGCAGGTCGATCTTGAGGGTCAGGTCGTGACCGAGGCAGAGGTTGGCCGTGTCCTGAACGCCTGTGATGTGCCGGATTACGGGGCAGGGCGCGAGGTATTGCATGCCCAACCGGTCAATTTCGCTTTGGACAACCGCTCAGGTCTGATCGATCCGCGCGGCCAAATGGGGCAGAGCCTTGCCGTCGACATGCACATGCTGACCGTTGACGCGACTGCGATCCAAAACATCGTGCGCTGCATCAAACGCTGCGATCTGGAATTGGCCGGAATTGCAAACTCGGCCTATGTGTCTGGTGTTTCCGCCTTGGTCGAGGATGAGCAGGAACTGGGCGCGGCCTGTATCGACATGGGTGGCGGCACGACCAGCGTGTCGATCTTTATGAAAAAGCACATGATTTACGCCGACTGCGTGCGCATGGGTGGTGATCATGTAACCTCGGACATTTCGATGGGGTTGGGCATTCCCGCATCGGTCGCCGAGCGGATAAAAACCTTCAATGGCGGCGTCCATGCCACTGGAGCGGATGATCGCGACCTGATTGATATCGGCGGCGATACCGGCGACTGGGAGCATGATCGCCGAACTGTTAGCCGAGCTGAACTGATCGGGATAATGCGTCCGCGTGTTGAAGAGATCCTGGAAGAGGTGCGTGTTCGTCTGGATGCCGCCGGGTTCGAGCATATGCCGAGCCAGCAGATCGTCCTGACCGGCGGCGGCAGCCAAATCATGGGGCTGGATGGTTTGGCCACCCGCATCCTCGGGCAGCGTGTTCGCCTTGGCCGGCCGCTGCGTGTGCATGGTCTACCGCAATCGGCGACCGGGCCGGGGTTCTCCTCCGCAGTGGGGCTCAGCCTGTTTGCAGCGCACCCGCAGGACGAATGGTGGGACTTTGAAATCCCGGTCGACACCTATGCCGCGCGCCCGTTCAAGCGGGCCGTGCGTTGGTTCCGTGACAATTGGTAAGCTGGGGGTCGCAGCGCTGCTGGCCCTGGTACCGCTGACCACTCAGGCGCAAACCCGGATCACACCTGAGGCGTTTTTGGATGCAGTAAAGGGCAAGACTGTCACGTTCCACGACTTTTCGACGGGCGAGCTTGTAGGAACTGAAGAGTTCCTCAGCCCTGTGCTGTCGGTCTGGCGCATGGTGGGGCGCGGTTGTGTTTATGGTCAGATCACCACACCTGATGGTCAAATCTGCTTTCTTTATGATGATGACCCGGATGGTATCCCGGTCTGCTGGTGGCCTTTCGAATATAAGGGCAAGTTGATGGTGCGACTGGCCACTTTTGCAGACAGCGAAATCCAAGAGGTGCGCAGCATCACCGAGGACGGTTTGAATTGCCCAAGTACCCCGATCAGCTAAAGAAATGGGTTGCAGCTGACTCGTTTATCCATCAAGATATCCACAAGGCCCAACAGAGGCCCGCGGCAGGACCTGAGCAGTTTTCCGCAGTTTGACAGTTTATGAGTCCCTTTGGTGATGCGTCGGTTGAGTGCCGCGTGCAAATCGCCTGTTTTGTGCTACATTGAGATTTTTACGCAACATCTGGCGGTATTTGCGAAATACTGCCGGTCAGCGCCTTAATTCCTCCATATTTTGTGGAATTACGCGATTTTTGGCGTGACGTTTGCTGTTTCAAACGGTAGGATTGTTAGTGGATAGGTAAGAAAAACACCGCTTTGGCGGGAACAAAAAAACAGGCGGACAGAGCATGACATTGAATCTTTCGATGCCCGGGCACGACGAACTGAAGCCTCGGATCACAGTATTTGGCGTTGGTGGTGCAGGCGGCAACGCTGTCAACAACATGATTGAGAAACAGCTGGACGGCGTCGATTTTGTGGTCGCCAACACCGATGCGCAGGCACTGCAACAAAGCCAGTCTTCGGCACGGGTTCAACTGGGCGTGAAAGTCACCGAAGGTCTGGGGGCAGGGGCCCGTCCGACCGTGGGTGCGGCAGCAGCCGAAGAAAGCATTGAGCAGATCGTTGATCACCTGGCCGGCGCGCATATGTGCTTTATCACCGCCGGCATGGGTGGCGGTACTGGCACCGGCGCCGCTCCGATCATCGCGCAGGCCGCGCGGGAATTGGGCGTTCTGACTGTTGGTGTTGTGACCAAGCCCTTCCAGTTTGAAGGCGCCAAGCGGATGCGTCAGGCCGAAGACGGCGTTGAGATGCTGCAAAAGGTCGTCGACACTCTGATCATCATCCCGAACCAGAACCTATTCCGTCTGGCCAACGAAAAGACCACCTTTACCGAGGCGTTCTCGATGGCGGACGATGTTCTCTATCAGGGCGTAAAAGGCGTGACCGATCTGATGGTCCGTCCGGGCCTGATCAACCTCGATTTTGCAGATGTTCGCGCCGTGATGGACGAGATGGGCAAAGCGATGATGGGAACCGGTGAGGCCACCGGCGAAGATCGCGCGGTTCAGGCCGCCGAGAAGGCGATCGCCAACCCGCTATTGGACGAAATCAGCCTGAAAGGTGCCAAGGGCGTTCTGATCAACATCACCGGCTCGCACGACCTGACCCTGTTCGAACTGGACGAAGCCGCCAACCGCATCCGCGAAGAAGTAGATCCCGAGGCCAACATCATCGTCGGTTCGACCCTGGATACTGTGATGGAAGGCGGCATGCGTGTATCGGTTGTCGCAACCGGTATCGATGCCAGTGAAAAGCAGGAAGATATCCCTGTCGCGCGCCGTTCAATGTCGGCACCGCTGACCCGCACCGTTTCAGCAGAAGAGTCGGTGCAGGAAGAGGCCCCGGTTGTTACAGAAGTCGCTGAGCAAGCACCTCAGCAAGAGATGAACCGCGAACCCTCGCTGTTTGAAGCACCGACAGAGCCTGCACAGCCACAAATCCAGTCTCGTGCCCGGCAGGATGATGATGGTTTGCCACCGCCGGCCTATCAGCCGCGCGTTGCCGAATTCGAGCCGACCCCCGAACCGGTTGAGCCTGCGTCCGAAAACTACGTCGCACCGCAGCCTCAACCGGCAGCGGGAACACCGTCGCCCGAAGCACTGCAGCGCTTGCAGGCCGCGGTCCAGAACGTTCCGCCGTCCGAGCGGAGCCCTTCGATGGTCCGCCCCGCGACCCCGCAGCCGACCGCTGTGCCGCAGGAAGAAGCGCATGATCGTCCCCGGTTTGGCTTTAACCGCCTGATCGACCGGATGACCGGCCACGCAGCAGATACTCCGGCGCAACCACCCCGCCAGCAGCCCGTTATGCGCCAATCTGACGCTACGGCACCTGCAAGGGATGAGGTCGACCCCGAACAGGACCGGATCGAAATTCCCGCCTTTTTGCGGCGTCAGGCCAACTGATCGCGGTAACAAAGTGAATGCAAAGGGTCGCCAAAGGGCGGCCCTTTTCTTTTGTTTTACAAATGTTTGAGGAAGTGTAAGCAGGGATTTGCCGATCTGTCACATACATGTTTCATTCGGTTGCAAAGAGTGAGTTGAGCCTTGACGCCGCCTTCCTTAACTGAGTGTCCAACACGGCCAACCGAGGCCGGACACCACTCTTCGAGGTTCACCTTGCAACATACGCTCAAATCTCCGGTCACGTTTACAGGCGTCGGACTGCATAGCGGTAAGCCTGCGACGATGGTCCTGAAACCGGCAGCCGCCGGTCACGGCATCTGGTTCAAACGGACGGATATTGAGCTGGGCAATGCCCTTGTCCCTGCGATCTATGATGTGGTCGAGCGCACCCCGCTGTGCACCCGCCTGATCAACGACGCGGGTGTGTCTGTGTCCACGGTCGAGCACATCATGGCCGCGTTGGCCGGTTGCGGAATACATAACGCGCTGATCGAGATTGATGGTCCCGAAGTTCCGATCATGGATGGGTCTTCGATTGATTTCGTTCGCGGTATCATGGCGAAGGGCGTGCGTCGCCAAGCCAGCCCGGTTCTGGCCTATGAGGTTCTTAAGCCGGTGACCGCTGTGCGCGAAGGTGCTAGCGCTTCGATTGCGCCTGCAAACGGTCTGATCATCGACTTTCATATCGACTTCGAAGACGGTGCCATTGGCAACCAGACCAAGACCTTGGATATGCGCAACGGTTCGTTCGCACGTGAGCTGTGTGACTGCCGGACGTTCTGCCGCCGTACTGATGTTGAGGCGATGCGCGAAAACGGGCTGGCTTTGGGCGGCACGCTGGAAAATGCCGTCGTTGTTCAGGGTGACGAAGTCCTTACGCCGGGTGGTTTCCGCCGCGCGGACGAGGCCGTGCGCCACAAGATGCTGGATGCCCTTGGTGACCTGTATTTGGCAGGCGGTCCGATCTTTGGTCACTTTACCGGTGACAAATCCGGCCATTCAATGACCAATACTCTGCTGCGCAAGCTGTTCGAGACGCCGGGTGCGGTCCGTCCGATCCTGTGCACGCCTGAACAGGCAGCCCGCCTTCCGGGGCAGGGCCTGGTCCGGGACGAAATCCCGGAAGTCGCTTGATTGGATCAACTCTTCCGACAATTCTGCGAACGGGCGCATAAGGCGTTTTGCACCGGAATTTTATGTGCTAGACCTTGGCCTAAATCGGGGCTTAACCCCGTCAAGTAATACGACAAGGATAGGCGGAATGGTTGGCACCAAAGCGGCAGTCAGGTTCGCAAGCGCGATTCTTCTGACAGCAGTTTTGACGGCATGCGCTGGAAAAGGCGCAGACCGCAATCAGAACCTGGAAGGGTTCACTCCTGAACAGATATTCACGCGCGGCGAATATGAGCTGTCGCAGAATCGTTCGGATGATGCGGCGTGGTATTTTTCAGAAGTTGAACGTCTGTATCCGTATTCCGATTGGGCCAAGCGTGCGCTGATCATGCAGGCATTCTCATACCACTCGGACAAAAACTACGAAGAAAGCCGAGGCGCCGCACAACGGTACATCGACTTTTACCCGACGGACGAAGATGCGGCTTATGCCCAATATCTTCTGGCGCTCAGCTATTATGACCAGATTGACGAGGTCGGGCGCGATCAGGGCCTGACTTTTCAGGCGTTGCAATCGCTGCGCACCGTGATCGAGGTCTACCCGGATAGCGAATACGCGACCTCTGCGGTGCTGAAATTCGATCTGGCCTTTGACCACCTGGCTGGCAAAGAGATGGAAATTGGACGCTATTATCTGCGCCAGGACCATTATACTGCAGCCATCAACCGGTTCCGTGTGGTGGTTGAAGACTTCCAGACCACATCTCACACCGCCGAAGCTCTGTACCGCTTGATTGAAGCCTATCTGGCACTGGGTCTTGTGGATGAGGCACAGTCGGCGGGGGCCATTCTGGGGTACAACTATCAGTCGTCCGAATGGTACGATGCGGGCTATTCGCTGCTGACGTCACGCGGATTGGATCTCAAGAGCCGTGGCAACAACTGGCTCAGCACGATCTACCGTCAGACTGTCAAAGGTGAGTGGTTGTAATCGCCATGGCCAATGGGGTGGGACGCTAAGACCCGATGCTGCGCGCCCTCGATATCCGTGACATGCTGATCATCGATCGGCTGGAACTGACGTTTCAGCCGGGCCTGAATGCGTTGACCGGTGAAACCGGTGCGGGCAAGTCGATTCTTCTGGATTCGCTGGGATTTGTTCTGGGCTGGCGTGGTCGGGCAGAACTGGTCCGTCAGGGCGCCGCTCAGGGTGAAGTCGTGGCCGAGTTCGAATTGAACGAAGATCACGCCGCACATGCAATTCTGGCCGAAGCGGGCCTGCCCGACGGAGAAGAGCTGATCCTGCGGCGGGTGAATACGGCCGAGGGGCGTAAGACCGCGTGGGTCAATGATCGTCGTTGTTCGGGCGAGGTGCTGCGGGCATTGTCCGAGACCCTGATCGAACTGCATGGTCAACACGATGATCGCGGCCTGTTGAACCCGCGAGGTCACCGGGCAATGCTGGATGATTACGCCGGAGCAGAATCCTATCTAGTAAAGGTGCGGTCAGCATGGTCCGAGATGTCACGTGCGCGCAAAGCTCTTGCGCAGACGGAATCGGCCCTAGCAGCCATGCGTGCAGAAGAGGAATTCTTGCGGCATTCGGTATCCGAACTGGATCAGCTGGACCCGCAGCCGGGCGAGGACGCCGAGCTCGACGCCCGTCGTCGCATGATGCAGGGGGCCGAGCGTATCCGCGATGACGTTGCCCGTGCCTTCGCTCTGCTGGGTGGGGACGGGGCCGAGGGGGCGATGGCTGACGCCGTGCGCTGGCTCGAAGGGGTGTCGGATAGTGCGGGCGGCCAATTGGAAGAGCCGATCGCCGCATTGGGACGCGCCTTGATCGAGTTGGGTGAGGCGCAGGATGGTGTCGATGCCTGCCTGCAAAAACTGGACTTTAACCCGTCTGAGTTGGAGCAGGCCGAAGAACGCTTGTTCGCTATTCGTGCGCTGGCTCGTAAACATGACGTCGTGCCAGATGATCTGGGCACCTTCGCCGACACTTTGCGCGACCGCCTGAACCGGCTTGACGCGGGCGATGCGGATCTGGCCGATCAGAGGGCGGCGGTAGACGCGGCACAGGCGGCTTATGACGACGCAGCGGCCAAACTGAGTGCTGCGCGGCAAAAGGCCGCCGGGCAACTCGATGCCGCCGTGATGACCGAACTCGCCCCGTTGAAGATGGAACGCGCTGTGTTCCAAACCGAAATCACGGTGGCAGACCCGGGCCCCGAGGGGATTGACGCTGTGGCGTTCACGGTTGCCACCAACCCCGGCGCGCCTTCGGGACCGCTGAACAAGATCGCCTCAGGCGGTGAACTCAGTCGTTTTCTTTTGGCGCTCAAGGTCTGTCTGGCCGGTGATGACAGCGCGCGCACTATGATTTTTGACGAGATCGACCGGGGCGTTGGTGGCGCAACTGCTGATGCGGTCGGGCGGCGTCTGGCGTCGCTGGCACAGGGTGGGCAGGTGCTGGTTGTGACGCACTCACCGCAGGTGGCGGCCCGCGCGGCGCATCACTGGCGGGTGCAAAAACACGTCACCGACGGGCAGACCCTGTCGACCGTTGTGCCGCTGGCCGAACCCGACCGCGTGGATGAAATCGCCCGTATGGTCGCAGGTGACACAATAACGGACGAGGCGCGTGCTGCCGCCCGAGCCCTTTTGCAGGCCTGAGGCAATTCTGCCGCTTTCGCGTATTCAATCCGTCGCGATCCCACTTTTATAAGGGCGCTCCGTGGCTTACTAAGGGGAAAGACGTGATCCCCGAGGGCAAATGACCCAATCAACCCGCACCGTTCTGCGCAACCAGCTCAATCAGGCTCTGGCCGCGATAAAGGACGCCTGGCGGGTGATGCGGCGGCGTGGGCCCAGCCAGATTCAATTCTGGTTCATCGCGCTGGCGATCGGGATCGCGGCAGGTTTCATGGCATTGGGATTTCGCAAGGCGATCCGGTCGCTGCAGGCTTATGTCTATGATACGGATGACATTTTGCTTTTGCACAGCCACGCGGAAAAGCTGCCTTGGTTTCTGATCCTGATCATTCCCATCATCGGCGGGCTTATCGTGGGCGTGATCCTGAATAAGTTCACCGACGACGGACGCGTGCGATCCGTCGCTGACGTCATCGAAGGGGCCGCGGTGACCGATGGTCGCGTGGAAAGCAAGGCGGGTATCGCGTCTTTCTTTGCCTCGCTCGTCACGCTCAGCACAGGCGGGTCCACGGGCCGAGAGGGGCCGGTCGTGCACATGGCTGGTGTGATCTCAACCTGGGTCAGTAACCGCATCCATGCTGATGGCATCACCGGGCGCGACCTGTTGGGATGCGCTGTCGCCGCCGCCGTCTCGGCCAGTTTTAACTCACCGATCGCAGGTGCGCTGTTCGCGCTTGAGGTCGTGCTGCGTCACTTTGCAGTGCATGCATTTGCGCCAATCGTGATTGCTTCGGTTGCCGGGACAGTAATCAACCGGCTGGAATATGGCGATGTGACCGAGTTTGTTCTGGATACACCCGGTTCCCTGCAATTCTACGTGGAACTGCCTGCCTTTCTGCTACTTGGCCTGATCTGCGGCCTGGTTTCGCTTCTGCTCATGCGGTCGATCTTTTTTGCCGAAGATATCGGCAACCATATCCAGAACCGGCTTGCCTTGCCTGGCTGGCTGCGCCCAGCTGTTTCAGGTGCGATGCTGGGGCTGCTGGCGATCTGGTTCCCGCATATCATCGGCGTCGGGTATGAAACGACGATCCGCGCTTTGGCAGGTGACCTGACCCTGAGTTTTGCCATCCTGTTTGCGGTGATCAAGACGGTTGCCGTGGCGATCACCATGGGCGGGCGTATGGGCGGCGGGGTGTTTTCCCCATCGCTGATGATTGGGGCGTTGACCGGGCTGGCCTTCGGCCTGATCGCAACCGGGCTGCTGCCGGATGTGTCGGGCACGCATACGCTTTATGCCTTTGCCGGAATGGGGGCCGTTGCTGCCGCGGTTCTGGGCGCGCCGATTTCGACAACGATGATCGTCTTTGAACTGACCGGAGATTGGCAAATCGGCCTGGCTGTGATGGTTTCGGTGTCGATGTCGACAGCGCTGGCCTCGCGTCTTGTGGATCGGTCCTTCTTCTTGACCCAGCTGGAACGTCGCAACGTGCATCTGGCCGCCGGGCCGCAAGCCTATCTGCTGGCGATGCTGCGGACCGGGGCAGTCATGCGCCCCTTGGGCGACCCGCGCTCGATCACGAAAGAACAGGCGGTCGAATTGATCGAACAGGGGCTTTGTGTTCAGGCTAGCGCTACACTAGAGGCAGCGATGCCCTATTTCGACAGGGATGACATCCCCTGTATTCCGGTGGTGATTGTCGAAGAGGATGGTAGTGAAAACCCGGTCGGAGCGCTTTACCACGTCGATGCACTGAAGGCGTATAACCGCGCCTTGGCTGCCACTGCGGCTGAAGAGCACTCTTAGCGTTTATACACGGTCGCGGTATCGCCCAGGTAGTTGTCCCAAGCAAACCAGTACGAAATATGGCCTGCGACCCGGGGCAACTCCGCGCCTCCCGGTCCAACCAGCGCCTCTTCGGTCATGGTCCACTTCTGACCCGTTTCGTCCACCAAATCGCCGCCAGACGCAGCGAACTTGTGGGATGCGCGTTCATAGGCGCGCACTGCGCGCTTTTCGTCGTTTCCGATAAGCACCAGCGGCCGGTTGGCGATGGCGTCGTTGATTACTCGGCTCTTGCCGAACGCGTCCAGGGGCCATGCTCGCGCCGCGCCAAATTGCCGGATGGCAAAAACATAATCTTTCTGTCTGTGACTGGACTGATCGACCAGCGCCGGAAACATCAATTCGGACGAAGCGAAATACTCCCGATACACGACACCCGATCCATAATTCCGCCGGTGACCGGTGTTCATTGAAAGGACCTTCGTCTTGGGGTGAGATGTTTTCCAGCTTTGCCATGTGGTGATGACCACCGGGCGTTGTTTCAATTCGATACCGCTGCCGACAAGCGCGCCAACGACTGGCTTGCCGGTGTATTGGTTCCACAGGGAATGCGTCTGACGATCGAACATCAGTTTGTTCGATCTGTACAGAAACCCCGATGAGCCGAAGATCAGGGGTTTGCTGCGACCCGGCACTTGCGTTTCAAACAGAATTCCGGATCCGCACAGTGTACAGTAGGCTAAGGCCACCGGAACTCCGCCAATCACCTCGTTGAACATTTCATGCCAGCCCATGATCCGCAGCGGGTAAGCTCGTTCGTCCCCGTTGATCGAAACGCCAAAGACCAGGTCATCGTCCTTAAGGTAATCTGCACGCGCGGCAGGGATCAGAGCCGGATTGTCCAGCGATGGGATACCGTCCTTGTTCACACCACCCCACGCGATCTCTTCAAGCCGGATCTTCATCTTGTCGCGCTGCAAATACTTTGGTTTCAGGAAGTCATCGAAATTCGTATCAATTCCCAAAAGAACCTCGCGCTTGAACGGGATGAGCGAGGGGTGTGGCACGATTTGCGGGTTCTTTTCCTGCCAGAGCATCCACTCAAACCAGTCTTGACCGGTATTCTCACCAGTCAGGGTCTGCATGACTTTCACGATGTCGCTGCTGCGACGTCTGGCGTATCGCATACCGGTCAGCAAAGCAGGCACCACATCCGGGTTGCCGCGTTGTACGAGAAAGGCCATGCCTTGCTCAAACTCTGCGTTGCTTCCAGACAGTGTGGAACGCACAGCATCAAGCACGGGGTCTTGTTGCGCGGACAACGCGCTAGGCAACAAGAGCGCGGCCCCCAATGATCCTGCGAAACTGCGACGGGTAAGTGACATGGCATCCTCTGGGCGGTGTTTGGTGGCATTGTGCACGCTTGATGCCTCAAATGCATGCAACAGCCCCGTGATTGGATCGTGATCAAGCCTTGTCAGTTGCGAGCGCGCTGTTGAGCTACCTGCGAAGACTATATGCTTGCATGTTATCGTGAAATTTGCCGGTTAGTCGTATCCAAAAAAATTCACAGATATTTTTTGTCACGATGCCAAAAACGATAAATTTTGCAATGGGTTCGAAATTCTGGCCATGCCAGGGAGGCCCGGCCAGGGATTTCTTGGTCGCGTACGAACGGCAGCAGCCCACCTAAGATCACTGGCATCCATGGCACAGGCCTATGGGCGTGTGCGTCACGACATGGCCGCGACCGAGCGGGTCAGAGAGGCCATCTGAGGGATTTAAATCTGTTCGACCTTAACGGAATCGACGCGGTAAAACGCGACATAACCCTTGATCTCGGCCATTGCGGCGACCGGGTCCTCATAGCTCCACGCTGCGTTTTCGGTCACCGATGATTTGTTGACGATTGAGAAATGCGTTGCATCGCCTTTGTGCGGGCAATGCGTGACCTTTTCTGTACGGTCCAGAAATGCCATTCCGATATCGGCGCGAGGGAAATAGATCACCGGCTCCAGATCACCTTCCAGCAGCTCCAGCGCATTCATGCTCTCTCCGAGAACGGCGCCCCCGGAACGAACGCTCCATTTACCAGCTGCTTTGCGGATCGTTATGTCTGTCATCTCTGCTTCTTCCCTCGTCTTTAGTACGGATCACTCCTCTGCCCGGTTTATGTGACAGTCCAGTGTCAGATCGGCGCAGTTGCGGCATCCAACCACAGTTGAGCGTTGTCGCCCAGCCTTGGACGAACTTTTTCCGCAACGTCGCGGTGGTATGCGTTGAGCCACGCGCGTTCTTCTGTCGTAAGCATATCGACTACAATCAGCCGCCGGTCAATTGGAACGTATGTGAGCGTCCGCCAGTTCAGCATCGCACGCTCGGTGTCCGCCGTGGGCAAGGAAGGGGCATCTTGAACCACAACAAGGTTCTCGATGCGAATGCCGAATGCGCCTTCGCGATAATATCCCGGCTCGTTTGACAGGATCATCCCCGGCTCAAGCGGAACATGGCTGACCTTCGACAAGCGCTGCGGCCCTTCGTGGACGCTCAGGTATGCGCCGACCCCGTGGCCGACCCCGTGATTGAAATCCTGCCCCGCTGCCCACAAGGGGGCGCGTGCGATGCATTCAATGTCTCGTCCGGCCAGCCCGGCGGGCCAGCGCAGCATGGACAGATCGATCATCCCTTTCAGCACGCGGGTAAAGCAGGCTTTTTCCTCAACGCCCACTTCTCCGATTGCAATGGTGCGGGTGATGTCGGTTGTGCCATCCAGATACTGACCGCCGCTATCCAAAACCAACAAGTGACCATTCTCCAGCCGGCTGTCGGTTTCTTCGGTCACCCGGTAATGCATGATCGCGCCGTTGGGACCGGTGCCCGCAATCGTGTCGAACGAGATATCCTGTAGCGCGTTATCCCGGCGGCGGTTTTCCTCAAGCTGCGTGACCACCTGCGTTTCCGCCACTGTGCCCGGGGTCTGTGCGTCCAACCAGCACAGGGTTTCAATAACAGCAACCGCGTCACGAAGATGCGCCTCGGCGCTGCCTGCGATTTCGGCGGCGTTCTTGCGAGCTTTGGGCAGGGCACAGGGATCACCTGCATCCATCATTTTGTCACCCAGCACATCCGCAACTGCATGCGGCAGGGTTCCCAAATCGACTTGAACCGCGCCGCCCAAATCCGCGGCCGCATCCAGAAAAAACCGAGGGTCGTGAACCTGAACTTGGTCGATAAGGTGATCTAACACCCCGGCCAGTTTTTGCGCCGACATGAACAGATCAACCCGACCATCGACGTGTAGAATGGCAAACCCATGCGCTACCGGGTTGTACCCGATATCTGATCCACGAATGTTAAGCAGCCACATGATCGAATCCGGCAATGTAATGATGGCCGCATCACACCCGTTCTGTTTTAGATCCTCCGCCACCCGCGCAATTTTGCTTGTGGCTGTTTCCCCTGCAAACTCAATCGGGTGCGCCTTGACCGGGTTCATCGGGGCGTCCGGTTGATCCGGCCACACCCTGTCCACCAGATTGTCGCTACGAACAAGTTCGACGCCGCTTGCGTTCAACTCTTTCTTCAGACTGGTAATCTGCCCTGCTGCATGCAGCCAAGGATCAAAACCAACCTTGCCGCCGTTGGGCAGCTGTTCTTTAAGCCACACGCCCAAACTGGTTTCAGGCCAGGGCACAGGCGTGAAATCCGCCGTAACCTGAGCCTTGACCTGCGTGCGATACCGGCCATCGATGAAAACGCCGGCAATATCGGACAGCACTGCGCAGAAACCGGCCGACCCGGTGAAACCCGTCAGCCATGCCAGACGTTCATCGCGTGGGGCCACATACTCGCCCTGATGCGCATCTGCGCGTGGGATCAGAAAACCGTCCAACCCATCCTGTGCCATCTGGGATCGCAAAGCGGCCAGCCTGGGCGGTCCCTGTTCCGGACGCGCAGTGACTGCAAAGGATTGAAACATGTGACACCTCTCGCAAACGGGGGGCTGCCCCTTCATCTTTTGAAAAATACTTCTGCCGGAGGCAGGGCCAGCGTCAGCTGGCCCTCTTCATCCCCATCACGCGTGCACGTGCCCGAGGGTCGCTGTCGAACAATGCCGCCAACTGTTCAGTCATCGCACCTGCCAGCTGTTCGACATCTGTGATCGTTACCGCGCGATCATAATACCTGGTCACATCGTGGCCGATGCCGATGGCCAAAAGCTCGACCATCTTGCGTTTTTCGACCATCCCAATCACGTCGCGCAGATGTTTCTCCAGGTAATTCGCGGGGTTAACGCTGAGCGTTGAATCATCAACCGGCGCGCCGTCCGAGATTACCATCAGAATCTTGCGTTGCTCACGCCGCGCCAGCATCCGGCGGTGTGCCCATTCCAAGGCCTCACCATCGATGTTCTCTTTCAGCAGGCCTTCTTTCATCATCAAACCCAAGTTGGGTCGCGCGCGACGCCACGGGGCATCCGCGCCTTTATAGATGATGTGGCGCAGATCGTTCAGACGCCCCGGCTGTTGCGGGCGACCGTCATTCAGCCATGCCTCACGTGCCTGGCCACCTTTCCAAGCGCGCGTAGTAAAGCCAAGGATTTCGACCTTCACGTTGCAACGTTCCAACGTCCGGGCCAGAACATCGGCACAGATCGCCGCGATCGAGATCGGACGACCGCGCATCGAGCCCGAGTTATCCAGCAGCAGTGTCACCACCGTATCGCGGAACTCAGTGTCTTTCTCGACCTTGAAACTCAGCGGCGTGGTCGGGTTGGCCACAACACGCGCCAGTCGCCCGGCATCTAGAATACCTTCTTCGCGGTCAAACTCCCAAGAGCGGTTCTGTTGCGCCTGCAAACGGCGCTGCAGTTTGTTCGCCAGACGGCTGACGGCACCCTTAAGCGGCTCAAGCTGCTGATCCAGATAGGCGCGCAGCCGTTCCAATTCGGCAGGCTCGGCCAGGTCTTCGGCTGCGATCTCTTCGTCAAAGGTTCCAAGGTAAACCTTATAATCCGGGTCGGCCTCGGACGCTGGCGGTGGGGCAGGTGGCTCCAACGGTGCCTCGCCCTCGGGCATCTCGGCCTCTTCGCCCATCTCATCCTCGGCCATCTCGTCCATCGAGACCTGGGCCTGGGACTGATCCTGCTGCTCTTCCTGAGTTTGCTCAGGGGTCGCGTCGGCGTCCTGTTCGTCCTGATCATCCTGACCGGTGCTGTCGGGATCGGGCTGTTCTTCGGCGTCGTCCTCAGCCTGATCTTCCTGATCTTCGTCCAGCTCATCCGGGTCTTCGCCCAACTGATCGCCGTACCCCAGATCCTTGATCATCTGACGGGCAAACTTGGCGAATTCGGCCTGATCCGAAAGGATGTCCTGCAAATTTTCCAGCGTGCCACCAGCCTGCTCTTCGATGAAGCCACGCCACAGGTTCATGATGTTCTCAGCTGCAGGCGGCAGGTCGCGCCCGGTTGCCAAGTGGCGGATCAGATAACCCGCGGCCACCGACAAGGGGGCATCTGCGGGTTGCTTGCACTGGTCGTAACCGCGGCGCAGTGCCTCGTGCCCGATCTTTACATCGATGTTCGAAGCGGTGCCGGGCATGTCCCGCGCGCCCATCGCCTCACACCGTGCGACCTCCATCGCTTCATACAAGTCGCGCGCCATATCGCCCGGAGGCGCATAGCGGTTGTGCGTCGCATCGTCATGGTACTTGCGCTGCAATGCCAAGGCATCCGCCGTTCCGCGCGCCAGCAGAACCTCCTCTCGCGTCATTCGGCGCGAGACCTGCGGCAAACGCATCGACTCGCCCGACAGCCCCGAGGGGTCGACCGTATAGCTTACAGACAGCTCTGGATCGTCGGCCATAACCTTGGTGGCCTCGGCCAAGGCCTTCTTGAACGGATCGGCGGGGTTGTCGTTAGGTTTAGACAATGAACGTACTCCAGATCATTGCTGCTAGGAAAAGTATTGCGTACTCCCAACGCAGCCGTATCAGGTGAACATATTGCGACGCCGTCATGTCTGAAGGCGCCGACTTTTTCCAACCTACTTTGTCAAATAGCCAAAATGAATCAAAAACGACCCAGATCGATGCTATGACAAAAAAGGCTTTCACCCCAAGCTTACGCTCGCTGCACTTTCCGGCAGTTCCTCATCAAAACAACGTTGATAGAACTCGGCCACTGTCTGGCGCTCAAGCTCATCACACTTGTTCAGGAAGGACAGGCGGAAAGCGTAACCCACATCACGGAAAATCTCGGCGTTTTGGGCCCAGTTGATAACGGTCCGAGGGCTCATAACTGTGGACAGGTCACCGTTCATGAAGGCGGTCCGGGTCAGGTCGGCAACAGTGACCATCTGGCTGACGGTCTTGCGGCCTTTCTCGGTATTGTAGTGCGGCGCCTTGGACAGAACGATCATCGTTTCGGCATCATGGCTGAGGTAGTTCAGCGTCGAGACCAGCGACCAGCGGTCCATCTGAGCCTGGTTAATCTGTTGCGTGCCGTGATAGAGGCCAGTTGTATCGCCCAGGCCCACAGTGTTTGCCGTGGCGAACAGGCGGAAATTGGGATTCGGCGTGATGATCTCGTTCTGGTCCAGCAGGGTCAACTTGCCGTCGTGTTCCAGCACACGTTGGATCACGAACATCACGTCGGCACGGCCCGCGTCGTATTCATCGAACACGATGGCGACAGGATTGCGCAACGCCCAGGGCAGGATACCCTCGTGGAACTCGGTGACCTGTTTGCCGTCACGCAGTTTGATGGCGTCCTTGCCGATCAGGTCGATCCGGCTGATGTGGCTGTCGAGGTTCACACGCACGGCGGGCCAGTTCAGGCGGGCTGCGACCTGTTCGATATGGGTCGATTTGCCTGTGCCGTGATAGCCTTGGATCATCACACGACGATTGTGGGAAAAGCCTGCCAGAATGGCCAGTGTGGTTTCCGGGTCAAACTTGTAGGTCGGGTCGATCGCGGGTACGCGGTCACTGCGGTCAGCAAAGCCCTTGATCGCCATGTCGGTTTCAATACCGAACACGTCACGGACCGAAATTTCTTCGGTGGGTTTTGCGTTTACGTCGATCGATCCGTCAGCCATTCGCCTTGTCCTTATCCTTTGCCCCGCGTTGCCGGGTTTGAACTCGTGTGTGGTGCAACATATTGCGGGCAAGGGCAAGGGAAAGCCGTGCTGGTAGGTACTTAGGCGGATGTTTCTTTGAAACTGGCCTTATCGACGTTGCGTCCAATGTCTCGAGCTAATCTTTCAAATCTTGGACAGCACGAATTTTGGGTCCAGAACGCCGCCACGCAGTCCCGTGAAGCATTAACATTGCAATAGTAAGATATGATGAGTTAAATATGCATATATGATTGTGCAAAAGCGGTTCCCGATTTTGTTTTTAAGAGTGTAGGTAAAAATGTCGTTAGTAATCTCAGGTCCGACTTCTATCTCGATCCCCAGTGGGTCGAGCTCGGTTGCGGAGCAGTATACCGCGACCAAAGCTGTGACGTGGAGCGTGACCGTAACTGGCAATGGTGGATTGGATCCTTCCGACTACACTGTTTCGATTTCACCGAGCGGAGTTCTGACCGTTGAGCTTACTGAGGGGGCAGACATTCCCCCGAATACGCAACTCACGGTTCTAATACGCGCGACGACGGGAAATCCGGGAAATGGTAACAATGCCTCTCTCAGTGTGACAGTCGACCTTCCTGCCGGAACAGTGCCATGTTTCGTAAAGGGCACTTTGATAGAAACCGAAAAAGGCCCTCGCCCTGTCGAAGAACTGTCGGTTGGGGACAAAGTTCGCGTTTCCAGCGGTGCGCTGTTGCCTATCCTTTGGATTGGCAAAAAGACCATGAGCGCGGAAGCGTTGCAGCGAAACCCGCGATTGCGCCCTGTTTGCATCCAGAAAGGGGCAATCGGGGACGGTTTGCCTGATCGTGATTTATACGTGTCCCCACAGCATAGGATTGTTCTCGAAGGGTGGCGCGCCGAATTGCTGTTTGGAGAGCCCAGAGTTTTTGCTGCGGCAATTCATTTGGTCAATGACAAAACAATTCGACAAGTGCGGCCCGATGAGGCCGTGACGTATTTCCACGTTGCCTGTGATCGCCATGCGATACTGATTTCGCATGGTTTGCCGACAGAAAGCTTGTTTCTGGGCGACATGGCGCTTTTGTCATTCGATCGCGAAGATGTCGAGGAGCTTGGTATGCTATTCCCGGATCGTTTCAGCCTTAAACCCACTTTGGAACAAACTCGCGTGCGGTGCCTAAAGCGCCCCGAAACAGAGGCGCTTTTGCGCATGTACGGTCGTCGATAAGACGACTACCTAAAGTTCCGGCTGTCCTTGATCTGATCCCACGCCCAGACGACCTCTTGCAACTGCTCTTCCTGGGAACGGTCGCCGCCGTTCATGTCAGGGTGCAGCACCTTGATCAGCTTTTTGTACGCTTTGCGCACCTCGGCCTTGGTCCAGCTGTCGTTGGCTTCCAGAATTTCGATCGCGCGGCGTTCCGTGGGGGGCAGGCGACGACCGCCACCACCTGACGTGCGCCCTTTGTTTTGGGTGCTGTTTGCGCCAAGTACCTGATGCGGGTCTTCGATGCCCAGACGCGCCCATGCGCGCGCTTCGGGATCGCCCATTGGCTTTGTTTCGCGCTCCCACACTTTGTCCTTGGAGCGCTGGGCGTTCAGCTCGGCCTCGGTGGTGCCGTCAAAGAAGTTCCATTTGTTGTTGTATTCGCGAACGTGCTGCTGGCAGAACCAGAAAAAGTCGTCCAGAACGTCAGGGGCCTTGGGTGCACGGAACTTGCCCGGTTCTTCGCAACCTTCGTGATCGCAGATACGCGTCGAGGTTTCAGACGCGCCCGACATTCCGCGACGCCCGCGCGGGTTCTTTTTCTTCGAAGTGGATACGGACATATCAAATCCGAAGGGGTCTGACTTCACCATGTGCTCATCCTTAAGAACGCATCTTTTCGACTCGGAGGCAGCAGTTTAGTCTAAGCAGCCGAAAGTAGAAGAGGGGGGCGGTAAAATTTTCGCCCGTGAGCAAAAAAATGACTGTTACCGACGAGATCCGAACCTGCCTGATGGCAGCCTTTGAACCGCGTGAGCTGGAAGTCGTGGATGACAGCGAAAGCCACCGAGGACACGCCGGGTTTCAAGAGGGCGGCGAAAGCCATTTCAACGTCCGTATTCGTGCCAGCGCTTTTCAGGGTCAATCACGCGTCGCCCGCCACCGGGCCGTACATAAGGCACTGGGTGACATCGTGCCCCGCATTCATGCGCTGGCGCTGGATATTGATACCTGAACAGGCCCTTTGGTCGGTGCCTAGGCGACCAGAGAAATGGCCCTGTTAACCGCGATTCCCTGATTCACCGCGCGATAGGTGGGAAAAGGCAGCCGGTGCGTCGCATCAATGTCTCGCTGTATCCACTCTTGCTTTTCCAGGCGATGAAGCGACGTCGAAAGTGCGCGATCGGAAATCGTGATCAGACCGGATTTGAGGGTCGAGAACCGTTGGGGCCTGTCGGTCAACGCCAGAATAGGTGCCGTCCAACTGCGTCTGAGTAACGCGAAATCAGCGTCATCTGGCACGGCATTCACGATTCGGCTGGCGATTTCGGCCGCAGTTTCACCCGTTTGGGTCAATCGAAACTCGGGACGCAACGGATGACCGTGGCCGGGATTCCGTTCCAGAAAACCCAATTGAATCAAATGGTCAAGGCTTTGTGCAAAAGCGGTTCTGCCGGCGCTTGTCGCAGCCAGTAGCGGTGCCTGTCGTCCCGGCGTGCCTTCATGCATCAACGCCAGAATGTTCAGGGACCAGGCGCGGGATGTAAGCTTGACAAGAATCGTTATGTCCATAAAGTATAGTTACTTTAATTTTCGCCAAAAGGATAGTTCAATGCCACTCGTTTCACTGGAAAACACGATCACGCTCGCCATGTCCGTGCAAGACAGGCATGTCAGTGCCGAATGGTATCAGGCCAAGCTGGGGTTTGAGCTGATCCACCATATTGACGAGGCCGGTTGGAGCGAGATGAAGACCAAAACCGACGGTGTGACCTTGGGCCTGGGTGAACAGGCCGAGCCTGCGCCTGGCAATACGGTGCCGGTGTTCGGGGTGTCGGATATTGCGACGGCGCGTCAGGCGCTCGAATCCTCGGGCGTCAGGTTCGATGGGGCGACTGAAACGATCGAGGGCATGGTCAGCACCGCAACGTTCTACGACCCGGACGGAAATGCACTGATGCTGGCGCAGGATCTGAGCCAAGCAGCAAGCGCAGCCGAGTAAAATTCAGCTGCAGGCTATGAAAACCCGAGCAGACCGCTTAGGTCTGCTCTTTGTCCTTTTCGGACAGGTCTGTTGGCTTCAGGGTCAATGGCGGATCTTTGACCTCTTCTGAAATCGGTGCAGGGGCCTGCACTTCTTCTGGTCCAGGCACCGGCTGAGCCACGGGGGCATCGTCGCTGTCCTCAACCGCCTCACGCTCCGAAGAAAATTCAGCTGCAATCTCACGCCGAAACACCAGAACGTTGCGCCAGTTCACGGTGGAACTGGTCAGGCCAGCGCGTTCCTCGCTGGGCAGAAGTTCCGCACGCTGGTATTCCCAGCCATCCTGCCCCATCTGATTCAGGATCTGTTCGATCGACACTGCAAACCGCCCTTCGGCAGTTTTGACGCCCTTGGCCTTGGTGCCTTTCTGCGGGGCGGGGACAACTTTGTATTCGTAGCGCTGCATCAGATTTTCCTGGTTGCCGATCCCTGGCAATCTAACATGTTGTCGGGTTTCGAACAGTCATCATCGCCCATTGGGCAAATTCTGTTTTGTCTGTTGCGCCCCGCGCGCGGGGCCGGAGTGGTCCGCGCCAGATGCACGGACCACTCCGTTGCAGTTTCTTGAACCGAAAGGTTTACGAGCTCAGCTTTTTGCTGACCAACTCATTGACGGCTTTGGGGTTCGCCTTGCCGCCAGTTGCCTTCATGACCTGACCAACAAACCAGCCTGCCAGTTTGGGGTTCACCTTGGCTTTTTCGACCTGCGATGGGTTGGCCGCGATGATTTCATCCAGCGCAGTTTCGATGGCACCGGTGTCGGTGACCTGTTTCATGCCGCGTTCTTCAACGATCTGTGCCGGGTCGCCGCCTTCGGTGTAGACAATCTCGAACAGATCCTTGGCGATCTTGCCAGAAATGGCATCTGAGGCGATCAGATCGATGATCCCGCCCAACTGCGCAGGCGAAACCGGCGAGTCGGTGATGCTGTGGTCTTCTTTCTTCAGGCGACCAAACAGTTCGTTGATGACCCAGTTTGCGGCCAACTTGCCGTTGCGGCCTTTGGCGACCTCTTCGAAATAGGCAGCCGATTCCACCTCGGCTGTCAGAACAGATGCGTCATAATCCGTCAGGCCGAACTCGCTGATAAACCGCGCCTTCTTGTCGTCGGGCAGTTCGGGCAGTTTGGCGGCGATGTCGTCCACCCATGCCTGCTCAATCTCCAACGGCAGCAGATCTGGGTCAGGGAAGTAGCGATAGTCATGCGCCTCTTCCTTGGACCGCATCGACCGTGTTTCGCCCTTGTCCGGGTCATATAGCCGGGTTTCCTGATCGACCTTGCCGCCACCTTCAACGATGGCAATCTGACGACGCGCTTCGACTTCGATCGCTTGCTGAATAAAGCGCATCGAGTTCATATTCTTGATTTCGCAACGGGTGCCCAGATGCGAGAAGTCCTGCGTTTCCTGATACTTTTCATAGGCACCGGGTAGACAGATCGAAACATTGACGTCCGCCCGCAAGTTGCCGTTTTGCATGTTGCCATCGCAGGTGCCCAGATAACGCAGAATCTGGCGCATCTTGGCGATGTAGGCTGCCGCCTCTTCGGGGCCGCGAATATCGGGGCGGCTGACGATCTCCATCAGGCAAACACCGGTCCGGTTTAGGTCGACAAAGGACATATGCGGGTCCATGTCATGGATCGATTTGCCTGCGTCCTGTTCCATGTGGATGCGTTCAATCCGCACCATGCGTGCTGTGCCGTCGCCCATTTCCACCAGCACTTCACCTTCGCCCACGATGGGCTGGTACAGCTGAGAAATCTGGTAACCCTGCGGCAGGTCGGGATAGAAATAATTCTTGCGGTCAAAGGCCGATACCAGGTTGATATCCGCCTTCAGGCCCAGACCGGTTCGTACCGCCTGTTCAACACAATATTCATTGATCACCGGCAGCATTCCCGGCATCGCGGCGTCCACGAATGCAACATTCGAGTTCGGCTCAGCCCCGAATTGGGTCGATGCGCCCGAGAACAGCTTGGCATTGGACGAGACCTGCGCATGCACCTCCATCCCGATGACCAGTTCCCAATCGTGCTTGGCCCCGGCAATGGTTTTGGGTTTGGGCATTTCGTATGTCAGGTCGAGCATGGCGCGCCTCATTTCCGCAGAAGTCTAAGCCTGCGTATTAGGCCCGGCACGGCCTAGGGGCAAGGGGGAATCAGTGCCCGGATAGGCGCAAACCCGTCGGAGTAAAGGTCACATCCAATCCGCTGCGCAGCTCATCACGGAACAGATCGCCAATTGCACGCAGAGCATCGCGTTGCCCGCGGGCCGCAAACCGTTCAGGTGAATTGATCCGAACACTGTTGTTGAACCCATTTGCTGCATGGGCCCAAATCAACGGGTGCAATTCGGTCAGGTAGTCGCGGATCAGCCAGTTTGCAGCCTGGTGTATCTGGCTGCGCACCAGATCAGCCTTGTCGCACTGGCCAGCGCCGTTCTGGATCGTGATGGCACAGTATGCCGACAGCATGTTGACGGTTTGCTGGTCAGGGCGAAGGCGCAGAATATCGTGCATGCCTTCCAGGAAGAAATCGACATCCAGACGCGCGCAGGCCTCTTCGTCCAGTGCAATTGCATCGAACTGAACCCAAGTATAGCCTCCGGCCCCCCAGATGTCCCGGGTCTGGGCCGCCATACGAAGCGCCTGGACCTCAAGCTCGCCATAGCTTCCGAACCAGCGCGGCAGCAGGTGAGTGCCCATCGCGCGCATGTGTCGATGGTTCATCGGGTCGAGCTTGATCAACCGCTCGTATTCATCCGCTACCCGTGTGTTTGCTCTACGCTGACCCGCCAAAATTGCGCAGCCAGCCGAGGCGACAATGGGGCTCTCCGCTGCGGCCTCGCGACAATCGGGAAGGATTGCAGCTGCCCGATCGAAATGGGCGGCGCAGCGGGATTGGTGCAGCGAGGGAAGGGTTGCTTCGTTCGTTGTCCCGCGCCATGCCCATGCCATGTCAATGTGGGCCAAAGCGACAACCAAGGCGATCATCGGGTCGCCCGAGTGCGCGCGCATCTCGTCTTCCAATTCGGAAATGCCGTTCATGACATCAAATTCTGATAGCGCTTTGGCGTCAGACAGCGCGTGCTCTGCGGCCAGAACCACATCGGCTCGTGCCCCAAACGCCAGCAATTCGGCGACGGGCATTCCGTCGGGTGCAGTGTCCCGTGCGTCGTCTGCTTTGCGCATCAGGTCGGACAATTCTGCCCAGCGATCCTGCCTGGCCAGGAAACGGCCTTTTTCTATCGAGCTGCGCCCAATCTCATCCTGGGCCTGAACATCAGCCAATGGTATGTTCAGTTGCCCTTGGTCCGGCAACACGGGCGAAACAGCCGGGTCAGCGAAATACGCGCCGGATGCAGCGGGATGAGTAGTAGAAGATCGGGAACGGGACCAACGGTCCCTCAAAAACCAGAACATGGCGGCACTCGAAACAAACAAACCAGAAACTTGAGGGTAAGAGCTTTGCCGCAATCGGTGTCAAATTCAAGGTCTTTGAAGGGGACTGGTTAATATTTGCCTCTAATTTTTCAAAAATGAACCTATTGTTTCAAAATGCGACGAAGTGATGACGTTCAATTCGAAAACCAGCCTGTTGCAGGACCTGTTCGAAGTCCCTGTGGTGTGGAGACGACTCATCAGGCAGCCGAATCCGCTTGCCGGATGTCAGAACCAATGAAACGCGCACCGAGAAATCCCAACGCGTGTCGAAGCGGATATAATCAATGTCCGAACGATCAATTTCGGCCTCACGGGTGCCGGTAAACCAGCTCAGTTTGTTCTGATCAAGAACCAGCCCTGCGCTGGTGTTCTGAGTAATATCCCAAATGGCCGGTAACGTAGGCAACGCCAACAGCACCACCAGCCACCATGCCGCGTCGAACAGGATTACAAGTGCCAACAAGGCCGCATAGACGCAGATCAGAACACCAACAGTGCGCGGTGCCCGGTTCTGACGCGTAAATTCAAATTCCGTCATGCGTTGAGAATGCGTGAGACCATTTCGGTCGTGTCGCGTGACAGGTCAGGCGTTTCTGCGATGCGGGTCAGCTGTGCGCGGATCAGGTCCTGACGGTCCGCGTCATAGCGTTTCCAGGTCTGGAAGGCCGAACACATCCGCGCCGTGGTCTGCGGGTTGACAGGGTCCAGTTTGATCAGCCAGTCGGCCAGCAACGCATAACCCGCACCATCTGCGCGGTGGAAACCGGCGTGGTTCATCGCCAGCGCACCCATCACCGCCCGGAACCGGTTGGGGTTTTTCCAGTTGAAATCGGCGTGCTCGGTCAGGGTGCGGGCGATGTCTGCCGTGGCCGCCGGCGAGGCCATCCCGACCTGAAGGGCAAACCATTTGTCCATCACCAGGCGGTCGTGCTGCCATTGTTCGTAGAACGCAGAAAGTTCGGCCTCGCCTTTGCCTGCGCGCAGCAGGCAGGACAGCGCGCTTAGCTGCTGTGTCATGTTGCCAGCCGCCGCGTATTGCTCGGCCGCCATTGCCGCACCATCAAGCCGGGATGTTAGGGCCAGTGCGGCATTGCCAAGCGAACGTTTGCCGGCTTGGTCTGCATCGGGACTGTATGTTGCCTCGATCAAGGTTTCGCTGTGCAAACGCGGTAGCAGGTCCTGGACGTGCTGGGCTGTTGCCTGCCGCAGTGTCTCTACCGCTGTCCAGATCGCCATCGGGTCAGGTGTTTCGCCCCGGTCGGACAACGCGGCCGCCAGCTCGGATTGCGAAGGCAGACCCAGCATCAGGGCGCGATACGCCGGGTCCAAATCGCCGTCGCGGAGAACGGCCAACACCCCGTCCAGGTAATCCGCACCCGGCGTTGCGTCTTCCAGGATCATGCGCAACAGCGTGTCCTGCGCCAAAGACCGTCCCGCCTGCCACCGATTGAAAGGATCGGTGTCGTGGGCCAGAAGGAAGGCGCGTTCGGCGTCAGTGTGATCGTGCTCAAGGATCACAGGGGCCGAGAAATCTCGCAGGATCGATGCAACAGGTTTTGCCGCCAGCCCGGTAAACTGGAAGCTTTGTTCCGCTTCGGTCAGTTCCAGAATCTCGGTTGCGCGCACCTCGTCCCCGTTTTGGCCAAGCAGACCTACAGCGACGGGGATCACTTGCGGCAGCTTTTCGGATTGCCCAGGTGTTTCTTCGGTGTGCTGCGCCAATGTCAGCGTATATGTGCCGTCATTCCAATCTTCGGTCACTGTCACACGCGGCGTGCCAGATTGGCTGTACCAGCGCTTGAACTGGCTCAGATCGCGGTCGGTGGTGTCCTCAAACACCTTGATCCAGTCTTCAATGGTGCAGGCCTGCCCATCGTGACGATCGAAATACAAATCCAAAGCCTTGGTGTAGGCCTCATCACCAACCAAACGTTTCAGCATGCCGATGACCTCGGCACCTTTTTCGTAGACGGTCGCGGTGTAGAAGTTGTTGATTTCCTGAAAACTCTCGGGCCGGACGGGATGCGACAAGGGCCCGTTATCTTCGGGGAACTGCCGCGCGCGCAGGTCGATGGCGTCCTCAATCCGTTTCACCGGGGCCGAGCGCAAATCTGACGTAAACTGCGCATCCCGGAAAACAGTGAGGCCTTCTTTCAGGCACAGTTGGAACCAGTCGCGGCAGGTGATCCGGTTGCCGGTCCAGTTGTGGAAATACTCATGCGCGATGATCGCTTCGATCCGTTCAAAATTGGCGTCGGTCGAGGTTTCAGGGCTGGCCAGAACAGCAGATGAGTTGAAGATGTTCAGCCCCTTGTTCTCCATCGCACCCATGTTGAAATCGTCTACGGCCACGATGTTGAACACGTCTAGGTCGTATTCCCGACCATAGACGTCTTCGTCCCACTTCATGGATTTCTTCAGGGCTTCCATACCGAAATCGCATTTACCTTCATCGCCGGGACGGACCCAGAGGTTCAGCTCCACATCGCGACCCGACATGGTGGTGAACTGGCCGGGATGGGCGATCAGCTCGCCCGCGACCAGCGCGAACAGGTAAGCGGGTTTGGGCCACGGGTCGGTCCATTCTGCCCAGCCTTCACCTTTGCCCGAGGGGTTGCCGTTGGACAGCAGTACAGGAAGGTCGCCGTTGATGCGCACGGTAAAGGTGGACATTACATCGGGGCGGTCGGGGTAGAAGGTGATCTTGCGAAACCCTTCCGCCTCGCACTGGGTGCAGTACATGCCGTTCGACATATATAGCCCTTCGAGGGCGGTGTTGTTGCCGGGATCGATCTCAACCTCGGCCTCCCAGATAAATGGCGCGTCGGGGGCGGCAACGGTCAGGCCCTTGTCGGTAATCTCGGGGGTGATATTCGCACCGTCGATGGATGCGCGGATCAGCTTGAGGTCTTCGCCGTGCAGGAAGAACGTCTTATCGCTGGCCTCCGGGTTCGGGCGAAATGCAATGCGAGAGGTGACGCGGGTTGCGTGGGCGGCGAGGTCGAACGTCAGGTGCACGCTGTCCACCAGATAACCAAAGGGTGTGTAGTCTTTCAGATAGATCGTCGTTGGGGCAGCGTCGCGCATCAGGGGCCTCGCGTGATTTTGTGTTTGCGCGAACGTATGGGCTGTGGCGGTTGGCTGCAAGCGGTGCGATCCGCGCGCCGGAATGTCCCACAAATTGATTTTGGTAAGTTTTTTTGACCGCGACGCTGCGGCGCACGTTGCCTATCGGAAACTTTCGTCCTAAATGCTGACGGCATACAGTCGTGCACATTCCCGGGAGAAACAAAATGAGCAGCAGACAGGCGCGCAGCGGATTGCAGGTGGATACGGTTCTGGCCGAGTTCATCGAAGGCCAAGCCCTGCCGGGAACCGGTGTCACAGCAGATGCCTTCTGGGATGGTCTGGCGCGCATGGTCGCCGAGCTTGGCCCCAAGAACCGCGCCTTTCTGGCCAAGCGGCAGGACATTCAGGGCAAGGTCGATGCATGGCATCTTGAGCGTCAAGGGCAGGACCACGACGCCGAGGCCTATCAGGCCTTCCTGCACGAGATCGGCTATCTGGTTGAGGAAGGTGCGGATTTCCAGATTGAAACCGCCAATGTCGACCCCGAGATCGCCTCGATCCCCGGACCGCAGCTTGTTGTTCCGATTACCAATGCGCGATTTGCACTGAACGCAGCCAATGCACGTTGGGGCAGTCTGTATGACGCGCTTTATGGAACGGACGCTTTGGGTGATTTGCCCGCGGCTGGCGACTACGACGCGGCGCGTGGAGCGCGTGTGATTGCTTGGGTCAAAAACCACCTTGGCTATTTTGCAACTCCAGCCATAGATGACTGGTCAAGTGTTGTTGGTTTTTCTGTTGAAGATGAGCGGCTTATCGTGACCTTGGATGATGGCGAACGAGCCAATATTTATGGTTCCGAGGCGCACGGAAAAGGGCGTTTCGTTGGTTATATTGGCAACCCTGCTGAGCCCACGTCAGTTTTTCTTGAGAAAAATGGCCTACATGCTGAAATCGTGATCGACAGATCGACGCTTATCGGCGCTGCTGACCCCGCAGGTATCGCAGATGTCAGGCTGGAATCCGCCCTGTCCACGATCATGGATTGCGAGGACTCGGTTGCGTGTGTCGATGCCGAGGACAAGGTTGTTGCCTATGGCAATTGGCTGGGTCTGATGAAGGGCGACCTGACGGAAGAGGTCGCGAAGGGTGGCAAGACCTTTACCCGTAAACTGGCCCAGGACCTGAGCTTTACCACAGCATCCGGTGGGACAGGCAGCCTGAAGGGTCGTTCGCTTATGCTGATCCGCAACGTCGGGCATTTGATGACAAACCCTGCCGTTTTGGATGAACAGGGCAATGAGATCGGCGAAGGGTTGATGGATGCGCTCTGCACGACGCTGATCGCCATGCACGACCTCAAGCGTGAAGGTGGCAATTCGGTCCAAGGCTCGGTCTATGTGGTCAAGCCCAAGATGCACGGACCGGCAGAAGTCGCGTTCTCGGTCGAGATTTTTGACATGGTCGAAGACATCCTTGGCCTGCCGCGCAATACCGTGAAGCTGGGCATCATGGATGAAGAACGCCGCACGTCGGTCAACCTCAAGGAATGCATCCGCGCTGCGAAATCGCGGGTGGCCTTTATCAACACCGGTTTTCTTGACCGGACCGGGGATGAGATTCACACCTCGATCGAAGCCGGGCCAATGCTGCCCAAGGGCGACATCAAGAACACGCCCTGGATTGCGTCTTATGAAGATCGCAACGTAGATATTGGGTTGGCCTGCGGCCTGAAGGGCAAGGCGCAGATTGGTAAAGGCATGTGGGCTATGCCCGACCGGATGGGCGACATGCTGGAGCAGAAGATCGGCCACCCGAAATCCGGCGCGACCTGTGCCTGGGTGCCGTCGCCGACGGCCGCGACACTGCACGCGACGCACTATCACAAGATCGACGTACTGGCGCGTCAAGATGAACTGGCTGCCGGTGGCGCACGGGGGACGCTGGGGGATTTGCTGACCATTCCGCTGCTGGGCGGTCGAAACCTCAGCGAAGACGAGATCGCCCGCGAGATCGAGAACAACGCGCAGGGCATTCTTGGATACGTGGTGCGCTGGGTTGATCAGGGGGTTGGCTGTTCGAAAGTGCCGGATATCAACGATGTCGGTCTGATGGAGGATCGCGCGACCTGCCGGATTTCATCTCAGGCGCTGGCCAACTGGTTGCACCATGATGTTGTTTCGGAAGGGCAAGTCATGGCTGCGATGCAAAAAATGGCCGCTGTGGTGGATCGCCAGAACGAAAATGACGCAGACTATCGCCCGTTGGCACCCGGTTTCGACGGAATTGCTTTCCAAGCGGCCTGTGATCTGGTCTTCAAGGGACGTGTGCAACCCTCGGGTTATACCGAGCCGGTCCTGCATGCCCGCCGTCTGGAACTGAAAGCCAGCCTTTAAACCATCAGGAACGATAGGACACGACATGGGAGTTTCCCTCCGCAAAGCCCGCACCATCATCCGAAAGACCCTTGAGAAGGGGCATGAATTGGAGCTGAAACCCCTTTCTGTCGTCGTTCTTGATGCAGGCGGTCACGTGATCGCTTTCGAACGCGAAGACGACGCGGCCCCGGGCCGGTTCGCGATTGCGCATGGCAAGGCCTATGGCGCAGTGATGTTGGGCATGGCTGGCACCGCGCAGATGCAGCGGGCCGAAGCGCAGGCCTATTTCATGGCAGCTGTGAATGGCGTCTATGGTGGGCAGGTCGTGCCGGTTCCGGGTGGTGTGTTGCTGCGCGACAAAAAGGGCGCGGTGATCGGTGCGGTCGGCGTAACCGGCGATACGTCCGACAATGATGCCGCAGCGGCATTGGCTGGGATCGAAACCGCTGGCCTGATTGGCGAGATCTGAACCTGATGACTGGCGGAGAGCCTTTTGGGCTCTTCGACCCAATGCGATGTTCGTGCAACGCCACAAAAACGGGCAATGGCCAAGGTACCAGACAAAGCGCGTTCATAATCCATCATGTGCACAGTTGAACAAGAGCTTGCGCTGACACGCAGGGCCTGTGCTATTGCGCGCTGTTCTTGCGGTCGATAGTTTTTGGAAAGCAAACAGAAAACGCAGGAACGCAGCATGTCTCGACCCGTCGTCGGTATCATCGGCAACTCGTATTTGATGAATGATCAATATCCGACCCATGCCGGTGGCACGATGAACTCGGACGCGGTTGCCAATGTGTCGGACTGTCTGCCGCTGCTGATCCCAGCCGATCCGCGCTATGTCTCGGTTGATGAGCTGCTAGAGGTCTGTGACGGATTTCTGCTGACTGGCGGGCGCCCGAACGTTCACCCTGAAGAATACGGCGAGCCCGCAACTGAGGCCCATGGTGAATTTGACCGGGCGCGCGACGCGATCACATTGCCGCTGGTGCGCGCCTGTGTGGAGCGTGGCCAGCCCTTCTTTGGCATCTGCCGAGGGTTCCAAGAAGTCAACGTGGCGATGGGCGGGACACTGTACCCGGAAATCCGCGAACTGCCGGGTCGGATGAACCACCGCATGCCGCCCGATGGGACTCTGGAAGAGAAATTTGCCCTGCGTCATGTCGTTGCGCTAAACGAGGGCGGTGTATTCCACCGCCTGATGGGCGCGACCGAAGTGATGACGAACACGTTGCACGGGCAGGGGATCAAATCGGTTGGGCGTCGGGTAGTGATTGATGGTCAAGCCCCCGATGGAACGCCCGAGGCGATATACATTCAGGACGCGCCCGGATTCACGTTGTCAGTGCAATGGCACCCGGAATGGGATGCTGAAAATGATCCGGTGTCCCGCCCTTTATTCAAGGCGTTCGGTGCTGCTGTACATGCATGGGCAACCGGTTCGGATAGGGCGTTGGTCCAACAATCCGCTTAAGTCCTGCGCCGATCCGAGAGAGAGGGTCCGGACCGGCGCAGCGCGATCAAACCAGCAGATTGAACTGATTGATCATAGGCAGGGTGCGTGCGCGCTCACCCGTCAGGTCAAAAAGGGCATTGCCAAGGGCCGGCATGGACGGTGGTGTCCCCGGTTCGCCAACGCCACCCATGTGGTGGTTGGTTTCCAGAATTTTTACTTCGGTCACCGGCGCATTGTGCATCCGAAGAGCGTCGTATTCGGGGAAGTTGTACTGCTCGACCTCACCGTCCGAGAATGTGATCTCACCCATCACGGCCGCCGACAGGCCATAGATCATGCCACCGAACATCTGCGCCTCGACTGTGCCGGGGTCCAGTGCCAGACCGACGTCACAGGCGATCCAGGCTTTGGCGATACGGATGGTGCCATCCTCGTCGACGACCTCAATCACCTGAGCGACCGGCGTGCCAAAGCTATAGGTCATCGCCACACCGCGGCCGACACCGTCAGGGGTTTCTCCGGTCCAGCCGGACATCTCTTTCACGGCCTGTAGGCAGCCTGCCGATGGTGCGTGCTCGGCCTTGGCCAATTCCAATCGGAACTCCAGCGGGTCACGACCTGCGGCATGGGCCATCTCGTCCATGAATGTCTCGTGGAAGAATCCATTGTGGCTGTTCCCGACCGAGCGCCAGAAGCCGACGGGAATATCCAGATCGGCGATGTGCCCGCTCATGCGATAGTTGGGCACCGCGTAAGGTTGGTTAAAGAATCCTTCGACCAAAACCTTGTCGGGGCCTCCGCCCGGTATGCCCGTATAGCGCTGAACTGCTTGTTGTGTGCAGGATTGCGCCGCGACCTTGCCGTCAATCAGAACGGCCTGACCGTCTTTCACTGCGCCACGCATGCGGGCCATCGCGCCAGGGCGGTAATAGTCGTGGCGCATATCCTCTTCACGGCTCCAGGTGGTCTGGACGGGGACGCCTGGCATGGCCATCGCGACCTTTGTGGCGATCTCGCCAAAGTCCAGCTCACCCCGGCGGCCAAACCCTCCGCCCAGATAGGTGGTGTGGATCTGAACGGCCTCTTTATCCAGGTTGGCGGTATTGGCCGCGCGTATCTGAATAAGTGTCGGTGCCTGATTGCCGCACCACAGTTCCAGCGCCGAGCCTGTGAACAGCGCGGTGGCGTTCATCGGCTCCATCGTGGAATGGGCCAGATAGGGCACCGTATATTCGGCCGTGACCTCGGTGGCGCCGTCGGGCAGAGTGTCAACGTCGCCGTCATCGCGCATGGTCGAATTGGGTGACGCGTCGAAAGCCTTTGCGATTTCCGCAAATACAGCGTCGGTTTCCGGTGGGTAGGGCGCATCGCCCCAGTCCACGTCAATTGCCTCGACCGCCTGAATGGCCAGCCACGTGTTGCTGGCAATCACAGCCACGCCATTGCCCAGATCAACCACCTTTTCCACGCCCGACATCTGCTCGGCTGCGCTGGCATCAAAGCCCTTCATCTCGCCGCCCAGTTTGGGATTGATGCGGACCGAGGCAAATTTCAGACCCTCGGGGCGCACATCAATGCCGAATTCGGCTGTTCCGGTGGATTTTCCGACCACATCAACGCGCGGCAGGTTCCGCCCGAGCAAACGCCAGTTGGACGGATCACGCAGCTCGACCTGCGGAGGTTCGATCTGACCCGCGGCTTCCGCCAGTTCGGTGTACGGAATGCGAGTTCCATCAGGCGCAATCACTGCGCCTTTTTCGGTTTTCAGTTCGGAACGATCCACGCCCAGCCGATCGGCTGCCGCCTGCTTCAACGTTTCGCGTGCGGTCGCTCCGGCCTCGCGCATACGCTCGAACCCGTCCTTCATCGAAGTCGACCCGCCAGTGACCTGCAAGCTCAGCGTTCGGCCAAGAACGCCCAGAGCCTCACCGAGATTGTGCTGGAAGTCAGAGATGTCATAGCCCTTGTTCGGCAACCCTTCACCAACAAGTGCCGAGTTATAGTAGGCCGCAGCCGCTGGCCCATGTAAAACGCGGATCTGGTCCAGTTCCACGTCCAGCTCTTCGGCGATCAATGCCGCCCACGTGGTCATCACGCCCTGTCCCATCTCGGCTCGCGGGGCGAATAGAGTGACGCCTTGCTGGTCGATTAGAACAAAGGGGCTGAGTGCGGTTTCGCCCTCTGCTGGTTTCAGCGGATTGGCGGCCGGGCGGCTGACGTAGTAAGCGCCAAAGGCCACGCCCCCGGCAATCGCTGCTGAGCCGATCAAGAAGGTACGACGGAGGATTTTTCCAACGGATGCCATCGTTTATGCCTCCTTCAGCTTGGATGCAGCGTCGTGGATAGCTGCGCGGATGCGGGGGTAGGTGCCACAGCGACACAGGCTGCCTTGCATGGCATCATCGATTTCTGTGTCTGAAGGTGCAGGGTTTTCTGCCAATAGAGCGGCAGCCTGCATGATCTGGCCTGACTGGCAGTAACCACATTGCGCTACCTGATGATCCACCCAGGCCTGTTGAATTGCAGCCATCGCGTCCGGCGTGCCAATCCCTTCAATCGTGGTAACATCCCCCCAGACATCTGACAGCGCAACCTGGCATGACCGAACTGCTTCGCCATCAATGTGCACTGTGCACGCCCCGCAGGCAGCAACGCCGCAGCCGAATTTGGTGCCCGTCAGTCCGACTTCATCACGCAGAACCCAAAGAAGGGGTACGTCATCGGGAAGGTCGATTTGGTGTTGGTTTCCGTTGATCTTCAAGTCGGTCGCCATGGCGCACCTCTCGTAGCTGTGGCTGGTTTCTGACATAATTGGTGGAAAATGTCAGTATGTCAATTGACAAAATAAACAGAAAATGTCACGAGTTTAAGAATGGCAGATGCAGCAGAAGACTCACGGCAGCAGGCGATCCTGAACTCAGCCTTTCAGGCCTTCGCCACCTATGGATTCCGAAAAACCTCAATGGATGACATAGCGCGGGGCGCGAGGATGTCCCGGCCGGCCGTTTATCTGCATTTCAAGAACAAAGAAGCGATCGTCACCAGCCTGACCGAGCATTACTATGCCGAGAAGATCGCCGCCGTCGCTGCGGCGCTGACTGTGTCGGGTTCGGTTTCGGACGTGTTGAAGGATGCCGTTCAAGCGCAAACCGAGGGGATGGCAATGATCCTTGCATCGCCCCACGGGCTTGAAATGCTGGATGCGACCAAGTCCATGTCGTCAGATATCATTTCGCAAGGCGAGGCTGAATTGGCCCGACTGTATTCCGAGTGGTTGACACGCGAACATAAAGCCGGGCGCGTCAGATTACTGGCGGATGCCGACGAGACGGGCAAAACGATAACGGCTACTCTTAAGGGGCTGAAGGCAAGCGCCATTGGCGCAGAGGAATACGAAACGCGTGTTGCCCAGTTTGCCGCACTGATAGGAGCTGGGTTAGAGGTCAGGTAACATGCTGGCGCACCTTGTATTCTGGCGCGTCCCACAGCCGGTTCTGCATGATATCGGTCAGGATTTCGGCCGCGTTTTCCACATCCTGTTCATCTATGTATAGCGGCGTAAAGCCAAACCGCATGATGTCAGGCGCCCGGAAGTCCCCGATCACGCCGCGCGCAATCAGGGCCTGCATAGCGGCATAGCCATCGGCAAATCGGAAAGACACCTGACTGCCGCGCTGGGCGGGATTGCGTGGGCTTGCCAGTTGCAGGTCGGGGCAGGTGGCTTCGACCCGTTTGATGAACAGCTCTGTTAGCTCAGTTGACTTGGCTCGGACGTCCCGTATGTCGGCCATATCCCAAATGTCCATCGCAGCCGACAAGGCAGTCATCTGAAGGATAGGAGGGGTTCCGACGCGCATTCTCTCGATGCCATTTCCGGCGCGGTAATCCAGATCAAAGGCAAAAGGCGCTTCGTGGCCCAACCACCCAGACAATGCGGGGCGTACCTGATCCGTCAGACGTGGGGAGACATAGATGAATGCGGGCGCTCCGGGGCCACCATTCAGGTATTTGTAGGTACAGCCAACCGCGAAATCTGCATTACACCCCGCCAGATCGACGGGAATTGCACCAGCTGAATGGGCCAGGTCCCAAACCGTAATAGTGCCGTTTGCATGGGCCAGTTCCGTCAGTGCCTTCATGTCATGCATCCGGCCCGAGCGATAATCTACCTCGGTCAGCATCAGAACGGCGACATCTTCGGTCACATTGGCCGCGACATCTTCTGGCGCGACAACGCGCAATTCATATTCCGGCCCGAGCGAGCGCAGCAGGCCATCCACCATATATAAATCGGATGGGAAATTACCGCTGTCTGACAGAACGACCTTGCGATCCGGGCACAGTTCCAGCGCCGAGGCGACGGCCTGATAGACTTTGATCGACAGAGTGTCGCCGGTAACGACACTACCGGGTTCAGCGCCAATAAGCCGCCCGACACGATCACCCAAACTGGACGGCAATGCCATCCAACCGGCCTTGTTCCAGCCGGTGATCAGCATCTGCCCCCATTCCTGAACCATCATGTCATTAACCCGAACTCCGGCCGCTCGGGGAAGCGGTCCAAGCGAGTTGCCGTCCAAATAAACGACGCCTTGGGGAAGGTTGAACATGGCTTTGGTCGCGGCAAAGTCGGTCATCGTTTTCTCATCATTGTGTGGGCAATTGTTGATGCAAAATGGCTATCTGATCCAAAAGCAGCTGTCCATCATCGAAGGACCTCTCTGCAACCATGTCCGGACGCGAGCCGATTGCACGGCTGCGACCAACTGTGATTTTGCTTTTCCCAGCGAAAAGCGGTAGGTCATCGGACAAAAGCGACATTTTGTCCCGCCCGGATATGAAAGACTGCCTGACATGCGAAAAATCGACGTCCCTCCGGTGTGGTTGCTGGGCTTTGCGGTGCTGGCATGGCTGCAGGCGCGGCATATGCCGATGGGGCTGTCGCTCGACAATGGGTTTGTTGATTTGCTCAGCGGCGTGCTGATCGGTGGCGGTGTCATCATGATCGTTCTGGCCGCAGCCGAATTTCGCCGTCATCGCACCACGATTATCCCGCATGAAACGCCGACATCGCTGGTGCAATCGGGGATATTTAAGCGTAGCCGAAACCCCATATACGTTGGCGATGTGCTGATCTTGTCCGGCCTGATACTAAGGTTTGATGCGGTTGCATCACTGGTTCTGATTCCGATTTTCGTGTGGCTTTTGGAACGTCGTTTCATCATGCCCGAAGAGGACCGTTTACGCAGAACTTTTCGCGCCGACTTTGCCCGATATGAACGCCAAACCCGCCGATGGATATGAAGTGATGTGGTAATGACACAACGTAAATATGCTGCGCTTGCGAAATAATGTTGCGCAGGATACACCTTTGCTTAACAAACAATACCGACCACCCGCTCGGTCAGAGTGAAAATTAGGGGGACTGCCAGTGAAGATAGGCACACCGAGAGAGAATTATGACGGTGAGAACCGTGTTGGGATGACGCCGGAGTCAGCGTTGCAGCTTCAGAAATTGGGCTATGAGTGTCTGATTGAGAAGGGTGCTGGTGCTGCGGCCGGGTTTTCGGATGCGTCGTATGAGGCAGCGGGGGTTGAGGTCGTCAAGACGGCTGCGTCGCTGTGGAAGCAGGCCGACATTGTTGCCAAGGTGCGTCAACCGAACGAGGCTGAGCTGAAGCGTCTGACCAAGGGTAAGACGTTGATTTCCTTCTTCAACCCTGCGGGGAACGAAGAGGGGATGGAAGCGGCCAAGGCCAAGGGTGCCAATGTCATCGCCATGGAAATGGTGCCGCGGATCAGCCGCGCGCAGAAGATGGACGCGCTGTCGTCGATGGCCAATATCGCCGGTTACCGCGCGGTGATCGAGGCGGGCAACAACTTTGGCCGTTTTTTCACCGGTCAGGTGACGGCTGCCGGTAAGGTTCCGCCTGCGAAGGTGCTGATCGTTGGGGCCGGTGTGGCTGGCCTGGCGGCCATCGGCACCTCGACCTCTCTGGGCGCGATCACTTACGCGTTCGACGTGCGCCCCGAAGTGGCCGAACAGGTCGAATCGATGGGGGCCGAGTTCGTCTATCTGGATTTCAGTGAGGATCAGCAGGACGGTGCCGCCACCGGCGGTTATGCCAGCGTTCAATCCGAGGAATTCCGCGAGGCGCAGCTGGCCAAGTTCCGCGAGCTGGCACCCGAGATAGACATCGTGATCACCACCGCGCTGATCCCGAACCGCGAAGCGCCCGAGCTTTGGACCAAGGATATGGTTGAGGCGATGAAGCCGGGCTCGGTCATTGTTGACCTTGCGGCGGAAAAGGGCGGCAACTGCAAGCTGACCGTGGCGGATGAGAAGATCGTGACCGACAATGGCGTGACCATCATCGGCTATACCGACTTCCCCAGCCGGATGGCGGCGCAGTCCTCGTCTTTGTACGCGACCAATATCCGTCACATGATGACCGACCTGACGCCTGAAAAGGACGGTCAGATCAATCACGACATGGAAGATGACGTGATCCGCGGTGCGACTGTGACATTTGAAGGCGACATCACCTTCCCGCCGCCGCCGCCTAAAGTGCAGGCGATCGCGGCTCAGAAGAAACCGGAAGTCAAGGAACTGACCCCGGAAGAGAAAAAGGCGCAGGAAATTGCGGCCTTCAAGGCGCAGACCAAGCAGCAGTTCACCCTGCTGGGTGTCGGTGGCGCGCTGATGCTGCTGGTGGGGCTGATCGCTCCGGCCAGCTTCATGCAGCACTTCATCGTCTTTGTGCTGGCCATTTTTGTGGGCTTCCAGGTGATCTGGGGCGTCGCGCACAGCCTGCACACACCGCTGATGGCGATCACCAACGCGATCTCGTCGATCATCATCGTTGGGGCTGTGATGCAGATCGGATCGGGGTCGATCCTGGTCATTCTGCTGGCGGCGCTGTCCATCTTCATGGCCGGGATCAACATCTTCGGCGGCTTCCTCGTAACCCGGCGCATGCTCGCCATGTTCCAGAAATCTTAAGGAGGCCGGGCACATGGAATTTGGCTTCACTACTGCCGCCTACGTTGTTGCGGCTGTTCTGTTCATCCTTTCGCTCGGCGGCCTGTCGAACCAGGAAAGCGCCAAGCGCGCGGTCTGGTATGGCATCGTCGGTATGGCGCTGGCGGTCTTCGCCACGCTGGTCGGCCCCGGTTCCGGTCTGTGGCTGCTGTCGCTGCTGTTGATCGCGGGCGGTGGTCTGATCGGTCAGTACGTCGCACAGCGCGTGCAGATGACCGAGATGCCGCAGCTGGTGGCCGCGATGCACTCGCTGGTCGGTCTGGCGGCTGTGTTCGTCGGATACAACGCGCATTTTGAAGTTCTGAACGTCGCCGAGGTGATGGCGGTCTCGGATGCATCGAAAGAAGTTCTGTACACGGGTCTCGGAGGATTTGCCAAACTGATCGCCAAGAAAACCCCGGCGGAATTGTCGATCCTGCATGTCGAACTGTTCCTGGGCGTCTTCATCGGTGCGATCACCTTTACCGGCTCGGTCGTGGCTTATGGCAAGCTGGCGGGCAAGGTGACGTCTGCGGCAACCAAGCTGCCAGGCGGTCATGCGTTGAACGCGGCAGCGGCGGGTCTCTCGTTGATCTGTCTGATCTGGTACACTGCATCGGGCGGCTTCTTCCCGCTGTTCCTGATGACGCTGGCAGCGCTGTTCATCGGCTATCACCTGATCATGGGCATCGGCGGCGCCGACATGCCGGTGGTTGTGTCGATGCTGAACAGCTACTCGGGCTGGGCAGCTGCGGCAATCGGCTTCAGCCTCGGCAACGACCTGCTGATCGTGGTTGGCGCGCTGGTGGGCTCGTCGGGTGCGATCCTGTCCTACATCATGTGCAAGGCGATGAACCGTCACTTTGTCAGTGTGATCCTGGGCGGCTTTGGCGGCCCACAGGGTGAACAGATGGCGGTTGAGGGCGAGCAGATCGCCATCGAAGCCGACGGTGTGGCTGCGGCCTTGAACGACGCTGACAGCGTTGTCATCATCCCCGGCTACGGCATGGCGGTGGCGCAGGCACAGCAATCGGTCAGCGAACTGGTCCGCAAGCTGCGGGCACAGGGCAAGAATGTGCGCTTTGCGATCCACCCGGTTGCGGGTCGTCTGCCTGGCCACATGAACGTGCTGCTGGCCGAGGCAAAGGTGCCATACGACATCGTGCTGGAAATGGACGAGATCAACGACGACTTCCCCGAAACGGATGTGGCCATCGTCATCGGCTCGAACGACATCGTGAACCCAGCGGCGCAGGAAGACCCGAACAGCCCCATCGCCGGCATGCCGGTTCTGGAATGCTGGAAGGCCAAGCAGGTCTTCGTGTCCAAACGCGGCCAGGGCACCGGGTACTCGGGCATCGAAAACCCGCTGTTCTTCAAAGAAAACACCCGCATGTTCTATGGCGATGCAAAGGCAAGCCTCGACAAACTACTGCCTATGATCGAATAAGCCGGGTCAGGATAACTATCGGAAAGGCGCCCCAGTGGGCGCCTTTTCTGTTTTTGGTGTATCCTGAATTGAAAAGGAGGTGCCCGATGGAAAAAGTGAACGGCATAGGCGGCGTGTTCTTTCGCGCTCGTGATCCCGAGGCCTTGAGCGCGTGGTATGAAAAGCACCTGGGCGTAAATCACTATGTCCCAGAGCCATGGAAACAGCGCGAGGGTTACACAGTCTTCGCACCCTTTGCGCAGGACACCGCGTACTTCGGAAGATCCGAGCAGCAGTGGATGATCAATTTTCGTGTCGATGATCTGGCCACCATGATTGCACAGCTTGAAGCCGCAGGGATCAAGGTTGAAACTAACGCAGAGTGGGACAGTGAGGTTGGCAAGTTCGCGCGCATCCATGACCCTGAGGGCAACCCGATCGAGCTGTGGCAGCCAAATCAATGAGATAGCGGGTTTGTATACCGTAGTATCCTTCTAAGTATATGAAATAAAAAGAGAATTGATGAATTTTATAGGTGTCGTATAGTGCCTCGGACGAAACGGAGCCCAAGATGACGCCGATAGATGACCATCCGCTGCGCTATGCGCTGGCTAATGAATTGCACGCCCGTCCGTTTCCGGTGGCGGCAATGCCCTGTACAGTGGTCTTTCTTGCGATCAAGAAATCTGTTGCCGCCGTCGCACGGGATCGCCGCGAAGATCTGGATCACCTGATCGATCTTCTCGACCGCCACGGGGCGCAGCATCCGCAGCCGGACGCCACACACTATGCCGGACAAATCGGCCGCCATTGGTTGAAGTGGGAGCAACATACCGAGTTCGTGACCTATACGGCCATCGCCCAGAACGTCAGCGAGCGTGCGTTCAACCCGGCTGATTTTGAGGTTTTTCCCCCCGACTGGTTGATGGCCAGCCCCGGTCAGAGGGTCACGTCGGCCATGGTGCGTGTTGTCGAACGCGAAGGCGACGAGGTGATCAAATCCAAGCTGCTGGAATGGTTCGAACCAGAAAGCCTGGCTGTTGCTCGGGTGCTGGATGACGCAGCTGTTTGTGCAAGTGATTTTCGTATCGATCCGGCAGGGCACATGCGGTTTGCGCTGTTTGTCGCGAATGGAACCGGTCGGCGCAGGACGGGACGGATCGTCCAGCGTTTGTGTGAGATCGAGACCTACAAGGCAATGTCTATGCTGGGTTTTGCGCGGGTCAAACAACTGATGCCTCGTATCGGAAAGCTGGATGAAAAGCTGACGCGCCTGATGGGGCAAATGACCGACAATTCTGCCCAGCCCGACGAGTTGCTTCAGGACTTGCTGTCGACCTCGATTGAACTGGAAACTTTGGCGGCGCAGTGTTCGTTCCGGTTCGGAGCCACGGGTGCCTATGAGGCCATCGTAAATCAGCGGATTGAGGTCCTGCGCGAAGAGCGTTTTGAAGGCGGTCAGAACTTTGCGGACTTTATGATGCGCCGATACGACCCGGCGATCCGTACGGTGAAATCCACGGAACGTCGCCTGCAAGCTCTTTCAGATCGGGCCATCCGTGCAGGGGAACTGCTGCGAACCCGCGTAGATGTTGAGCGAAGCGCACAGAACCAGGCCCTGTTGGAAAGCATGGATCGCCGCGCGGATCTGGCACTGCGTCTGCAGCACACGGTCGAGGGGCTTTCCGTGGTCGCGATCAGCTATTACGCCGTATCGCTGGTCAGCTATCTGCTCTACCCCCTGACGGGTGCCGGGATCAGTAAAGGGATGTTAAGCGCAGCAGTGACGATTCCGGTTGTCTTGGCGGTATGGTTTGCCGTTCGCAGGATTCGAAAGCGGTTGGAGTAGATCCGTATTTGCCTTTGGACCTGCGAGTTGTACAACAAACGCGTTTGACACTTGGGTCGAGGAATTCTCTGTGATTGGAATCGTGTCGGCGTGGCGGGCCGTGGCCGCCATGTTCATATTGAATGGCGCATTGTTCGGCATCTGGGCATCGCGCATTCCAGCGGTCCGGGACAAACTTGACCTGACGCATGAGACACTGGGATATGGCCTGTTGTTCATGGCGGCGGGCGCAGTGTGTTCATTTCCGATCACAGGCCGGTTGACCGACAGGTTCGGCGCGGTGGTTCTGACGCGGTACATTGCCGTTCTCTATACGGTTTCGTTGATCCTTCTGGCTCTCGCGGGTAGTTTCTGGTCGCTTGCGGCTTTCTTGTTTGTATTCGGGGCTTTCCACGGCTCGATGGATGTGGCGATGAACGCCTGGGCGGCGGAGGTTGAGCAGGCGTACAAGAAGCCCGTGATGTCATCATTCCACGCGATGTGGAGCCTTGGGGCAGGGTTGGGCGCCCTCAGCGGATTTGCAGCGGTGCAGATGGGGCTGACAGTGATCCAACACTTTTTGCTGGCGGGCGGGATCGTCGTTGGGCTGGCATTGGCATTGTCATGGGTACGCTGGACATCGCGCCGCGCGGCCGTGTCCGGAGGCAAGGTTTTCGCATTACCTTCAGGCGCTTTGATCCTTGTGGGCTTCACCGCTCTGTGCGGAGCTTTGGGGGAAGGTGCAGTGGCGGATTGGAGTGCGATTTTCCTACGGGACGTGACCGACGCCGCCGAAAGCATTGCGGCATTGGGCTATGCGGTATTCTCGGTAGCCATGGTTGCTTTCCGCTTGGCAGGCGGGTTTGTCATTGCGCGGTTTGGACCGGTGGCAACAGCGCGATTTGGTGGGGCTTGCGCCGCTTTGGGTGTGTTCTGTGTTGTGTCCGCTGCCGAGGCAGGGCTGGCATTGGCAGGTTTTGCGATGATGGGGGTCGGATACGCGGTGATCATGCCGTTGGCGTTCAGCCGGGCGGCAAGTGATCCCAATGTGCCACCGGGGCAGGCGATCGCCAGCGTCGCCACGCTGGGGTACGGAGGCCTGTTGATTGGCCCGCCGCTTATTGGGTTTCTCGCAGAGATGCTTACATTGCGCATAGCATTCACGGCGCTGTTGCCGCTGGCCGTATTCATTGTCCTGTTAGCGGGTTCGTTGCGACCTGCCGAAACAGATTGAAGTCATGGCGGGTCATGGCGGAGCAGCAGGCCGGAAAACCAACAGTTAGGAGACCAACATGCCGATCAAAAACCGGTTCGCTGAGTTGCAGGGTGAAATCACCGAGTGGCGACGCGATATTCATGAAAACCCGGAAATCCTGTTCGAAACCCACCGCACCAGTGCTTTGGTCGCCGACAGGTTGCGGGACTTTGGCTGTGATGAAGTGGTGACAGGTATCGGCCGTACCGGAGTTGTCGGCGTGATCAAGGGCAAGACGGACACAAGCGGCAAAGTGATCGGGTTGCGGGCGGATATGGATGCGCTGCCGATCCACGAAGCGACGGGGTTGGACTATGCCTCAAAAACCGATGGCGCGATGCACGCTTGCGGCCATGACGGGCATACGGCGATGCTGTTAGGGGCCGCGAAATACCTGTCCGAGACGCGCAATTTTGACGGCACTGTGATTGTGATCTTCCAACCCGCCGAAGAAGGCGGCGGCGGTGGGCGCGAGATGTGCGAAGACGGCATGATGGACCGCTGGGGCATTCAAGAGGTCTACGGCATGCACAATTGGCCCGGCCGCCCGGTGGGCAGCTTCGCCATTCGGCCTGGGGCCTTTTTTGCGGCTACAGATCAGTTCGACATCACTTTCGAAGGCAAAGGCGGGCACGCCGCCAAGCCGCATGAAACGGTCGACACCACCGTGATGGCTGCCCAGGCCGTATTGGCGCTGCAAACCATTGCATCGCGCAATGCTGACCCGATTGATCGCCTTGTGGTCTCGGTCACGTCGTTTGAGACGTCGTCAAACGCGTTCAATGTGATCCCCCAATCAGTGAAGATCAAAGGGACCGTGCGTACGATGAGCAAGGAAATGCGCGACTTGGCTGAGAAGCGCGTTCAGGAAATCTGCGCAGGTATCGCCACCACCTTTGGCGGCGCGGCCGATGTGACCTATTACCGGGGTTATCCGGTGATGGTAAACAGCGACGAGCAGACCGATTTTGCAGCGGATGTCGCGCGCTCGGTGTCTGGAAACTGTGACGAAGCGCCCTTGATCATGGGCGGTGAAGACTTTGCCTTTATGTTGGAAGAACGGCCCGGAGCGTACATCCTGGTTGGCAATGGCGATACAGCGGCTGTGCATCATCCCGAATACAATTTTAACGACGAGGCGATTCCGGCTGGATGCAGTTGGTGGGCCGGGATCGTGGAACAACGGATGCCCGCGGCCTGATAAAGAGGTGGTGAGCGCGAGGGACCAGCCCCTCGCGCTCACCGGGTTATTTTTGGCTTGAAGGTGGACCCTTACTGCGTCAGGCGAGGTTGAGTGTCTCGCACAAGGTGTTGATCACATCGTCCAACGCGGATTTCTGGAGATTTACGCAGGATTTCGCACCAGCCTGCGCTTTGTCCAGCGCGGTGTCGTCTGACAACAAATTTGCAACGGCATCCGCGAGTTGCGGGGCGGAGTTGACCTCGGCCGCGCCACCGCTTTCGATTAGTGGCGCGAAGGTTTCAGAAAAATTGAAGTACCCCGGACCAGTGATCACAGCGGCACCGGCCTGTGCGGGCTCAAACGGGTTGTGACCGCCGATTTCCTTGAGCGAGCCGCCCAGGAACACAATAGGGCACAATGCGTACCATGTGCCGGTTTCGCCCAGTGTGTCAGCGACGTAAACTTGAGTCTGAGGCGCGATCTTGTTGCCCTTGGTTCGGAAAGCAGCGGACTGTCCGGCGGACTCCAGCAGACTTGCAACCTCTGACCGTCGTTCGGGATGCCGGGGGATCAGCAGGAGCAGCAGATCGGGCCAGCGCTGCAACAGCTTGGCATGCGCGTCCAGAACCGTTTCCTCCTCACCTGCATGGGTCGAACTGGCGATCCAGACCGGGCGGTCGGCGATCTGAGCGCGGATATCGCCCAGCGTTGTCTGATCGACCGGCAGCGGGTCCGACATCGCCTTGAGGTTGGTGCCGGGCTGTACCCGATCGGAGCGTGCGCCCATGTCGACTAGATTTGCTGCCGTCTTGTCATTCTGGGTTAGGAACAGTGTAAAATGGTCCAGAATAAATCGCGCGGTTTGGGGTCGCTTCTTCCACCCATCGACCGAGCGATCCGAAAGGCGCGCGTTGAGCAGCGCCAGCGGAACCTCGCGCCGGGATGCTTCGACAATTAGGCGCGGCCAGATTTCACTTTCGACGAAGACACCGGCGTCCGGGTGCCAGTGATCCAAAAACCGCTTCACCGGTCCGGCTGTGTCCAGTGGTGGGTATTGGTGGCGTGCGCGCGGTGGCATTCGTTTTTCGATCAGCGCGGCCGAAGTTGGGGTTCCGGAGGTAATCAGAAACTCAGCCTTGGGCAGGCGTTCGCCCAGACGCTTGATGAGACTGATGACCGACAGAGTTTCGCCAACGCTGGCGGCGTGGAACCAGATCAGCTGCCCATCCGGGCGGGTTTGCGTGGCGTGGCCAAGGCGTTCCTGCTGGCGCGTTTCCGGAACGCCCGCCGCCCGCAGCTTGTTGCGAACCGTGCGCCATGCCAGCGGGGCGGCAACGGAAGTCAGGCCGCAATACAGCTTGTACAGCAGCGTTGGCTGGTCGGGGTTGTTTGGCACTTTAGCCGCCCGTGTGGCTCATGTGGCGGCTCATCTGGCCGTCGACCGCCTGACGGGAATAGTCGAAATCATGCCCTTTGGGCTTGAGGGTGATCGCGGACCTGATTGCCTCTTCCAATGATTTATCACTGTCGGGATGATCGCGCAGCGGCGCGCGCAGGTCGGCCATATCCTCTTGCCCAAGGCACATGTACAGCTCACCGGTGCAGGTCAGGCGCACGCGGTTGCAGCTTTCGCAGAAGTTATGCGACAGCGGTGTGATAAAGCCGATTTTCTGGCCCGTATCCTCAAGCCGTACATAACGCGCAGGTCCACCGGTACGTTCGGCCAGATCCGTCACGGAATAGTGGTTTTCATATTCCTTGCGCACATCTTCGAGAGACCAGTATTGGTCCAGGCGGTCTTCGTTTCCTATATCACCCATGGGCATGACCTCAATCCAGGTCAGATCCATGTCACGCTCGGCACACCATTCGGTGATCTTTGGCAATTCGGGTTCATTGAACCCTTTCAAGGCGACCGCATTGATCTTTACCCGCAGACCCGCTTTCTGCGCGGCGTCGATCCCGTTCAGCACCTGCTTGAGGCGTCCCCAACGGGTGACCTTGGCAAATTTGTCTTCGTCCAGCGTATCCAGCGATACGTTCACGCGACGAACACCGGCAGCGTAGAGATCATCGGCAAATCTGTGCAGTTGCGAGCCATTGGTGGTCAGCGTCAGCTCTTTCAGGGCGCCGCTGTCTAGATGACGGGTCATCGAATTGAAAAACGTCATGATATTGCGGCGCACCAGTGGCTCGCCGCCAGTAATGCGCAGCTTTTCCACGCCCATGTTCACAAAGGTCGAGCACATGCGGTCAAGTTCTTCCAGTGTCAGCAGGTCTTTCTTTGGCAGAAAGGTCATGTCCTCGGACATGCAATAGACACAGCGGAAATCGCAGCGATCCGTAACGGAAACGCGGAGATAGGTGATGGCACGTGCGAACGGGTCGATAAGCGGAGCTGTCATGCGACATAGGTAAAGCTGCAACCGCCCTCCGACAAGGGCGAACTGCGCTTTGCGCTGGAACAGATGCACGCAGGGGGTTAGGTTTGCGTCATGAGATATGCGCTTTTGGCTTTTTGTGTTCTGGTAGCGGGATGTGACACCGTGCGGTCGACCACCGATCGTGTCTTTGGTGGTGACAAGCCCCCTGAAGAGGCAGAACCCGCCGTTGTAGAAGAGGTGGTCGAGCCGCAGCCTGTCGCGGTAGCCGCCACTGGTTGGGTTGGTCCAAAAACCACGATTGCCGGTCTGGGAGACCCCACAACACCCGGCCGTTGGCTGGAAACGTCTTTAGTGGAGACTGAATTCACCGGGCGCGTGGTTGTACCGCGGACGGGCGCGCAGGCCTATATCACGCTGATTCCGGCATCCGGGCCAACCGGGGGCGGCAGCCGCCTTTCGCTGGATGCGATGCGGGCCCTGCTGCTGCCATTTGATGAACTGGTTGAGCTGGAAGTTTATTCCAACTGACCTTTCAAATACTTGCCGGCCTCTTTTCGCGCAAATGGCTTCATCGCGTCGCCGCGTGTTTTCAAAAAGGCGATGACCCGGTCCGGGTCGTGCTTGGACAATTCGCGCAGCCACCAAGCGACGGCTTTTTGGATGAACCAGTCGCGGTCGGGCACATAGCCTGCAGCCCAGCCCAGAATGCGGTCTCGGCGTTGCAGGTCTTCCGGTTTGGGGTGGTTCTGTTTGGTCCAGGGCAGGGTCGCCACCAGCGCCGCGCGCCTGGTCCACATGTGGTCCGATTTTGTCCAGCTTTCCACCTGATCCAGCCGCGAAGGGTCGGCTGACAGGCGCTTTTGCATCGCCATGCAGGCGTGATCCGCCACGGCCCAGGCATCAAAATCCGGCAACCAGCTTTGCAGCAGGTCCCAAACGGTATCATCCGGTCGGATGCGCGCCTGTGTCAGCAGTTTTGCGGCGGCAAGACGTCCTTCGTGAATATTGGTTTGCCACAGCGCATCTGCGAGTTCGACGCGCGCTGCCAAATCCAACTCCTGTCGCCAGGTTTTGGTCAGATCATTCAGGATCGGGTTTGCCACGCCCAGATGGGGGCGGTCGGCCTTGTGGTAGGCCGCCATTTGTTCGGCGCGCTCGGGATCGGAATGGGCTTTGATCTGGTCCAGATAGGCTTCAATCATCAATAAACTCAGGGTCGGGTGCGCGTGGGTTTGCCATCAATGGTCTGATGGTTCTTTTCAACCCAGTAGGATTGGATCTGCTCGTCGGACTTGCCATCGACCCATTTCTGCATCGTGTCGCGTTCGGACTGATATTCCATGAACGGCACGGCATAGCCGCACGAAGTCTGGACCACATCGATATCCAGATCATAGATCTGACGCGCACTACGGTGATCGGGGAACAGGCCAGCCAATTCATCCCAGCCCTCATCCCCCACATGCAGCGTGCGCGCGGTGCCATACGTTCTCAGGATCATGGGGCGGGTCGTGAACGAACACCACATCAGCGTCATGCGGTTCGCTTCAAGCAGATGACCGGCGGTTTCGTTGCCGCTGCCGGTCAGGTTCATCCAGGCAATCCGGTTCGGGCCAAGAACGCGCAGCGAATCCATGCCCTTGGGCGAGATGTTGACCCGTCCGTTGGGTGCCGCAGTGCCGACGAAGAACATGTGCTGTTCTTCGATGAATTTACGCTGCCCGTCGTCCAGTTCCGGAAATTGCTTGGCCATGTCTCACTCCACTGTAACCGATTTTGCCAGGTTGCGCGGCTGGTCTACATCCGTGCCTTTGGCCACCGCCGTGTGATAGGCCAGCAGTTGCGCCGGGACCGAGTAGAGGATCGGCGCCAGGCTGGGGTGGACATGCGGCATCCGGATGATGCTCCAGACGCCATCTTCAGCCTCGGCAATCCCGTCATCGTCCGAGACCAGAATGACCTTGCCCTTGCGCGCCATCACCTCTTGCATGTTCGACACCGTTTTGTCGAACACGGCGTCGCGCGGGGCCATGACCACCACAGGCATATTCTTGTCGATCAGGGCGATCGGTCCGTGCTTCAGCTCACCCGAAGCATAACCTTCGGCGTGGATATAGCTGATTTCCTTGAGCTTCAGCGCCCCCTCCATCGCCAGCGGATACATCAGGCCGCGACCCAGGAACAGAACGTCGCGGGCTTCGGACAGGCGTTGTGCGGACGTCTTGATGGCCGGATTCTGATCCAGCGCTGCATTCATCACCGTTGGCAGGCCGCGTAGCGCAGCATAGTGGTCGGCCAGCTCGTCGTCGGTCAGCGTACCACGATCCGCAGCCGCCTTGAGCGCCATCATCAGCAGAACGCTCAGTTGACACGTGAACGCCTTGGTCGAAGCCACGCCGATCTCAACGCCTGCATGGATGGGCAGGGCGATATCGCTTTCGCGGGCGATCGAACTTTCGGGGACGTTGACGACCGAGACGATTTTGTCCGCCTTGCCTTCGCAATAGCGCAGTGCCGCCAGAGTGTCGGCAGTTTCACCCGACTGACTGACGAACAGCGCCATCGTGCGCCCCGTGATCGGAGGTTCGCGATAGCGGAACTCGCTGGCGATATCGACCTCGACGGGCATTTGGGCCAATTGCTCGAACCAGTACTTCGCCGTCAGGCAGGCGTAAAATGCGGTACCGCAGGCCACCATGGTCAAACGATCCAGTTTGGTGAAATCCAGATCGGCGCCAGGCAGAACTACCTGATCACCACCACTTGGCAGGTATGACCGGATCGCGTCGGCAATCACGATGGGTTGTTCGGCAATTTCCTTGGCCATGAAGTGTTTATGGCCGTTCTTTTCGGTCTGTGTGTGGTCCAGTTTGATCTGGCGAGTCTCGCGATTAGCCAATTCACCGGCTTCGTTGCGGATTTCCAGAGAGGTTCGGGTCAGAACAGCCCGGTCGCCTTCCTCAAGATAGGTGATGCGATCCGTAAGCGGGGCCAGCGCAATGGCGTCTGAGCCCACGTACATCTCACCATCTCCGTGACCGATAGCCAAAGGTGATCCCTTGCGCGCGGCGACGATCAGATCGTCCTGACCGTCGAACAGAAAGGCCAGCGCAAACGCACCAACGAGCTGATCGATGGTCTTAAAGGCGGCCTCAACCGGCGACAGGCCTGTCTTCAGGTAATACTCCGTCATCAGGGCGACGGTTTCGGTGTCCGTCTCGGTCGCGAAACCGATGCCATGTTCGGCCAGTTCTGCCCGCAACTCACGATAGTTTTCGACGATACCATTATGAACAACCGCCACAGGGCCGGCCTGATGCGGGTGCGCGTTGGTCACCGACGGTACGCCATGGGTAGCCCAACGGGTATGACCAATACCGGATTTACCGGGCAGCGGGTCGTGCACCAGCAGATCGCTTAGGTTGACCAGCTTGCCGACCGCCCGACGACGTCCAAGCGTACCACCATTGACCGTGGCAATTCCGGCGCTGTCATAGCCACGATATTCAAGACGTTTTAGCGCCTCGACCAAAGTTGGCGCGGCCTCATGCTCACCCAGTACACCTACAATTCCACACATAACTCAGGCTCCCTTGTTGCGGCGAGCCTTCTTCGCCTTCAACATCTCAATCAATTTGCGCGCATAGCCGGGCTTGTTGTCCTGCTTGGCACGTGCCACGGCCAGCGCGTCGGGTTCTACATCCCGCGTGACGACTGTACCTGTTGCGGTCATCGCGCCGTCACCGACAGAAACGGGGGCAACTAGCATAGTGTTGGAGCCGATAAAGACGTTCTCTCCGATGGTCGTCTGGTGCTTCATCACGCCGTCATAGTTACAGGTGATCGTCCCCGCGCCGATATTGGTCGACGCTCCAACAGAGGCGTCGCCGACATAGCTGAGGTGGTTGACCTTAGCGCCTTCAGCGATCTGGGCATTCTTTGTCTCAACGAAATTGCCGATACGGGTGTTTTCGGCCAGTTCTGTACCTGGGCGCAGGCGCGCGTAGGGGCCGACGATGGCGCCGCGGCTAACATGGCAGCCTTCCAGATGTGAGAATGCACGGATCGTCGCGCCGCTTTCGACGGTAACGCCGGGGCCGAAGACGACGTTGGGTTCGATCACCGTGTCTCGACCTACGATCGTGTCAGCGGACAGATAAACCGTTTCGGGGGCCATCAGCGTCACGCCCAAAGCCAACAACTCATTGCGCGCACGGGTCTGAAACTCGGCATCGGCCGCAGCCAGATCAGCACGAGAGTCCACGCCCAGCGTTTCAGCCTCATCGCATTTGATGGCAGTTGCCGACAGACCGCGCGCATTTGCCAGTGCCACGATTTCGGTCAGGTAGTATTCACCCGAGGCGTTATCGTTGCCGACCGCGTCAATCAATTCGAACAGTACTTTTGCGTTGCAGGCCAGTAATCCACTGTTGGTAAAGCGTATGGTGCGCTGTTCTTCGGTTGCGTCTTTGTACTCGACGATTTCGACCAGTTTTTCGCCATCCATGATTAATCGGCCATAGCGGGGCTGAACTTCGGCAATATCAAAGCCCAGCATGACCAGATCAAAGGATGCGCGCGCCTCAATCATACGCTCCAGTGTTCTGGGGTCGATAAAGGGCGTGTCGCCGTAAAGGATGATCACATCGCCATCGAAATCGGCCAGTGCATCCCGCGCCTGCGCAACTGCATGCGCTGTTCCAAGCTGTTCTTTCTGAACGACAATCTGCGCGGCTTCATCCTCGGAAGTGGCGGTCCTAGCAACCTCCTCAGAGCCGTGACCAGTGACAATAACGGTTCGTTCGGGTGACAGCACCGCACCGGCGCGCATCGCGTGCACCAACATCGGCGTTTGGGCAATCGGGTGCAAAACTTTCGGGGTATCCGAATTCATCCTGGTGCCTTTTCCGGCGGCAAGGATAACAAGGGCGATGGTCATAAAAACGATTTCTCTTTGTGTTTTGTTGCGGCCCGTTTTATCCGCTGAGTTCAAAGTCGCAAGCGGTTCGGGCATCAAACAAGATTGCCGTTTGCAACACTTATGGCGAAGTCTCGCCGAATTAGGGGGCAAAATGCGTACGGTTATCTTCGATCTGGACGGGACCTTGGCCGATACATCGGGCGATTTGCTGGCCGCCGCCAACCACTGTTTTCGGCATATGGGGCATGGGGATGTGTTGGTTCACGGCGAAGATGCGGGCGTTGCGCTGCGCGGTGGCCGAATGATGCTGACCCATGGGTTGAAACGGGTGGGCGCTTATGACGATGCAACGGTTCAAGACTACTACCCGATGCTGCTTGAAGCGTATTCCGACGATATCGACACGCATACCCATTTCTACCCTGGCGCGCTGGACGCAGTGGAAAAGTTGAAGTCCGCAGGTTACGGGGTTGGCATCTGTACCAATAAGCCTGAAGCCTTGGCCCATCAGTTGCTCACGCAGATGGGAGTGCGTGACCTGTTTGCCTCTTTAGTTGGTGCAGACACGCTGTCGGTGCGCAAGCCTGATCCGGAGCCGTTGCGCGAAGCTGCACGCCGGGCGGGTGGTCATCCTGATTTATGTGTTCTGATAGGCGATTCCGACACTGACCGAAACACGGCCCGTGCCGCGGGTGTGCCGTCGGTATTGGTTACCTTCGGCCCGTCCGGCGATGATATGGCCGCGCTGGAACCCGAAGCTCTGCTGCACCATTTCCATGATTTGCCAGAATTGGTTGCAGAGTTGATTGGCTTGGCCGCGTAATCCCTTGACCCGAACGTTTTGCAGGACCAGAACACTCTTATGACCGAGATATTCACTGGCAGTTTCACCCAGCAGGAACCCATCCCAGAAGAGGCGGTTGAGGCCGCTCTGGCCGTACTGCGCCACGGGCGTCTGCATCGTTATAACGTCGTACCTGGCGAATTGGGCGAAACCGCCTTGCTGGAACAGGAATTTGCCGGCCAGACAGGTGCCAAATACTGTCTGGCCGTGTCCTCGGGCGGCTATGCGATGGCAACGGCGCTGCGGGCCGTGGGGGTCAAACCGGGGGACCCGGTGCTGACGAACACGTTCACTCTGGCACCTGTGCCCGGATCTATTGCTTCGGTCAGTGCGCGCCCGGTTTTTGTGGGCGTGACCGAAGACCTTACGATTGATCTGGACGATCTCGAAACCAAACTGGATCAGGCCCGCGTTTTGATGCTGAGCCATATGCGTGGCCATCTGTGTGACATGGATCGGCTGATGCAGATGTGCGATGCCGCAGGTGTCACGGTGATCGAGGATTGCGCCCACACAATGGGCGCTGCATGGCGTGGGCAGGTTTCGGGCCGGCAAGGCGCGATTGGCTGCTATTCCTGCCAGACTTACAAACACGTCAACTCGGGCGAGGGCGGATTGCTGGTCACCGATGACGAGGAGCTGGCGGCGAAGGCGACGATGTTATCAGGGTCATATATGCTCTACGAACGGCACTTGGCGGCACCAGACCCCGAGGTGTTCGAGCGGATCAAATATCACACCCCGAATGTCTCGGGTCGGATGGACAATCTGCGGGCCGCAATCCTTCGCCCGCAATTGCGCGATCTGGATCGGCAGATCGAACGCTGGAACGAGCGCTATTTCGAAATCGAAAAAGGCCTGCGCGATACGCCGGGTCTGAGCGTTGTTGACCGGCCAGAGGCCGAGACGTTTGTCGGTTCCTCGATCCAGTTCCTGCTGCTCGATTGGTCGGCAGAGCGGGTAAACGAGGTTATCCAGCGATGCGCGGCACGCGGGGTCGAACTTAAGTGGTTCGGCGGGGCCGAGCCGAGCGGTTTTACGTCGCGCTACGACAGCTGGCGATATGCCGACAGCGCGCCGATGCCCAAAAGTGATCGAATCCTCGCCGGGATTGTCGACATGCGCGTTCCCTTAACCTTTTCGCTTGATGATTGCGCGCTGATCGCACGGATCATTCGGTCCGAAGTCAGCGCTGTCTTTCAGTCGTAATCCAATCGAGTGCGCGCGACGCGCACGCGTTATTTGTATGAAACCGCCGCCCCGATCAGGGCGGCGGTTTGTTTTTGGGACGCCGTCGTTGACCCAATTCAGATTCGCTGCTATTTATTGAACAACTGTTCATTAATGCGAAAGAGGAGATCGCTTATGTTCACGGCGGCCATGCAATTTGATTTGGGCGAGGACGTGAATGCCCTGCGCGAAATGGTGCACCGTTGGGCGCAGGAGCGGGTCAAGCCGATGGCGGCTGACATCGATGCCTCGAACGCATTTCCAAACGAGCTTTGGAAAGAGATGGGCGATCTGGGTTTGCTCGGCATCACTGTGTCCGAGGAATACGGTGGGGCAGGGATGTCCTATCTGGCCCACACCGTTGCGGTGGAAGAGGTTGCGCGTGCGTCAGCCTCGGTCTCTCTGTCTTACGGCGCGCATTCGAACCTGTGCGTCAATCAGATCAAGCTGAACGGTAGTGACGAGCAAAAGGCGAAATACCTGCCGCGCCTGATCTCGGGCGAACATGTTGGTGCGTTGGCCATGTCCGAGGCTTCCGCCGGATCCGACGTTGTGTCGATGAAGTTGCGTGCTGAAAAACGCAATGATCACTACCGGTTGAACGGCAACAAATACTGGATCACCAACGGGCCGGACGCGGATACGCTGGTCGTATATGCCAAGACCAACCCGGAGGCCGGATCGAAGGGCATCACCGCGTTTCTGATTGAAAAAGAGATGAAGGGCTTCTCGACCTCGCCTCATTTCGACAAGCTGGGGATGCGCGGGTCGAACACGGCCGAGCTGATCTTTGAAGATGTCGAGGTGCCGTTCGAAAACGTTTTGGGCGAAGAGGGCAAAGGCGTTGCGGTTTTGATGTCCGGGCTGGACTACGAACGTGTGGTTCTGGCCGGGATCGGGACCGGCATCATGGCGGCCTGTCTGGATGAGATCATGCCCTACTTGGCCGAGCGTAAGCAGTTCGGCAAACCGATCGGCAGCTTTCAACTGATGCAGGGCAAGATCGCCGATATGTACACCGCGATGAACTCGGCGCGGGCCTATGTCTATGAGGTTGCCAAGGCTTGTGACCGGGGGGATGTAACCCGTCAGGATGCGGCGGCGTGCTGTCTTTATGCTTCAGAACAGGGCATGTCGCAGGCGCACCAGGCCGTTCAGGCGATGGGCGGGGCGGGCTTTCTGTCCGACTCGGCGGTCAGCCGAATCTTCCGCGACGCAAAGCTGATGGAGATTGGCGCGGGCACCAGCGAAATCCGCCGGATGTTGATCGGGCGTGAACTGATGAACGAGATGCGCTGAGAGAAGAAAACGCTTCGCAGACGAGGGAACTGCGAAGCGCTTTCCTTGTAAGGATCAGAACTTATGAACGTAGGATACACCGACAAGGAAGGGATCGATATCGGCTTTGCCAATCTTGGTTCCGTTCAGTTTAACGTCAGTATCGATATCAAACCAACGTACGTTCAGACGGACAGCACCATTGTCCGAGACCATGTAGTCCAGACCGGCCTGCAGCGAGACACCGAAAGAGTCATCAACCTTCAGATCGCCCAGTGCGGATTTCTCGTCGAAGAAGATGGTGTAGTTCAGACCGGCGCCGACATAGGGCTTCCATGCGATGTTGGTCGGGAAGTGATAGTTCAGCGACAAGGTGGGCGGCAGGTGCTTGACGGTTCCGGCCTCGGCGCTTCCGCCCAAGGTCACAGTGTGCTTGAACGGTGTCGCGGCCAGCAGTTCGATGCCCAGATTGTCACGGATGAAATACTCGGCGGTGAAGATCGGGCGGGTGTCCGCGTCGATCTCGGCCTTTTGTCCGGCCAACGTGCCATTGTCGGATTTGGGGTTGAGGTAACCGACACCGACACCGACGGTCCAATCCCCCTGCGATTGGGCAAAGGCGGGGGCGGCAAGCGCCACCAGCGCGGTGGAAAGTGTCAAAGCGGCGAGTTTGTTGGTCATGGTCTTGCCTTTGGTTCAGTTGATGAGATCGAATTGACAGCCGCGCGGTCCGCGCACTCTGATCTGCATCAAGTTTGTGTGACGGGGTCATCGGAGGCTTCTCCGGTAAGGCCCTTGAAAATAAGGGAATTGCAGCGTGCCAGAAGCTAATCGCATACCGGGTTTGCGTTCAGCGGGGGGCTGGGACGTGCCATCTCGTTTGAACATGGCGCGCCAGTGTCTTGATCACGCACCGGATCAGGTTGCAGTGATCGACTTGACCGGAATCGAAGAGCGGCGCGTCACCTACGGGCAGCTTGCTGAAATGACAGACGGCATCGCGCGCGCACTGTCGAAGAAAGTGCAGCCGGGGGATCGCGTGGGCGTGCTGCTCAGCCAGTCACCGTGGTGTGCGGCGGCGCATCTGGCGATCTGGAAGATCGGCGCCATCTCGGTTCCCTTGTTCAAACTGTTCAAGCAGGATGCTTTGCGATCCCGAGTGGGTGATGCCGGGGCGCAGGTTGTGCTGACCGACCCGGACGGCGCGACGCTGGTAGGCAACTTGGCAGAACCGCTCATGGCGGACCAGATTGGTGAAGACGGGGGCGTTGTGCCTTTTGCCGACACCGGGCCAGAGGATCCGGCGGTGTTGATCTACACGTCCGGGACCACGGGCAGCCCGAAAGGCGCGTTGCATGGCCACCGGGTGCTGACCGGCCACCTGCCGGGGGTTTCGATTAGCCATAACAACCTGCAAGAGGGCGACTGCCTCTGGACACCGGCCGATTGGGCCTGGATCGGTGGGTTGTTCGATGTGCTGATGCCTGGTCTTGCGCTGGGCGTTCCGGTTGTGGCGGCCCGGCTGGACAAGTTCACCCCCGAAGCCTGCACCAATGTGATCGCGCGCGGCAGTGTGCGGAACGTGTTCTTTCCCCCAACGGCCCTTCGGATGCTCAAGGCCTCAGATCAGGCGATTTCCGGGCTACGCTCTGTAGCGTCGGGAGGGGAGCCGCTGGGGGCCGAGATGTTAGCCTGGGGGCAACAGGCGTTTGGTCTGACGATCAACGAATTCTACGGGCAGACCGAATGCAACATGGTTGTCTCTTCCTGCTCAGATGACTTCCCGGTGCGGCCCGGCTGCATAGGCAAACCGGTCCCGGGCCACGAAATTGCGGTGATCGACGAGGACGGTAACCGGACCGCTGATGAGGGTGACGTGGCCATCCGGCGAGGCTCGGCCTCAATGCTTTTGGAATATTGGAACCGACCCGAGGCAACGGCTGAGAAGTTTCGTGGCGACTGGCTGATCACCGGCGACCGTGGCGTTTGGGAGGGTGAGTACCTGCGTTTCGTAGGGCGCGACGATGATGTCATCACCTCGTCCGGTTATCGTATCGGCCCGGCAGAGATCGAGGATTGCCTGCTGACCCACCCGGCGGTGGCGACGGTCGGTGTGGTCGGAAAACCTGACAAGCTGCGGACCGAGATCGTCAAGGCATATGTGGTGTTGAAACCGAATGCTGAGGCTGAGGAACGAGAGTTGCAAGACTGGGTTAAATCTCGCCTTGCGCATTATTCTTACCCTCGTGAAGTGGCTTTTGTGCAAGAGTTGCCTTTGACCGTGACCGGAAAAGTAATCCGAAAGGAATTGAAACGTCGCGCGTCTGAGGAGGAATGTCATGCCGGATAAATCCAGCGTCAGAACGGGAATTGAATTTAGCGCCACCGCAATTGCGGTCATTGGCGCTGTATGGGCAGGCAAGGCGTATTTCGAAAACTGGATGCAGGACACGATCGATAACGCGGTCGAAAACAAGGTTGTCATACTTGAGCAACTGCAACTGGCTGACCTTCTGGTTTATTATGGCTATCCGGACGAGGCCATCTCAGAACTCAAGCTGATCAGCGATAGAATTTCCGGTCTTGAAGGCGACAACAAACGCAAAATTGCATTTTATGACAACTATTTGGACGCGGTTGCGCAGTCAGATAACACCTTGAAATACGAACCGGAAATCCGGTTGCTTAAAGATGTATTCAGTACCGAAATGCAGACCGACGGTTGGCATGATGAATACCTCGCATACGTCTCGATGTTCCTGCCGGAGGCCCGCGGAGACGATGCATTCTTTGATGCCCAGGTCATCGGGCGGCTTAACCTCGCGGTGCATCAGTACGAAGTCGAGAGCGACTTTGAGGGGCTGGAAAGTGCGTTCCATACTCTTGCGCTTGCCTATTTGTGTCGCGGTGACCAGGCAAGTGCGCAAGCCTCTATTGAACGTGCTGCTGAGATGCTGCCGTTCGACTATTACCTGATTTACCCGCTGATGGGCGTTGACACGATTTCTGAGGATCCAGAGATCGAAAAGCTGAACGCTGTCTGCCCTCAAAACGTATCCCGAGGCTATGGCGAGCTTTTGCAGGAACTTGGCTCGGGTGAGAATCCATTTCGCGACTTGATAAGAGAGTACTCTGAATGAAGCTGCAATCTGCTGCTCTGCCTTCGTCTCAAGGTTTTCAACAAAACCGCGCGGCTCATCTCGACGCGTTGGCGCAAATCGCCGACGCCGCCGACGTCGCACGCATGGGCGGAGGCGAGAAATCCCGCGCACGGCATGAATCGCGGGGCAAGATGCTGCCGCGGCGTAGGGTGGCGAACTTGCTGGACCCGGGGTCGCCGTTCCTTGAGATCGGCGCGACGGCGGCGCACGGGATGTATGGCGACGCTGCGCCCTGTGCCGGGGTCATTGCAGGGATTGGCCGGGTGCAGGGGCAAGAGGTCATGGTGGTGTGCAACGATGCCACCGTGAAGGGCGGCACCTATTATCCGATGTCAGTCAAAAAGCACCTGCGCGCGCAAGAGATTGCTGAAGAAAACCAACTGCCGTGCATTTATCTGGTCGACAGTGGCGGCGCGAACCTGCCCAATCAGGATGAGGTGTTCCCCGATCGCGATCACTTTGGCCGCATCTTCTATAATCAGGCGCGGATGAGCGCGAAGGGCATCCCGCAAATCGCTGTGGTGATGGGGTCGTGTACGGCAGGTGGAGCTTATGTGCCCGCGATGTCGGATGTAACAATAATTGTCCGGGAACAGGGCACCATCTTTCTGGCCGGACCACCTTTGGTTAAGGCCGCGACGGGTGAGGTGGTCAGCGCCGAAGATCTGGGGGGCGGAGATGTCCATACGCGCCTGTCCGGGGTGGCTGATTATCTGGCCGAGGATGACGCCCACGCGCTGGCTTTGGCGCGGCGGGCTGTCGGATCGCTGAACCGGCGCAAGCCACAGACGGTGGATTGGGCCAACCCCGAGGATCCGGCCTATGACCCCGAAGAAATTCTGGGCGTCGTCCCCGCCGATCTGCGCACGCCCTATGACATTCGCGAGGTGATCGCGCGGTTGGTCGATGGCTCGCGCTTTGACGAATTCAAGCCGCGCTTTGGTGAAACGCTGGTGACCGGTTTCGCTCATGTCAAAGGCTGCCCGGTCGGGATCATCGCCAATAACGGCGTGCTGTTTTCCGAGGCGGCGCAGAAGGGCGCGCATTTCGTCGAACTGTGCTCGCAGCGCAAAATCCCGCTGGTATTCCTGCAGAACATCACCGGCTTCATGGTGGGCCGCAAATACGAAAACGAAGGTATTGCGCGGCACGGGGCCAAGATGGTGACTGCGGTCGCGACGACCAATGTGCCCAAAATTACGATGCTGGTGGGTGGCTCGTTCGGAGCGGGGAATTACGGCATGTCAGGCCGGGCCTACCAACCGCGGTTCCTGTGGACATGGCCAAACTCGCGCATTTCCGTGATGGGTGGAGAGCAGGCGGCGGGTGTTCTGGCCACCGTAAAACGCGACGGGATTGAACGCCAGGGCGGAACTTGGTCGGCGGAAGAAGAGGCCGAATTCAAGCGCCCCACGCTAGAGATGTTCGAAGAACAATCCCATCCGCTCTATGCCTCAGCGCGGCTGTGGGACGACGGAATTATCGACCCGCGCAAAAGCCGGGACGTGCTGGCCTTGTCGTTGAACGCGGCACTGAATGCGCCGATTGAGGAGACACGCTTTGGCGTGTTCAGGATGTAAGATGAGCACCGACCTGGAAATAGTAAAAGCGCGTTATCCCGATGCACAGACGTTCAAATTCGGCGACAGTGCAATCCTGAGTGCCGAGCTTTTAGCGCTGGTTCGGGCGGGGCAAAAAACGGCAACCTGCGGCGCACTGCGCGATTATCCCGAAGGCAGCCTTGATACCCCGGTTGTTGGGCGGCGCGATATTGCCCTTGAATGGGATGATCGTCCCGCATTGGTGATTGAGACGGTCGAGGTTTCGATTTGCCGCTATTGTGACATGACCGAAGACTTCGCCTTGGCCGAAGGTGAAAACGAAACGTTAGACGGGTGGCGCGAGGATCACCGGCGTTACTTTGAGCGTAACGGCGGGTTTGATCCCGAGATGGAATTGCTTTGCGAACGGTTCCGCCTGATCGAAGACCTGGTGGATAAGGGCTAAACTATGTTCAATAAAATCCTGATTGCCAACCGGGGCGAGATTGCTTGCCGGGTGATGGAAACCGCTCAGAAAATGGGTGTAACTTGCGTGGCTGTGTTTTCTGATGCTGATGCGTCGGCCAGGCATGTGCAGATGGCGGACGAAGCTGTTCATATTGGTGGTGCGGCACCGGCTGAGAGCTATCTCAAGGGCGACGTGATCATTCAAGCCGCGCTCGATACCGGGGCGCAGGCGATCCATCCGGGTTATGGATTTCTCTCGGAAAACCCCGATTTCGTGGATGCGGTCGAGGCGGCTGGCCTGACCTTCATTGGCCCTTCGGCGGATGCGATCCGCAAGATGGGTCTTAAAGACGCGGCCAAGGTATTGATGGAGCAGGCGGGCGTGCCGGTTGTTCCGGGGTATCACGGCGACAATCAGGACCCCGAGCATCTGGCGGGTGCGGCCGACACGATTGGCTATCCGGTCCTGATCAAGGCCGTCGCGGGTGGCGGTGGCAAAGGCATGCGGCTGGTCGAGCGGCCCGCAGGCTTTCCCGAGGCATTGGACAGCGCCCGGGGTGAGGCCCGCACCGCCTTTGGCAATGATGCTGTTCTGGTCGAGAAATTCGTCTCCAAGCCCCGCCATATCGAGGTTCAGGTGTTTGGCGACGGCACCCATGCGGTGCATCTGTTTGAACGCGACTGCTCGCTGCAACGGCGGCACCAGAAAGTGATCGAAGAAGCTCCGGCCCCCGGCATGACCGTTGAGATGCGCGAGGCGATGGGGCAGGCGGGCGTGCGTGCCGCCGAGGCCATTGGTTACAAAGGCGCGGGGACGGTTGAATTTATCGTGGATACCTCGGACGGGCTGCGTCCGGACCGGTTCTGGTTCATGGAGATGAACACACGTTTGCAGGTTGAACACCCGGTGACCGAGGCGATCACCGGCGTGGACCTTGTCGAATGGCAGTTGCGTGTTGCAGCGGGCGAGAGCCTGCCGAAGCAGCAGAGTGACCTGTCGATCTCAGGCCATTCCTTCGAAGCGCGGCTTTATGCCGAGGACGTGCCAAAGGGCTTTCTGCCGGCGACCGGTACACTGACCCATCTGCGATTTCCGGCGGCATGCCGCGCAGATAGCGGCGTGCGTGCGGGTGATACGATCAGCCCCTGGTATGATCCGATGATCGCGAAGGTGATCGTGCACGGCCCCACACGCGCTGTCGCATTGGAACAATTGCATCGCGCCCTGAAAGGCACTGAGGTTGCGGGGACAGTCACGAACCTTGGCTTTCTGGGCGCACTGACGCGGCATCCGGGCTTTGCCGTCGGTGATGTTGATACTGGCCTGATTGGTCGCGATCTGGATGTGCTGGCCCGTGCAGAGCCGATCCCGGCGTCTTCGATCGTCGCGGCCGCGATGACGGCTTTGGATCTGGTGGATACAGATGAGGAAACAGGGTTTTCGCTATGGGCCCCTCTGCATCGCGCGGTCCAGTTGCGGGCAGGTGATGATATTGATCTGGACGTTCAGGTAGAAGGTCAGAACCGTCAGGTCTGGCAGGTCCGAGAGCAAACGATCCTTGCCCAGCGCGGTCCGGGCGGTTGGATGATCGACGGAGCCCCTATGCCGCGCGTGTCTGTCTCGGGTTCGCAGGTCACAGTTTTTGAAAACTATGGTCAAGTCCTGGAAATTGTTGATCCATTGGACCGCGATGCCGGTGCCGCTGGCGACACCAATGTGATTGAGGCCCCGATGCCGGGTCTGGTCAAAGCTGTCTTTGCGCAGGTGGGTCAAGCCGTGCAGGAAGGCGACCGGCTGGCAATCCTTGAGGCCATGAAAATGGAACATTCCCTGCTGGCCGCCCGTGACGGCATCGTTGCCGAAGTGCTGGCGGATGCCGGGGCGCAGGTCGAGGCTGGGGCCGCGTTGGTCCGGCTGGAGGAGGAATGAACTGTCCCCTTCTCGAACAACGTGGCACAGTCGGATCGAATGCGGCAATCAGAGAAGGACACAGCAATGGGTGAACGGGTTGAAATCTTCGAAGTAGGTCCGCGCGACGGTCTGCAAAACGAAAAGCGCGAAATTGTCGTGGCGGAAAAAGTGGCGCTGGTCGATTGCCTGAGCAAGGCTGGTTTCAACCGCATCGAAGTGGCCAGTTTTGTCTCGCCAAAATGGGTGCCGCAAATGGCGGGCAGCGCGGACGTGTTGGCCGGGATCAAACGGGCCGACGGCGTCCGGTATGGAGCGCTGACACCGAATATGCAGGGATACGAAGACGCTTTGGCCGCAAAGGCGGATGAGATCGCGGTATTCGCTTCGGCTTCGGAAGGGTTCTCAAAAGCCAATATCAACGCGACTATTGAAGAATCCATCGACCGCTTTGCCCCGATTCTTGAAGCTGCGCGCCACATCGACCTGCCGGTACGTGGGTATGTGTCCTGCGTGACTGATTGCCCCTATGACGGACCAACGCCGCCTGAGAAAGTGGCTGAAGTTGCGGACCGGCTGTTCTCGTTGGGATGTTACGAAGTATCGCTGGGGGACACGATCGGGCAGGGCACGCCCGACACCATTGCCCATATGCTGCTGGCCGTGCGCGAACGCGTTCCGATGACGCGGCTGGCGGGGCATTTCCACGACACCAACGGACGGTCCATCGACAATATCGACGCTGCGCTGGCGCTGGGCGTTCGGGTGTTCGACAGCGCCGTTGGAGGTTTGGGTGGGTGTCCTTACGCGCCGGGCGCTGCCGGAAACGTCGCCACCGAAGCTGTTGTGGCTCATTTGGAGCGGCTTGGATATCAGACTGGCCTCGACCTTGCGGTCATCGAAGAGGCCGCGCAGATGGCACGCGCCATGCGATCCCAGTAAGGAGCAGACATGTTTGAAACGATTGCGGTGACCACGGACGCGCGTGGTGTGGCCACTCTGACCCTGAACCGTGCCGACAAGCACAACGCCATGTCGGCGCAAATGATCTCCGATCTTACTCAAGCCGCGCACCAGCTTGGAAGCGACGACGGAGTGCGTGTTGTTGTACTGACCGGTGCGGGCAAAAGCTTTTGTGCTGGCGGTGATCTGGGGTGGATGCAATCTCAGATGGCGGCAGAATCCGAGACCCGGTTTGTCGAGGCGCGTAAGCTGGCCGAAATGTTGCAGGCGCTGAACACGTTGCCCAAACCGCTAATTGGCGCGATCCACGGCAATGCCTTTGGCGGCGGTGTGGGATTGGCGTCGGTTTGTGACGTAGCGATCGGAGCGGACACGGTCAAAATGGGGCTGACAGAGACCAAGCTGGGGCTGATCCCTGCCACGATTGGCCCCTATGTCATCGCCCGCATGGGCGAAGCCCGCGCGCGGCGCGTGTTCATGTCGGCCCGGGTCTTCGAAGCCGCAGAAGCGGTAGAGCTGGGCCTGCTGGCCAGAATTGTGCCCGCTGCCGACCTGAATGATGCGGTTGAGGCCGAAGTCCTGCCCTATCTTACCTGTGCACCCGGCGCGGTGGCATCGGCCAAGCAATTGGTTCGCCAGCTGGGGCCGCGCATTGACGATGCCGTGATCGACCACACGATCCGCGAGCTGGTTGACAGGTGGGAAACCGAAGAGGCCAAGGAGGGAATCGGCGCATTCTTTGAAAAAAGAAAACCTGCATGGATTAGTAAGGTTTAGGCGCCACTTGTGAAGTGGACGCGATTGTGTGGGTGGCCTTCCGTGACAGAGCTTCGATAAGTCGAATATTAACCCCCTGTGCGTTTGTGTTCGGTTGACCCTCTGACCCCGCAGGGATAGAGAATGTCCAGTCAACACGCCAATTGACGGCGCTCCCTTTAAGGGTATGCGCAGGAAAGGAGCTGTACGTGGAAGACCTATTGCGGGAGTATCTCCCGATTCTGGTGTTTCTGGCCGTAGCTGTGGGCCTTGGAATCGTTTTGATTCTGGCGGCAGTCGTTCTGGCGGTCCGCAATCCCGACCCCGAGAAAGTCAGCGCATATGAATGTGGTTTCAACGCGTTCGATGATGCGCGGATGAAGTTTGACGTCCGGTTCTATCTGGTCGCGATTCTGTTCATCATATTCGACCTGGAAATCGCGTTTCTGTTCCCCTGGGCTGTCGGCTTCAAGGACATCAGCGATGTTGGCTTCTGGTCCATGATCGTGTTCCTGGGCGTTCTGACCATCGGCTTTGCCTATGAATGGAAGAAGGGGGCCCTGGAATGGGAGTGATGACGGGTGCAAACACCGCCGGCGTCGACAAAGAAGTCGCCACCCAGGCCCTGAATGCCGAGCTGCAGGACAAAGGGTTTCTGCTGACCTCGACCGAGGACATCATCAACTGGGCCCGCACCGGATCGTTGCACTGGATGACTTTCGGTCTGGCCTGCTGCGCGGTTGAGATGATGCACACCTCGATGCCGCGTTACGACGCGGAACGGTTTGGCATCGCGCCCCGTGCTTCCCCCCGTCAGTCAGACGTGATGATCGTGGCAGGCACCCTGACCAACAAAATGGCACCGGCACTGCGCAAGGTCTATGACCAGATGCCCGAGCCGCGCTATGTGATCTCAATGGGCTCATGCGCCAATGGCGGCGGCTATTACCACTACTCCTATTCAGTCGTGCGTGGCTGCGACCGTATTGTTCCAGTGGACATCTACGTCCCCGGCTGCCCACCGACCGCTGAGGCGCTGTTGTACGGTCTGATGCAGTTGCAACGCAAAATCCGCCGTACCGGCACCATCGTGCGCTGAGGAGGGGGTTGATGAGCGAAGCACTCAAAGAACTCGGCACCCAGCTGGAGTTGAAGCGAACTGATTGTGTTCTGTCCTGGGACGTAACCCATGGTGAGTTGACTGTAGATGTGGCGCTGTCGAACGTTGTGGAGTTCATTGAATTCCTGAAGTCTGACCGCAGCTGCCAGTTTTCCACGCTCGTCGATATCACCGGCGTCGACTACCCGGAACGGGCCAAGCGTTTTGACGTGGTTTATCACTTCCTGTCGATGTATCAGAACCAGCGCATCCGCCTGCGGGTCTCGATCCGCGAAGAGGACATGGTGCCCTCAATCGTGGACGTACATCCATCGGCCAACTGGTTTGAGCGCGAAGTGTTCGACATGTTCGGCATCTTGTTCTCAGGCCACCCGGATCTGCGGCGCATCCTGACCGACTATGGATTCCGTGGCTATCCGCTGCGCAAGGATTTCCCAACCACAGGATACACCGAAGTTCGATATGACGAGGCCCAAAAGCGGGTTGTGTATGAGCCGGTGTCGCTAGTCCAGGAATACCGTCAGTTCGATTTCATGTCCCCGTGGGAGGGCGCGAATTACATACTGCCGGGTGATGAAAAGCAGGAGGCTGAATAATGGGTGGCATTTGGTGGCTGATCCTGTCTGCGCTGACCATCATCCCGATGGTGAAGATATTGCCGTTTTTCGGGATCAATAAATTCTGGTGCCTTCTTTGTCTGGTTCCATTCGGCACGATCGCGTTGCTGTGGTGGGTCGGGCTGAAACTACAAGAGTTGGAGCGCCGATAAGATGCTGATGCTGCTGGGGGAACTGATCGCTTTGGGTGCGCTGGGGGTCTTGCTGGCAGGGGCTGCGGCCAAGGCTGTCGAAGCGGAAAAGGTCCGGGTTCGGGCTGATGCGAAAAAGAAACGGGGGCGTTGATGGACGGCTCAAGATACGATGACGGCAGCACTGACGCGCTGAGCGGAGAACAGAAGATCCGCAATTTCAACATCAACTTCGGCCCGCAACACCCTGCGGCGCACGGGGTTTTGCGTCTTGTGCTCGAGCTGGACGGCGAGATCGTTGAACGCTGTGACCCGCATATCGGCCTGCTTCACCGTGGCACCGAAAAGCTGATGGAAAGCCGAACGTATCTGCAAAACCTGCCGTATTTCGACCGTCTGGATTATGTGGCGCCAATGAACCAGGAGCACGCCTGGTGTCTGGCCATCGAAAAGCTGACCGGCGTCGAGGTGCCGCGTCGCGGCTCGTTGATCCGGGTTTTGTATTCCGAGATCGGGCGTATTCTGAACCACCTCCTGAACGTGACGACACAGGCGATGGACGTTGGCGCGTTGACTCCGCCGCTGTGGGGCTTTGAAGAGCGTGAAAAGCTGATGGTGTTCTACGAGCGTGCCTGCGGTGCCCGCCTGCACGCGGCCTATTTCCGACCCGGCGGTGTCCATCAGGACCTGCCGCCGGAACTGCTGGACGATATCGAGGCATGGAGCCATGAGTTCCCTGCCGTTCTCGATGACATCGACGGTCTGCTGACCGAAAACCGCATCTTCAAACAGCGTAATGCCGATATCGGTGTCGTGACCGAGGAAGATATCCAGAAATACGGCTTCTCGGGCGTGATGGTGCGTGGATCGGGTCTGGCATGGGACCTGCGACGCGCGCAGCCCTATGAATGCTATGACGAGTTCGAGTTTCAGATCCCCGTCGGCAAAAACGGTGACTGCTATGACCGTTACCTGGTCCGAATGGAAGAGATGCGTCAATCGCTGTCGATCATCCAGCAGGCCATTGTCAAAATCCGTGACTGCCCCGGTGACGTCCTGGCACGCGGCAAGATCACTCCGCCGAAACGTTCGGACATGAAAACCTCGATGGAAAGCCTGATCCATCACTTCAAGCTGTACACCGAAGGCTTCCACGTGCCCGCAGGCGAGGTCTATGCCGCCGTCGAGGCCCCCAAGGGTGAGTTCGGCGTCTATCTGGTCGCCGACGGCACCAACAAACCCTACCGCGCCAAGCTGCGCGCGCCGGGTTTCCTGCACCTGCAAGCCATGGACCATATCGCCGGGGGTCACCAACTGGCAGACGTGGCCGCGATCATCGGGACAATGGATGTCGTGTTCGGAGAGATTGACCGGTGAGACGCCTTGTTTTGATCCTGGCGCTAGCAGCCGCCACACCGTTGCAGGCCGCCTCGACCCATCCGACGGCAAAAGTGCTTGAGGTGATGCGCGAAAACGGCTGCCGGCTGGATGTATCGCGCGCCGAGGAAGCCTTTTCTGCCCATGACCTGCGACCCGAAGATGTCAGCGCTGTGATTAATTCCTGGGCTGAACAGGGGGTGGCCGGGCTGGACGGTGCGACATTCGAAATTGCTCCGGCGATCTGCGGTGCGCATGGGCTTGCGCCAGAGGACACGGCGGGCCGTGCCGATGCACTTTATGATTTTGTGCGTCTGAACGGGTGCCGCATGGTCGACGAAGAAGCTCAGATCAAATTGCGCCCCGCCGGTTTTACTCAGGCCGAAACGCCTGATCTGATTGCCCGCCTTGTCAATCAAGGCCGCGCGCATCAGGAAGACCCCTATATTATCGTGATCGGAGATGCCTGCTAATGCTGCGCCGTCTGCACCCAGAACAACCTGAAAGCTTTGCCTTCACTGCTGCCAACCAGCAGTGGGCCACAGCACAGATCACCAAATACCCTGACGGCCGTCAGGCCAGCGCGGTTATCCCGCTGCTTTGGCGCGCGCAGGAACAAGAAGGCTGGCTGAGCCGTCCCGCGATTGAATCTGTCGCCGACATGCTGGGCATGGCCTATATCCGGGTGCTCGAGGTTGCGTCGTTCTACTTCATGTTTCAGCTGCAACCGGTTGGCACTGTCGCGCATATTCAGGTGTGTGGCACTACCTCCTGCATGATCTGCGGGGCTGAAGATCTGATCGCGGTTTGCAAGGAAAAGATCGCTGCCAAACCGCATGAGCTTTCAGTTGATGGCAAATTGAGTTGGGAAGAGGTGGAATGCCTTGGGTCCTGCACCAATGCGCCGATGGCGCAGATCGGCAAGGACTATTACGAAGATCTGACCGCTGACAGTTTTGGCAAGATCATTGACGATCTGGCCGCCGGCAAGGTGCCGACTCCGGGTCCGCAGAATGGCAGATACGCGGCAGAACCGCTAAGCGGTCTGACCAGCCTCACGGAATACGATGCCGGAAAACCGCAGTACAATGCCAGTGTTGAACTGGCCGAAGATCTTGGTGATACGGTCAAGCGCATCGACGGGACCGAGGTTCCGATCCTGACGCCATGGCTGGGCAAAGACGGCAAGGCTGCGGCGACCAAGGCCGCTCCAAAGCCACCAAAGGCGCCGGCACCCGCCAAACCCGCCGTGAAGCAGGCGGAAGAGGCAAAGAAGGCGCTGATCAAAGAGGATCAGCCCGAAACTTTGACCGCCGCGCGGGATGGCAAAGCGGACGACCTCAAGATGCTAAAAGGGGTCGGGCCCAAGCTTGAACAGACGCTGAACGAACTTGGCTTTTTCCACTTCGACCAGATCGCTGCATGGACGCAGGAACAGGTGGCCTGGGTAGATGCGCGGCTGAAGTTCAAGGGCCGGATCGAGCGGGACGGTTGGATCGGACAAGCAGCCCTACTGGCGACAGGCGAAGAAACCGAATTTGCAAAACGTGCCAAAGAAGACGGCACCTACCAAGACTGAATAGGACGGTGCCCGTTCGGGGCATCAAGGTGAGATGGACAAAGAAAAAGAACAGGCCATGGCCCGCAAGGGCCGACATATCGGGGTGGTCATCGCGGTGACCATGCTGTTGTGGCTTGCCATTTCGTTGTTCATCGGCCCGGCACTGGGATTGCCCGGGCGCTATGCGCTGCTGTTTGATTTCGCCGCTTTGGCGGGTTTCATCTATGCGGGCGTGAACATTTTTCAACTCTGGCGCATGCGTCAGGACAGCTGAAGGTAAGACATGATGCTGAAGGATCAGGACAGGATCTTTACCAATATCTACGGGATGCATGAGCGCACTTTGAAAGGCGCGCAGACCCGCGGGCATTGGGACGGCACAGCTGGCCTGATTGGGAACGGGCGTGACTGGATCATCCAGACCATGAAGGACTCGGGCCTGCGCGGTCGCGGCGGTGCGGGTTTTCCCACCGGTCTGAAATGGTCGTTCATGCCCAAGGAAAGCGACGGTCGTCCGGCCTATCTGGTGGTGAACGCGGACGAATCCGAGCCCGGCACCTGCAAGGACCGTGAGATTATGCGCCACGATCCGCATACGCTGATCGAAGGCTGCCTGATCGCGTCTTTCGCGATGAATGCGCATACCTGCTATATCTACCTGCGTGGTGAGTACATTCGCGAGCGTGAGGCACTGCAGGCCGCAATTGATGAGGCATATGATGCGGGATTGCTGGGCAAGAACGCTGCTGGGTCGGGTTGGGATTTCGACCTGTTTCTGCATCACGGGGCCGGGGCGTATATATGCGGTGAGGAAACAGCCCTGATCGAAAGCCTTGAGGGCAAGAAGGGCATGCCGCGTATGAAACCTCCGTTCCCGGCGGGGGCGGGCCTCTATGGCTGTCCGACCACCGTGAACAATGTGGAGTCTATCGCCGTTGTGCCGACCATCTTACGGCGTGGTGCCGACTGGTTTGCCGGTTTTGGCCGCCAAAACAACGCGGGCACCAAACTGTTTGCAATATCGGGCCACGTAAACAATCCCTGCGTAGTAGAAGAGGCGATGTCGATCCCGTTTGAGCAACTGATCGAAACGCATTGCGGCGGCATTCGCGGTGGATGGGACAACCTGCTGGCGGTGATCCCCGGTGGTTCTTCAGTGCCTTGTGTGCGCGGTGAAGACATGCGCGACGCCATCATGGATTTCGACCACCTGCGCAATGATCTGGGCTCGGGCCTTGGGACGGCGGCGGTGATCGTGATGGACAAATCCACGGACATCATCAAAGCGATCTGGCGGCTGTCGAAGTTCTACAAACATGAAAGCTGTGGTCAGTGTACTCCTTGCCGCGAAGGCACCGGCTGGATGATGCGCGTGATGGACCGTCTGGTGCGGGGTGAGGCCGAACTGGAAGAGATCGACATGTTGTTTGACGTGACCAAGCAGGTCGAAGGCCACACAATCTGTGCTTTGGGCGATGCGGCAGCCTGGCCGATCCAGGGCCTGATCCGCAACTTCCGCGAAGAGATTGAAGACCGTATCAAGGCCCAGAAATCGGGCCGTATGGGCGCGATGGCGGCGGAGTGATCAAGTTGCGGGATATCGGATCAAACCCAAACCAAGTTGAGATCAGGGAGTTGAACTAATGGAAACTTTTGCTGAGTATTCACATGCAATCGCATCCCTCGTGGTCTTTACGTTGATCATTCTGGCGCTTGCGCCTTTTTCAGCGCTGGCCAAACAGAGCAAGGGCTTGGCTCCCGGGGCGACGCCTGAACAGGACTATTCCGACAAGGCGTATCGTCTGAACCGGGCGTATCTGAACGGGACCGAGACGTTGCCGGCCTATGTCGCTGTCACGGTCGCGGCCATGTTGCTTGGGGTCAGCCCGTTTTGGGTGAACCTATTGGCATCGGTCGCTCTGATTGCGCGCATCGTCATGCTGGTTATTCACATGCGTGGTATTGGACAACCGCACAGCGGCGTTCGGTCCGTATCCTACGTTGTCGGATGGGCCTGCATGGTTGTGATGGGCTTCATGGCATTGGTGGCGGCGTTCTAATGGAAAAGAAAGGTACTTATCCGTTGACTGGATCAAAATTCAGGATGGGACGTGTGGTGCTGACCGCCGCCTTGGGTGCTGCAGTTTTTGTCTCGGCCTGCGGCACGTCGTCCAGTGACCGAATCCTCTTTGATGGCAAAGCCTTCCGGGCCAAAGCGAAAGCCGTCGACAAGAAGAACGCGCCCACGGATTTCACTGTTGTGGTGAACGGCGTGTCCGCGTCTTTGGATGGCGCGCGCGAAGCGGGAAGGCATGAAGGAACCAAATTCTGTATCGACGCCTTTGGGACTTCAAAAATCAACTGGAAAGTCGGACCCGACACCGAACCGCAAAACCTGCGCATTACCGACAATAAATTGACCTTTGCAGGAACCTGCCAGCGACCATGATGCGGTTTTTTGCATATCAGCCCATGACGCAGGACGTGTTATTGAATAGCACTCCGGCACCGGATCGTTTTGGCCTGTCCAAAACAAAAGGATTTGTCATGTCTGGTGTGAAACTGCTTATTGCGTTGTCTGTTCTGACGTTCCCTGTCGCAGTCGAGGCCAAACCGCCCTTGCGCGAAGTCAAAGAGATTGACGACGAACTCTATTACATCGCTATCGCAAACGAGATTTCGGATTACTGCCCGTCGATCAGCGGGCGCAGGTTGAAGGCGATTGGCGTGATGTGGGGGCTCAAGTCCAAAGCGAACAGTCTGGGGTATTCGGACGGCGAAATCCGCGCTTACGTGGAATCGGATGCCGAAAAGGACCGGATGCGTGCCAAAGGTGAGACGTATCTGGCCGCGAACGGTGTGTCTTATGACAATCCCAAATCTTTCTGCACGCTGGGTCAGTCAGAGATTGAAAGAAACAGCGCCATTGGCGTGTATTTGAGGGCGAACTAGACCATGTCTGACCTCCGCAAAGTGAATATCGACGGGCAGGAAATCGAAGTCGATGGTGCGATGACGCTGATCCAGGCCTGTGAACAGGCCGGGGTCGAGGTGCCGCGCTTTTGCTATCACGAGCGTCTGTCGATTGCCGGGAATTGCCGGATGTGTCTGGTCGAAGTTGTCGGCGGCCCGCCCAAACCTGCAGCGTCGTGTGCGATGCAGGTACGCGATCTACGCCCAGGGCCGGAAGGACAGGCGCCCGAGGTCAAGACGAACTCGCCCATGGTCAAGAAAGCCCGTGAAGGGGTGATGGAGTTCCTGCTCATCAACCACCCGCTGGACTGCCCGATCTGCGATCAGGGTGGCGAGTGCGATCTGCAGGATCAGGCGATGGCGTATGGCATGTCGGGCTCACGCTTCAAGGAAGCCAAGCGCGCCGTGGACGATCTGGATCTGGGGCCGCTGGTCGGAACCGCGATGACCCGCTGCATTAGCTGCACCCGTTGCGTGCGCTTTACGACCGAGGTCGCCGGGATCACGCAGATGGGCCAGACCGGGCGTGGTGAAGATGCCGAGATCACGTCCTACCTGAACGAGACGCTGAATTCGAACCTACAGGGCAATATCATCGACCTGTGCCCGGTTGGGGCGCTGACTTCGAAGCCCTACGCCTTCACTGCGCGCCCTTGGGAGCTGACCAAGACCGAGAGCATCGACGTAATGGATGCCCTGGGCTCGAACGTTCGTGTCGATACCAAAGGGCGCGAAGTCATGCGCTTTCTGCCGCGCAACCATGACGGTGTGAACGAAGAATGGATCAGCGATAAGACCCGGTTCGTCTGGGATGGTCTGCGTCGTCAGCGTCTGGACAAACCTTACGTGCGCGAAAACGGCAAGTTACGTCCGGCCTCGTGGCCGGAGGCGCTGACCAAAGCTGCCGAAGCGCTGAAAGGGGCGGAAAAACCTGCGGGCATCGTTGGTGATCTCGCTCCGGTCGAGGCCGCGTTCGCGCTGAAGCAATTGATCGAAGGACAGGGCGGTGTTGTTGAATGCCGAACCGATGGGGCCAAGCTGCCTGCGGGAAATCGCGGTGCCTATGCCGGGACGGCCGCGATCGAGGATATTGACACAGCCGAGCGAATTCTGCTGATCGGAACGAACCCGCGTGACGAAGCTCCGGTTCTGAACGCGCGTATCCGCAAGGCTTGGGTACATGGGACCGAGGTGGCCTTGGTTGGGCCTGCGGTCGATCTGACCTACGCGTACCACCATATAGGCGACGACCGCGCGGCGTTGCAAAAGGTCGTCGAGATGGGCGGCGATGATGAGATCAAGGGCAAAGCCTCGCTGGTCATCGTCGGGCAGGGTGCGCTGCTTGAGGCTGACGGCGCAGCTGTGCTGGCCGCCGCGCAAACGATTGCAGCCAATACCGAAAGTGGATTGCTGATCCTGCACAGCGCTGCGTCTCGCGTGGGGGCGATGGATGTGGATGCCACCAACGAAGGCGGCATGGATGCGGTTAGTGCGGCTGACGTGATCTACAACCTCGGCGCGGATGAAGTTGAAATCGGCGAAGGTGCCTTTGTGATCTATCAGGGCAGCCATGGTGATCGTGGCGCGCACCGTGCCGATGTGATCCTTCCTGGTGCCGCGTATACCGAGGAAAACGGCCTGTTCGTGAACACTGAAGGCCGCCCGCAGCTGGCGATGCGTGCCGGGTTCGCCCCGGGTGAGGCGAAAGAGAATTGGGCCATTTTGCGGGCTTTGTCGGCAGAACTGGGCGCTACGTTGCCTTTCGACTCGCTGGCGCAACTGCGCACAGCGTTGATCGAAGCCGTGCCGCATCTGGCCCAAATCGACCACGTGATCGAGAATGAGGTCCAGCCGTTGGATGCTGGCCCTCTGGGTCAGGCAACGTTCCGCAATGTGATCAGGGATTTTTATCTGACCAACCCGATTGCACGGGCGTCGCAGTTGATGGCCGAGCTTTCTGCTCAGGCGCAGTCTCGGAATACCGGGAAGATTGCGGCAGAATGAACCAGACCCGTTTCATATCGCTTTCAGAAGCCAACATCGCTTGCGGTGCGGGCACCAGGGAACTGCGCATGAAACGCAGTGAAAAAGGTAGCGCGATGGCTGCGGATGCTGTTTACACCTATGCGCCGACCCAACCGCAAGATGCGCAGGCACTTGGCCTGATCATCACCCGCGAAAAATTGAATACCCACGGTGTGAGGACCAATGGCTGATTTCTTTAACACCCCAGGCGGAATAGCCATCATCATTCTGGCGCAAGTGCTTGCAGTTGTTGCCTTCGTGATGATTTCGCTGTTGTTCCTTGTTTACGGCGACCGCAAGATCTGGGCCGCCGTCCAAATGCGCCGCGGCCCCAACGTGGTTGGCGTCTATGGACTGCTGCAATCGGTGGCTGACGCCCTGAAGTACGTGGTAAAAGAGGTGGTCATACCCGCCGGGGCCGACCGCACTGTGTTCATCCTCGCACCGCTGACCTCATTCGTATTGGCGATGATCGCCTGGGCCGTGATCCCGTTCAATGATGGCTGGGTGCTGTCGGATATCAATGTCGCAATCCTGTATGTCTTTGCCGTGTCCTCACTGGAAGTTTATGGCGTGATTATGGGCGGTTGGGCGTCGAACTCAAAGTACCCGTTCCTTGGATCATTGCGCTCTGCGGCTCAGATGATTTCCTATGAAGTTTCCATTGGCCTGATTATCATCGGTGTTATCATCTCAACCGGTTCCATGAACTTCGGCCACATTGTCGAAGCGCAGGACGGCCGGTTCGGTTTCTTCAGCTGGTACTGGTTACCGCATTTCCCGATGGTCTTCCTGTTCTTCATCTCGGCGCTAGCGGAAACCAACCGGCCTCCGTTCGACCTGCCCGAGGCGGAATCGGAATTGGTCGCCGGTTATCAGGTCGAATACTCGGCCACGCCCTTCCTGCTGTTCATGGCCGGTGAGTATATTGCAATCTTCCTGATGTGCGCCCTGACCACGCTACTGTTCTTCGGCGGCTGGCTGTCACCGATCCCGGGCCTGCCCGACGGAGTGCTGTGGATGGTCGCCAAGATGGCGTTCTTCTTCTTCCTCTTCGCGATGGTCAAGGCTATCACGCCCCGCTACCGCTATGACCAGCTGATGCGGTTGGGCTGGAAAGTCTTCCTGCCCTTCTCGCTGGCCTGGGTGGTCTTTGTGGCCTTCGCGGCGAGGTTCGACTGGTTCTGGGGCGCGTTTGCCCGTTGGAGCGTAGGGGGATGAGGATAAGTCTTCTAAATCTGTTGGTGGCTTGCACGGTGGCTGCTGGAAGCAGTCCTGTCTCGGCTGATAAAGCGGAGCCATTGGAGCAGCGGAACATGCTTGATTTGGCACGCGGGTTCTGCGGATCCGAAATTGACGCTGTATCTGCTATCGACGATAAGGTTCTAGGCATTCTCGCAAATAACACAGGTGGGTTGGACCCGAGGGTTGATGTGGACCAGCATTCTGCCTTCGATAAGTTTGCCATAGGTGCCCTTGTTAACGCGATCCAGGTTGGCGACATGGCGGTTTATCGGAGCCACCTAGCCAATGGTGATCCGATTTCAGAGGGGATGCGCAACAAATCTATCGCTTTGTTGGATCTGGTTGATTGCCTTTGGATCACACAGGAAGACCGTGCTCACTTGGAAGAGTTCGTCAATTGGGGAATCGAAAACGGTGATTTTCCGAGCGATATGAAGGTGGATCAGTTGTTGAGCGCGACAAATATGTCGGAATGCGCGCGTATGAGAGAGTTTGACCGTCGCACATTAGCGCTCGATCCTGATACGCCAGATATCGTGGATCAGATGTCGGCGATTGCAGAAGACACAATTGGACGCTGCGAGAAGGATTCCTAAGCCATGACCCAAATCGATTACACTCGTGCCGCCAAATACTTCCTTCTGCAAGACTTCTGGGTCGGCATGAAACTGGGGTTGAAGTACTTCTTCGCCCCAAAGGCCACCATCAATTACCCGCACGAAAAAGGTCCTCTCTCCCCACGCTTTCGTGGTGAGCATGCCCTGAGACGTTACCCGAACGGCGAGGAACGCTGCATCGCCTGCAAGCTGTGTGAAGCGATTTGCCCGGCACAAGCCATCACCATCGACGCCGAACCGCGCGAAGACGGCAGCCGCCGCACCACGCGCTATGACATCGACATGACCAAGTGCATCTATTGCGGTTTCTGCCAAGAGGCCTGTCCGGTCGATGCCATTGTCGAAGGTCCGAACTTTGAATTCGCGACAGAAACCCGCGAAGAGCTGTTCTACGACAAGGAAAAACTGCTCGATAACGGCGAACGCTGGGAAGCCGAGATTGCCCGCAATCTGGAAATGGACGCGCCGTACAGATGAGTGACACGCCCCAAAATCCGTTCGACCTGATGATGAAGCAGGCGCAGGACATGGCCAAGGCGATGAACCCGGCGATGGAGAATTTCTCGCCCAAGGGGTTCGAGGCGCTGTGGCCGACCATGCCCAAAGAGGTCATGGAAATGATGTTCGGCAACACCGTCAACAAGGACGGACTGGATGCCAAGACCCGCCTGCTGCTGACGCTGGCCGGACTGACTTGTCAGGGCGCGCAGGCGGATGCGGCGGTGCGTCAGACCGTGCGCCATGCGCTGGAGGCCGGTGCCAAGAAACAAGAGATCGTGGAAACGATCGGTCAGATGTCGGTCTTTGCCGGCATCCCGGCCATGACCCGCGCGCTGGAATTGGCGCAAGAGGTCCTGGGCGACAACGAGGATGAGGATCAATGACCGTCTTTGCCTTCTACCTGTTTGCCATCAGCGCCATCACCGGCGGGCTGTTTACGGTGATCAGCCGTCAGCCGGTGCATTCGGTGCTGTGGCTGATCCTGTCCTTCCTGTCTTCGGCGGGGCTGTTTGTGTTGCTGGGTGCCGAGTTCGTAGCGATGCTGCTGATCATCGTCTATGTCGGCGCGGTCGCGGTGCTGTTCCTGTTCGTGGTGATGATGCTGGACGTGGACTTTGCCGAGCTCAAGGCTGAGATGGCGCGCTATATGCCGCTGGCCCTGTTGATCGGTCTGGTCATCCTGATGCAGTTCGTCATGGCCTTTGGGGCATGGGACAGCGCGCAGGGTGCAGCGGCCAATCTGGCACAGCCGATCCCGGTGGACCGGCACAACACCGAGGCCCTAGGTGTTATCCTTTATGATCAATACTTCCTTCTGTTCCAACTGGCGGGCCTGATCCTGCTGGTGGCCATGATAGGCGCCATTGTTTTGACGTTGCGCCACCGAAAGGACATCAAGCGTCAGGACATCGTCGGCCAGATGATGCGCGACCCGGCCAAGGCGATGGAGTTGAAGGACGTGAAACCGGGGCAGGGGTTGTGATCAGAAGATCTTTAATATCTGGGTTTGCGTTGATGCTTTGGACCGGAAGCGCAATAGCTGAGTGCGGACTTCCAAACTGGTTTAGAGACGCGTTAGGCCGCGCTCCTATGACAACCGGCGATCAATGCCGGTTCGAAAATGCGGGCAATTGGAGATGGACTACGGAAGGCGGGCCAGTTACCGCGTTTGGGGGTTCACTCGTTGCCCAAAAGCTTACCACCTTCGGGTGTGGCAAAGATGAGGAAATTCGGGTCTCTGATTGTGAGACAGGGGAATTAGTTACTTTTTTTGGAACGACTTGTGGTGGCCCGATTCTGACAATCCCTTTCAGCACCGTCGAGTGTTTTGATGGTACGGATGGCCTACTGCAAATGTCTCAGTCTTCGACTTTGTCACAATTGGCTGAATCTGCTGAACGAAATGGAGTTCAATTCAGATCTGAGACTATTTCTGAGCAGTTCGAGGATTTCCCCATTAATCGCAGACCAAAAGCAAATTGCGGCTGCAAACTCTACTACCCCGACTCGCCAGGAGCGAAGCTATGATCGGACTTGAACACTATCTTACGGTCGCGGCGACGCTGTTCGTCATCGGCATCTTCGGTCTCTTCCTGAACCGCAAGAACGTCATCATCCTGCTGATGAGCATCGAACTGATGCTGCTGGCGGTGAATATCAACCTCGTGGCGTTTTCCAGTTTCCTCGGCGATCTGGTCGGGCAGGTGTTCACGCTGTTTGTACTGACCGTGGCGGCGGCCGAGGCGGCGATCGGGCTGGCCATTTTGGTTTGCTTCTTCCGCAACCGTGGCACCATCGCGGTTGAAGACGTCAATATGATGAAGGGGTAAGAGAATATGGAAACCACCATCCTCTTTGCCCCGCTGGTGGGCGCGCTGCTCTGCGGGTTCGGCTGGAAGTTCATTGGCGAGAAAGCCGCCATGTGGACCGCCACTGGCCTGCTGTTCCTGGCCTGTCTGCTGTCCTGGATCGTGTTCTTCTCGTTCGACGGTGTGACCCAGCAGATCGAGATCATGCGCTGGATCGAAAGCGGTTCGCTGTCGACAAGCTGGGCCGTTCGACTGGATCGTCTGACCGCGATCATGCTGATCGTGGTGACGACGGTTTCGGCGCTCGTGCACCTCTATTCCTTCGGCTACATGGATCACGATCCACAGTGGCGCGAGGGCGAGAGCTATAAGCCGCGCTTCTTTGCCTATCTGTCGTTCTTCACCTTCGCCATGCTGATGCTGGTGACAGCCGACAATCTGGTTCAGATGTTCTTTGGCTGGGAAGGTGTGGGTGTAGCCTCGTACCTGCTGATCGGATTCTATTATCGCAAGCCCACGGCCAATGCGGCGGCGATGAAAGCATTCATCGTGAACCGGGTTGGCGACTTTGGCTTTGCTCTGGGCATCTTCGCGTTGTTCTTCCTGACGGACAGCATCAATTTCTCAGACATTTTCGCGTCGGCCCCTGCGCTGGCCGAAGAGAAGCTGCATTTCCTTTGGGGTGAGTGGAGCGCAATCGAGGTGATCTGCGTCCTGCTGTTCATCGGCGCAATGGGTAAATCGGCACAGCTGATCCTGCACACCTGGTTGCCGGACGCGATGGAAGGCCCGACGCCTGTGTCGGCGCTGATCCACGCCGCAACCATGGTGACGGCGGGTGTGTTCCTGATCTGCCGGATGTCGCCATTGATGGAATTTGCGCCGGGTGCCACGGGGTTCATTACCTTCCTTGGGGCCTCGACCGCGTTTTTTGCTGCAACCGTTGGCCTGGTTCAGACCGACATCAAGCGCGTCATAGCCTATTCAACCTGTTCTCAGTTGGGCTACATGTTCGTGGCCGCGGGTGTTGGCATGTATTCGGCAGCGATGTTCCACTTGCTGACGCACGCCTTCTTCAAGGCGCTGTTGTTCCTTGGCGCAGGTTCGGTGATCCACGCGATGCATCACGAGCAGGAGATGACCGAATACGGCGGCCTGCGGAAGAAAATCCCCTATACATTCTGGGCGATGATGATCGGAACCCTGGCGATTACAGGCGTCGGGATCCCGCTGACCCAAATCGGGTTCGCCGGGTTCCTGTCCAAGGATGCCATCATCGAAAGCGCCTTTGCCGGCGGCACCGGATATGCCTTCTGGATGCTGGTGATCGCGGCGGCGTTCACGTCATTCTACAGCTGGCGTCTGATTTTCCTGACCTTTTATGGCGAAGAACGTGGCGACAAGCATACGCATGAGCACGCGCATGAAAGTCCGATGACCATGCTGGTGCCGCTGGGTGTTCTGTCCTTGGGCGCGGTGTTTGCCGGGATGATCTGGTATGGCAACTTCTTTGGTCACACAGACAAGGTCGGCAAGTTCTACGGTATACCGGTGGCTGAGGCGTCCGAGCATGCAGAGGCCAATGATCACGGTACAGCCGATACGACCCATGGAGACGATACGCATGCGGATGAGGCGCACGCGGATGAAGGCCATGGTGATGACGCCGGACACGAAGAAAAAGCGGCGCACGGCGACGACCACCATTACGTCTTCGCGGGTGAGCCGGGCGAGGGCGCGATTTACATCGCGCCGGATAACCATGTTCTGGACGATGCGCATGCTGCCCCCAAGTGGGTCAAAGTTTCGCCTTTCGTTGCGATGTTGCTGGGCTTTGTGGTGGCTTGGTTGTTCTATGTAAGTGACGGGAAGGTCTATATTGCCGGATTCGAAGTGCGACTGCATCGCGGTAATCTACCTGCGCGTCTGGCCGCCAACCAGCGTCCTCTGTACCTGTTCCTGCTAAACAAGTGGTACTTTGACGAGATCTATGACGCGGTTTTCGTCAAACCCACCATCGCGCTCGGCCGGTTCCTGTGGAAACGGGGTGACGGCAACACCATTGACGGTTTCCTCAACGGGGTGGCCATGGGTGTTGTCCCCTTCTTTACCCGCCTCGCTGGCAAGGCGCAGACGGGCTACATCTTTACTTACGCCTTCTGGATGGTTCTGGGTATCGCTGCCCTTGTCACTTGGATTTCGATCGGCGGAGGCGCACACTAATGGATAATATCCTCTCCATCGTCACCTTTATCCCCGCCGTGGCAGCAGGCATTCTGGCCCTGTTCCTGCATGGCGAGGACGTGGCCGCACAGCGAAATGCCAAATGGGTCGCACTGGTGGCAACTTCGGTGACGTTCCTGGTCTCGATCGGCATCTATACGGGGTTTGATCCGTCCAACACCGGCTTCCAGATGGTGGAAGAAGGCGAGTGGCTGCTGGGTCTGAAATACAAGATGGGCGTGGACGGTATCAGCGTTCTGTTTGTCTTGTTGACCACCTTCATCATGCCTCTGACCATTCTGGCCAGTTGGCACGTCACGGACCGCGTCAAGGAATACATGATCGCCTTCCTGTTGTTGGAAACGCTGATGCTGGGCGTGTTCATGGCGCTGGATCTGGTGCTGTTCTACCTGTTTTTTGAGGCAGGTCTGATCCCGATGTTCCTGATTATCGGCATCTGGGGCGGTGCGAACCGGGTTTATGCCAGCTTCAAGTTTTTCCTCTACACCTTCCTTGGATCAGTGCTGATGCTGGTGGCAATGGTCGCGATGTATGCGGACGCGGGCACTACCGATATCGAAGCGTTGATGAGCCATCATTTCTCGTCCGAAGGGTTCAGCGTGCTTGGCATCTATGTTGTCGGCGGTATGCAGACGCTGATGTTCCTGGCGTTCTTTGCATCCTTCGCGGTGAAGATGCCAATGTGGCCGGTACACACCTGGCTGCCGGATGCGCACGTTCAGGCACCGACCGCCGGGTCGGTCGTTCTTGCTGCGATCCTGTTGAAGATGGGCGGCTACGGCTTCTTGCGGTTCAGCTTGCCGATGTTCCCGGTGGGCTCGGCAGTGATGACTGATCTGGTGTTGTGGATGTCAGCGATTGCGGTTGTCTACACCTCGCTGGTGGCGCTGGTGCAAGAAGATATGAAAAAGCTTATCGCGTATTCTTCGGTCGCGCATATGGGCTTTGTGACCATGGGCATCTTTGCTGCGAACCAGCAGGGCATTGACGGCGCGATCTTCCAGATGCTTAGCCACGGGTTCATCTCTGCCGCGCTCTTCCTGTGTGTTGGCGTGATCTATGACCGGATGCATACTCGCGGCATCGAGGCTTACGGTGGTTTGGTCATTCGCATGCCAGCCTATGCGCTGGTCTTCATGTTGTTCACGATGGCCAATGTAGGCCTGCCGGGCACCAGTGGGTTCATCGGAGAATTCCTGACACTGATGGGAACCTTCCAGGTCAACACATGGGTGACGGCTGTGGCGGCTTCTGGCGTGATCTTCTCGGCAGCTTATGCGCTATGGCTGTATCGCCGAGTGGTCTTTGGCGATTTGATCAAGGAAAGCCTCAAGGCGATGACGGATATGAGCTCGCGCGAGCGGCTGATCTTTGCTCCGCTGATCGTGATGACCATCCTGCTGGGCGTCTACCCGTCGCTGGTGACCGATGTGATCGGCAACTCGACCGCCGCGCTGATTTCGAACTATGACATGGCTCTGGCCGCGGCTGAGGCCGCGACCCAGTCAGCCGCATCGCATTAAGGGGGCTTTGGAGACATGATCCAGGCTGATCTGACGATAATCCTGCCAGAGATTGTTCTGGCCGTATATGCGATGGCGGCGCTGTTGGCGGCTGTCTACACGACGAAAGACGGGGTGGCACCTTTGCTGGTCTGGACAACCGCTGGGTTGATGGCACTACTGGCGATTTGGATCGCGACCAACGGCGATGGTACCAATGTCGCGTTCAATGGCATGTTTGTCGATGACGGGTTTGCCAGGTTCTCGAAGGTGGCGATCCTGCTGTCCGCGGCGGCCATTCTGGTGATGAGCCAAGAATATATGGCGCGTCGCGATCTGTTGCGGTTCGAATTCCCTCTGTTGGTTGCGCTGGCCGCTGTCGGTATGATGATGATGGTCAGCGCGGGCGATCTGATGTCGCTTTATATGGGGCTGGAACTGCAGTCACTGTCGCTGTACGTCGTGGCCGCGCTGCGCCGGGATAGTGCCAAATCGACCGAGGCCGGTTTGAAGTACTTCGTGCTTGGTGCGCTGAGCTCGGGCTTGCTGCTGTACGGTGCCTCGCTGGTTTATGGGTTTACAGGCACCACGCTGTTCTCGGGTATCATCCAAACGGTTCAGGATGGTGAGATTTCGGTTGGCCTGCTGTTTGGTCTGGTGTTCCTGATCTCGGGACTGGCGTTCAAAGTGTCCGCCGTGCCATTCCACATGTGGACGCCGGATGTGTACGAAGGCTCGCCCACGCCTATCACCGCATTCTTTGCCACAGCGCCGAAAGTGGCTGCCATGGCTCTGTTCGCACGCGTTATGCACGACGCTTTTGGAGGCGTGATCAAGGACTGGCAACAGGTGATTGTCTTGCTTTCTGTTCTGTCGATGCTGCTGGGTGCGGTTGCAGCGATTGGCCAGCGTGACATCAAGCGGCTGATGGCGTTTTCGTCGATTGCCCATATGGGCTATGCGCTGATCGGACTGGCTGCGGGGACCGAGTTGGGCATCAAGGCTATGCTGATGTATCTGGCCATCTATGTGACGATGAATATCGGCACTTTCGCTTTCATTCTGATGATGGAGCGGGACGGTAAACCGGTCACGGACATCGACGCCCTGCGCCAATATTCCAAACGCGAACCGGGCAAGGCGCTGGCGGTGCTGATCCTGATGTTCAGCCTGGCGGGCGTCCCACCAATGCTGGGCTTTTTCGCCAAATTCGGTGTCTGGCAGGCCGGCGTAAGCGCGGGCCTGACCGGGCTGGTGATCGCCTCAGCCATCGCGTCTGTTATTGGTGCCTTTTACTATCTGCGGATCGTGTTCTACATGTATTTCGGAGCTGAAAACGACGACCCGATCGAAACGCATTCTTCGCCGGTTCTGTGGGTTGCTCTAATGGGCTCGGCCGCGTTGATGCTGGTGGGTGTGTTCTATCAGTTCGGTATTGAAGGCGCGGCTGCAGCTGCGGCGGCTACTCTTGTCAATTGATCCACTTAACACATCAAATTTGGGGGCTCGGTCAGCGGACCGGGCCTTTTTGACATGACAGACTGGCCACAGGGATACGGCCTGCATGTGCTGCAAGAGGTCGACAGCACATTGAACGAGGCCACCCGCATGGCCCCGACCACGACCGGTCCGGTTTGGATCATGGCGCATCACCAGACGGCGGCGCGTGGGCGACGGGGTCGGGCGTGGGCCAATCCCAAGGGAAATCTGGCCGCGACCCTTTTGATGCGGCCACAGGGAAATCCGGAACAGGCCGCACTGCGCAGCTTTGTGGCTGCGCTGGCGCTGTTTGACGCCTGCGTTGCAGTGACCGGACGGGCGACGGGTTTGTCCCTAAAATGGCCCAACGATGTATTGCTGAACGGCGGCAAACTGGCTGGTATCCTGCTGGAAAGCACAGGGCAGGGGCACGGCGTCTCGCACTTGTCCATCGGCATCGGCGTGAACCTGTCAGAGGCACCCGGAGCAGATCAGGTAGAACCCGGCGCCGTCCGACCGGTTTCCCTATTATCGGAGGCCGGAGCCAACGTAACGCCCGAGGATTTCCTGACAGAACTTGCTGTCGCCTATGCCAGATACGAGAACCAATTCGTGACTTACGGGTTTGAACCGATTCGGACCGCGTGGTTGGCCCGGGCCGCCAAGTTGGGTGAGGTCATCACCGCCCGTACCGCAGCGTCGGAAACGGTTGGAACCTTTGAAACGGTGGACGCAAGGGGCAACCTTGTCCTAAACACCGCCAAAGGCCGCGTCAGTATTCCGGCGGCGGATGTGTTTTTCTGAAGGAGGCTCAGATGCTTCTGGCTATCGACTGCGGTAACACGAATACTGTGTTCTCGATCTGGGACGGTGAAAGGTTTCTTTGCACCCTGCGCACATCGACCCACCATGCGCGCACGGCGGATGCCTATTTCACGTGGTATTCGACGCTGGTGAAACACTATGGGATCGAGGCTGAAATTACTGATGTGATCATCGCCTCGACCGTGCCTCGGGTTGTGTTCAACCTGCGGGTCTTTGCTGATCGGTTCTTTGGATGTCGGCCGCTTGTCGTGGGCAAGCCCGATTGTCTGTTGCCGATGAATCCGCGTGTAGACGAGGGCACAGTGCCCGGCCCGGATCGTCTGGCCAACGCGGTCGCTGCGTTTGACCGGCATGGCGGCAATGTGGTTGTCGTGGATTTTGGCACGGCGACGAACTTTGATGTGGTTGCGGCGGATGGGGCCTATGTCGGTGGGATCATTGCGCCGGGCGTGAACCTTAGCCTCGAGGCGTTGCATCAGGGCGCGGCTGCCCTGCCGCATATTGATATCACCCGCCCTGAAAATGTGATTGGCACGAATACGGTTGGCTGTATCCAATCCGGCGTGTATTGGGGCTATTCCGGATTGATCGAGGGGCTGATTTCCCGGATCAAGGCGGAATACGGAATGCCGATGAAAGTCGTTGGAACCGGTGGGCTCGCGCCGCTGTTCGATCAGGCGGACGTGGGGTTTGACGCAATCGAAGATGATCTGACGATGCACGGGCTTACCGTGATTCATCGCTATAACAAGGACAATGGCTCGACATGAGCAGCGAAAGATTGATCTACCTGCCGCTGGGCGGTGCTGGCGAAATTGGCATGAACGCCTATGTCTACGGCTATGGCAAACCCGGACAGGAACGGCTGATCCTTGTGGATCTGGGCGTAACATTTCCCGACATGGACACCACCCCGGGCGTTGACTTGATCCACGCGGACATTTCGTGGCTGCGCGAACGTGCCGACCGGCTGGAAGCCGTGTTCGTCACCCACGCACACGAGGACCACGTGGGTGCCGTAGCGCATTGCTATGAGGCGCTGGGTGCGCCTGTATATGCACGGGCCTTCACCGCCAACATCGCGCGCCGCAAGATGGAAGAGCACGGACACCCCGAGGATGCCGTACATACTGCATCGGCATGGCCCGAACAGATTTCCGTTGGTCCGTTTAAGGTGGGTTTCCTGCCGGTTTCGCACTCGATCCCCGAAAGCGCTGCCCTGGTGATCGACACGCCTGAGGGGCGGATCGTACATACCGGCGACTTCAAGCTGGATGAAAACCCGATCGTGGGTGAGCCTTTTGACCCCAATCTCTGGGCCGAGGTTGCCAAGTCTGGCGTCAAAGCGCTGGTGTGTGACAGCACGAACGTGTTTTCCCCCCATGCGGGCCGCTCAGAATCCGAGGTCGGTCCCGAGATCACCAAGCTGGTTGAGGAAGCCAGCGGCATGGTTGTCGCCACCACATTTGCGTCGAACGTCGCGCGTGTGAAAACATTGGCCGAGGCGGGTGAACGGGCGGGGCGCTCGGTCGTTCTGCTGGGTCGCGCGATGCGCCGGATGATTGAAGCCGCGACCGAAACGGGCATTCTGACCAGCTTTCCACGCGTCGTCAGCGCCGAAGAGGCTGTGGACATGCCGCGCCAGAACCTGATGCTGATCGTCACCGGCAGCCAGGGAGAACGCCGCGCGGCCAGCGCACAACTTGCGCGGGGCAAATACCGCGGGTTGGAACTGAAAGAGGGCGATCTGTTTCTCTTCTCGTCCAAAACCATTCCAGGCAACGAGCGTGGCGTGATTTTCATCATGAACCAGCTCAGTGAAAAGGGCGTGGATGTGGTCGATGACAGTGCGGGCCTGTACCATGTGTCTGGTCACGCCAACCGTCCGGATCTTGAGAAAGTACACGGGCTGGTCGATCCGCAGATGATCATTCCGATGCACGGTGAACATCGTCACCTGCGCGAGCATGCCAAACTGGCCGAAGCTGGTGGGCGTACCGGTATTCTGGCCGTAAACGGCACCATGCTGGATCTGACAGGGAATGCGCCGCGGGTTGTCGATTATGTCGAAACCGGACGAACCTATCTGGATGGCACAGTCAAAGTTGGCGCCCTGGATGGGGTGGTGCGCGACCGGATTCGCATGGCGCTGAACGGGCACGTCACTGTCACGGTTATTCTGGACGAAGAGGACGAACCACTGGGCGAGCCGTGGTGCGACACGATGGGTCTGTCCGAGGTTGGATCATCCCGTGCCGCATTGGTTGAAGTTCTGGAGGAAGACCTGAATCAGTTCCTGATGCGGGCCGACGCCAAAACCCTGCGCGACGATGACAAGCTGGAAGAGGCAATACGCCGGATCGTTCGCCAAACAGCAAAGACCGAGATTGGTAAAAAGCCCGAAGTCACCACAGTAATCAGCCGCATGAAATAACTTATCTGAGGGCCACCGGCCCTCAGTCTACTTCTGGCATGGGATAGCCGCGAAGCTTGAGGAAAAGGCTTTCTTCCTCACTGTTCAGAAAGAACGGAACGGTTTCAGGTGGCGTCGGGTCTGTCACCCGAGCGGCGATTTCGGCCAGCACCACTTCGGTAATGAACGGCAGGTCGAATTCGCGTGCCCGGTCCAGCGCCACCCATTGCAGATGCGACAGCTCGTCCGAGGCGTGGCTGAAATTGTCCAGATCGCCCTGGATTGCAGTGGCGTCTACCAGGAAAAAGCGTGCATCGAACCGGCGGGGTCGCCCAGGCGGGGTGACGGCACGAAAAACGAACTGAAGTGCTTGTGCCGATGGGCGGTATCCCATCTGCGCAAAAGTCGCCCAATCTTCGGTCAGCGGACCGGCCCAATCGCCCGGTTGGCCCAAAATCAGTCCGGTTTCTTCCCAAAGCTCTCGGATCGCAGCCGCCGCTAAGGCATTCTGCAACCCGGCTTGTGACCGTTCCGCAAGGCGATCACAGCACACAGCGGGCAGATCCGTTGACAGTTCAACATCCGCATCAGACGCATCGACAGCGCCGCCTGGGAAGACAAACTTGTTGGGCATGAACGCGGCTTTTGCGCCGCGTTGCCCCATCAGGATGGAGGGATTGGTCAGACGATCCCGCAAAACAATGACTGTCGCCGCGTCGCGTATGGCTGTTTTGTCCACCGTCATCCGTTGCTCAACTTGCGGTCCAAGATCACGCGGACTGGCCAAAGCCGTGCATGCGACGAGCCCATTGATAGGCGACAACTGCCCCTTTCAATCGTGGCAGCAGGAATAGTGACAGGGCAGTACAGCCAAATGCTAAAACCAAGAACATCGTCAGGGGCTCAGGGCGCCAATGGACATAAGATAAGTGAAGCGCCGGTGCCAGCAGGTGACCCACCAGAAGAATGGTCAGATAGGCCGGCCCGTCATCGGCGCGATGGTGAAACAGCTCTTGTCCGCAATTCGAACATTCGTTGTTAACCTTGAGGTAGCTGTGCAGCAGTTTGCCTTCGCCGCAATTTGGGCAACGGCAACGGAACCCTTTGACCAGTGCTGGCTTTGTCGGGCGGTCTTCTACATCGTGGGTTTCGATCGTCTGATCTGTCATGTTGATACTCGCGCGTTCCAATGATGAGGATATAACGCTTGTTTGTGGCTTCGGGAAAGGGGGTGCGTCGCTTTGCATCGCCATGACGTTTTTAAAAAAGTTTCACTTCCTGCGACGGAATGGGATGCCTGCCCCGTTTGAACCTATGTAAGCAGCGGCAATGGCGCCGCGAAAACAAGGGAAAAACGTTATGAAAAGCGCCAAATTCATTCCGGCAATCATTGTGTCAGCACTGGCAATCACTGGCACATCCGTTTTCGCCGCAGGCGGTAAAGATCGCGAACCTGTGACCTTTCAACAGCTCGATGCGAACGGTGACGGGCAGGTGACTAAGGAAGAAATGCAGGCTCATCGGAATCAGCGTTTCACCAATGCCGACACCGACGGCGACGGCCAGCTGAGCGTCGAAGAGATGCAGGCAGCAGGTCAAAAGAAGGCCAACGACCGTGTTACGAAGATGTTTGAACGCAACGATGCCAACAAGGACGGGTTTCTGAGCGAGGACGAGTTGCCCAAGCCGCGCCGTGCTGACAAGATGTTTGACCGGATCGACGCGAACGAGGACGGCGCTATCTCGGAAGAGGAATTTGCCGATGCAAAAGACAGAATGGGGAAGCGCCACAAGAAACATGGGAAAGCGGACTCTGACGACAGCTGACGCGGGATGGAGGACCTGACCTCTGCTCCACAATACGTTCGCGGCGTGGATTACGCCGCGGACGAGTTGGGCGACGATGTGTTGCTCAGGCAGTTTGCCGATGGCGATGCCGCGGCGGCGCGCGTTCTCACCGATCGGCTTGCGCCGCGCAGCTTATCAGTGGCCCTTCGGTTTCTGGGCAACCGCGCCGAGGCTGAAGATGTGACACAAGATGCGATGATGCGCCTGTGGCAGATGGCACCTGATTGGGTACCTGGTCAGGCTAAAGTATCGACGTGGCTTTATCGCGTGACGCTAAATCTGTGTGTTGATCTGCGCCGCAAAAAGACGCCGGACCGGCTGGCGGATGTGCCAGAGCCGGCAGATGAAAAGGCCAGTGCAGCCGACCGTCTACAGGACGCAGCCCGAAAGGATGCACTGCAAATGGCACTATCACAACTGCCCGAACGTCAGCGGCAAGCTGTTGTTTTGCGGCATATTGAGGAATTGCCCAACCCTGAAATCGCTGGGATCATGGGTATTTCGGTGGAAGCGGTGGAAAGTCTTACGGCACGAGGAAAACGGTCGTTAGCGGCGATTCTGGCCGGGCGACGAGATGAACTGGGGTACGACGATGACTGACGACAAAGACAATCTGGATCTGTTGTTCGCCCAAGCCCGGGAGGATCGGCATGAGTTGCCGGAAGATCTGGCTGTGCGCATTCTCACCGACGCGGAATCTGTTCGGTTGGGTCGCCTGAAGCCAGATGAGCCAAAGACAAACTCTCTTTGGGCGCGCCTTCTGGCCGGGTTTGGCGGCTGGCAGGGAATGGGCGGTTTGGTTGCTGCCAGTATGGCGGGTGTCTGGATCGGCTTTTCAGCACCGGCATTTCTGCCTGATCCCGCCAATTACATTTACGCGCAGGATGTTAGTTTCGTGGTCGCTGACCTAAGTCTGGATACGAGTTTTCTGGAGGACGCCGAATGAGCGATAGCCCCAAACCCAAAAACCGCTGGATGTCGGTTCTGCTGGTCATCTCGCTGGCCTTGAACCTGTTGATCGTCGGCGTTGCCTTGGGGACCGCACTGCGGGTCAAAGGGGGGGATCATGCAAAATCTCCGCCAGGTTTTGGATCGGCGCTGTATCGTGCGCTGCCAAAAGAAGAACGCAAAGCGATGCGCGGTGAGCTTTTCGACCGTCACAAAAAGGGTGCACACAACCGATCCCAGGATTTTGCCCAACTCAGCACTGCTTTGCGGGCAAACCCCTTTGACGCTGCGGCGGTTCAAGCCCTGCTGGACCAACAAGCGCAGTCCATGGCGGACCTGCAGAACGCGCTGCAGCAAGAGTGGTTGGCCCGGGTTGAAGCCATGAGTGATGAAGATCGTCTGGTCTATGCCGACCGGCTGGAAGAGGTCGTTAAACGAGGCCCGCGTGGCCACAAGAAAAAGGACTGAGGGTCTCAGGCAGCGCTCTGCCTGATCCTTACTTGATTGCGACCTGCCTTCTTGGCTGCATAAAGTGCAGTATCGGCGGATTTCAGCAACCGCTCCACCGGGTCACCAAGGGGCAGGGGCGGGTTCGGTGCAGTCAGGCCGATGCTGATGGTGACTGGCACGGGGGCTGTGGTATCGGGCAGAGAAAATGGTGTCTTGCTGATACAGTCGCGCAGGGTTTTAGCCAGATCCATCGCCCCAGCCTGAGAGCTGTCAGGCAGACCTATCATAAACTCCTCTCCCCCGATGCGCGCGACAAAACCCGCCGCGCCAACCGTGCGCTTCATGCGCTTTGCGGCCTCGGTCAAAACCTGGTCGCCGCTGACATGCCCAAAACGGTCGTTGATGGTTTTGAAATGATCCAGGTCTGCCAACATGACAACGAAACCGTGACCGGTTTGCGATGGTTGTCGTGCCAACTTATCCATAGCTTGCATAGCATAGCGACGGTTGTGCAACCCAGTCAGGGGGTCGACCCACGACTCGGCCAGCCCGCGCTTTAATGAGGCGCGCATTTGGTCCATTCGGGCCTTTCGCGTGATCTGGTTATCCAGATGTAGTTGAACCTCTTCGACATAGAACCCCCCCATACACACGGCGTCAGCGCCACGATCCAGCGCCTCGCTCGCCATTGTCGCATTTTCATCGACCAAGACGGCGATCAATACGGTATGCCGAGTTGCCCCCCGTGACTTCAGTTCCGCCAGCGCATTCAACCCCGTAGCGGTCGTTCCTAATTCGACCAGAATCGCATCCGGCACCGGCCCTGACAGCAAGGCGCGCATGTTCGAAGCTGCATGCGTGCTTAGGCTGTGATGTGATCTCTCGGACAATGCGGTTTTCCACAATGCCCCGATCCGGCTGTTCTGAGTCAGTATGGCCACATGGGCCGATTTCGACGGCGTAATCAGCACGGTCGCGGGTTCTGCAAATCCGACTGGATGTGATCCGTCGCCCAGCTGAAGCTCTTGCGTGTCAGCGCGCGCGCGCAGCAGGCTGCGAATTCGCGCCAGAAGCAGGGTGTCCTTGAACGGGGCCGCCAACACGTCGTCCAACCCATCCGTCAATGCCTGCAACCTTGCCGCCTTGTCGTTCTGCGGTGCGATTGCAACGACCGGTACATCGGCCAGTTCCGGATTGGCCATCACCAGTCTTTTGACGTCCGCAGCCGAGCCATCGGGCAGCGTTTGTGCCACCAGCACCAGATCGGGGCGCGTACGACTTAGCAACCCGGCCAGCCCATGCAGCTTTTCAGCCTGAACCACGTGATACCACGCCGCCGTCAGCTGAACTTTCAGCATAATGCGATTGGTCGAAGTCCCGTCGAGGACAAGAATGGTTCCCTGCACGGACATATCTATCACCGTTGATTGCATGCGTTGCCAAAGTGTTTATGAGTCTGGTTAACAAACCCTTTCCAAGTGCATACCCGAGGCCTCTTTATGCCGATCACCGTCCAATCCGCCGAAACGCTTGCCCTGAACGTCCTTGGCTGGCTGGTCGGGAATGACGAGTTGCTGCCGATTTTTCTGGGCTCGACGGGCGCATCCACCGAGGACCTGCGGGTTCGCGCATCAGAGCCGGAGTTCCTGAATTCGGTTCTGGAATTCTTGATGCTTGACGATTCGTGGGTGATCGCCTTTTGTGACGCCAATTCCGTGCCCTATGACCTGCCGGGTCAGGCGCGGGCTGTTTTGTCCGGTGGCGACGTTCACTGGACCTGATTCAATTCACTGACAGGAGCATGTAATGCCCATCGATGCGATCTTGTTCGACAAGGACGGAACACTGTTTGACTTTGCGAACACATGGGGTGGTTTCGGGCGCAGCGTGTTGGAAAAGCTGTCAGATGGCGACCAAAAGCGGGCTGCCGAACTGGGCCAGGCCATCGGATTTGATCCGGTTTCGGAAGAATATGCTGACGACAGCATCGTGATTGCGGGGACCGTCGAAGAGATCGCCGAAGCTCTTGCACCCTATTTCCCGGATATGCCCAGCGATGAGCTGATTGACATTCTGAACACGGAATCGGCGAAGGCGACACAGGCGCCGGCTGTTCCTCTGGTTCCCTTCCTCGATGCTTTGCGGCAGGCGGGTCTAAAACTGGGTGTAGCCACGAACGACGGAGAGATGCCTGCGCTGCAACATCTCGCCTCGGTCGGGATTCGCGACCACTTCGATTTTGTTGCTGGCTACGACAGCGGCCATGGGTTCAAACCCGGACCCGGGCAATTGATTGCATTTGCGACCCATGTTGGTGTCGACCCGTCACGCGTGGCGATGGTGGGGGACAGCCTGCATGATCTGCAGGCCGGGCGTGCAGCGGGAATGACCACAGTTGGGGTACTAACCGGGCTGGCCCCGGCCGAGGCACTTGCGCCGATGGCGGATGTCGTGCTGCCGGACATCGGTCACATTCCCGCCTGGTTGGCTGAAAACTGATCCAGCTTCGGCTGAATTCGACTGCCCAAGTAATAAAACCGACAAACCTTGTCGCAGATAGAGCGGCCACTGGGCCGACTTCGGGGCTTGCTTGAAGAAAGCAAGTTCCGGAGGGTTCCAATGGCTGACACACAAACTCGCAAACGTCGCGGAGGGGGAAGGGCCGGTGCCGCGGCACGCAGGGGCAGCGCGGTGATCGACCAAATGCCGTGGAATCCGCCGATCAACATCGACAAACCCACCGAACCGTTGGATCAAGCTGGCATCGAAGCGATCCACGAGGGGGCCATGCGCATCCTCGAAGAGATCGGGATCGAGTTCTACAACGAAGAAGCCCTTGGCATCCTGAAAGAGGCGGGCTGTACGATCAATGGCGACAACGTTCGTATGGGTCGTGACTTTGTGATGGAAATGGTGGCCAAAGCGCCATCAAAGTTCACGATCACTCCGCGAAATCCTGACAAGACGATTGAGGTTGGTGGCAAAACCCTGCTGTTCGGGAACGTGTCTTCTCCTCCGAACTACTGGGATCTTGAGATCGGCACCAAGGTGGCCGGTAATCGCGAGATGTGCCGGAATCTGCTGAAGCTGACGCAGTACTTTAACTGCATCCACTTTGCAGGGGGCTATCCGGTCGAACCGGTCGATATCCACGCCAGCGTCCGACATCTGGACGTACTCTATGATAAGCTGACGCTGACCGACAAGGCGATGCATGCCTATTCGCTGGGCAAAGAACGCGTCGAGGACGTGATGGAAATGGTGCGGATCGCTGGGGGTCACAGCCATGAAGAGTTCGAAGCGACCCCGCGGATGTATACCAACATCAACTCGACCTCACCGTTGAAACACGACCACCCGATGATTGACGGCTGCCTGCGTCTTGCGCGGCGCGGGCAGGCGATTGTCGTAACGCCGTTCACACTTGCTGGTGCGATGGCGCCAGTCACGATGGCGGGCGCGGTTGCGCAATCTCTGGCCGAGGCATTGTGCGCAATTGCGCTGTTCCAATATGTCCGGCCCGGAATTCCCTGTGTTATCGGGACGTTCACGTCCAACGTTGACATGAAATCTGGCGCACCTGCGTTTGGAACGCCCGAATATATGCGCTCAACCCAGATGACCGGCCAGATGGCACGTTACTATGGTTTGCCGATGCGGTCGTCAGGTGTGTGTGCGGCAAACGTGCCGGATGGGCAATCGGTGTGGGAGACGTCGAACTCGCTCTGGGCTGCGGTGCAGTCGGGTAGCAACATGGTGTACCACGCGGCCGGGTGGCTTGAGGGCGGGCTGATTGCTAGCCCCGAAAAATTCATCATGGATTGCGAAATTCTGCAGCAAATCCAGCGATACATGCAGCCCGAGATCACAGCGACAGGCCCGGACGAAATCGCGCTGGATGCAATCAAGGCCGTTGGGAACGATGGCCATTTCTTTGGTATTCAGCACACCCAGGACCGCTACACGACCGCGTTCTATCAGCCGTTCCTAAGCGATTGGAAAAATTACGAAGGCTGGGACGTTGCAGGTGGTATCTGGACGGCCGAGCGCGCCCACCACATGTTCAAGGAAATCGTAACCAGCTTTGAGCCCCCGCCGATAGATGACGGGATTCGTGAAGAGCTGGAGGATTTTGTTGCCCGCCGAAAGGACGAGGGTGGCGCGCCGACGGATTTCTAATGTAACAACAATAACTTCCAGATTGAGACTCTGTCGGATAGTCATCCACGCATCGTGTTTTTTGGGTATTTGTTAAGGATTATCTGAGCAGATTGGGGTGTAACCAATTTGGGGCATCTCATGCATGGTCTGATCAATCGGGCAATACAGTCATTTGTTTGCGCGACCTATGGACAACCCTGCTGGCAGCGGGTGACCGAGGCCGCGGGCCTGGGTTTTTCCGAGTTTGAGGCAATGCTGCTTTATGACGACGCCATGACCGCGCAGGTTTTGGACGCGCTAAGTGCTGACTTGAATCGCCCACGGGCCGAGATACTGGAAGATCTTGGAACCTATTTGGTGTCGCACCCGAATATGGAAGGTTTGCGCCGACTGCTTCGATTCGGCGGTGTGACATATGTCGAGTTTTTGCACTCACTGGATGACCTGTCAGACCGTGCCCGACTAGCGGTTTCGGATCTGCGCCTGCCGATGCTGGAGCTGCAAGAGGTGTCACCAGCAGAGTATCGTCTGCACTGCTATTCTGGCCTGCCGGGCTATTCCAGCGTGATGGTGGGCGTATTGCGGGCCATAGCGGATGACTATGGTGCATTGGCCATGCTGTCGCATGAAGGGGCGCAGGGCGAGGCTGAAGTCATCACAATCGTCCTCGTGGAAAGTGCCTTTGCCGAAGGGCGTCATTTCGATCTTGGGGCGCGCAAGTCATGATGCAAGCCTCTGAACTCTCGGCTCTTTTGGACACGTTGTGCCCCATGTTCGTGATGGTGGACAACAAAGGCAGGATCGTAAACGCGGGACCAACGCTGCAAAAGCTTCGCCCGGACCATCCGATGCGGGGTCGCGGTTTTCTGGACGTTTTTGAACTGGTAAGACCACGAGCAGTGACAACGATTTCCGCGCTGCTGTCTCTGCCCGGTGGCAAGGTGCATCTGAAGTTTCACGACGAACCCCGGACCGCGCTGACGGGGCTGGTCGCTCCTTTGCCAAAGGAGAGCGGGGCAATCATCAACCTGTCCTTCGGGATTTCTATCCTGGACGCTGTTCGTGACTATGCTCTGACCAGCGCGGATTTCTCTGGCACGGATCTGTCGATTGAACTGCTGTATCTGGTTGAGGCGAAAACAGCCGCGATGGAGGCGTCGCGCTCACTGAACCTGCGGCTGCAGGGGGCCATGTTGGCCGCTGAAGAGCAGGCGGTGACAGACATGTTGACCGGGTTGAAAAACCGCCGCGCGATGGACGTGGTCCTTGGCCACCTGATCTCGGGCAATTGCGCCTTTGCGCTTATGCATTTGGACTTGGACTTCTTCAAAAGTGTCAACGACCGCCTTGGCCATGCGGCGGGGGACTTTGTGTTGCAACAGGCTGCGCGCATAATGGAGGAAGAGACCCGAAATGAGGACACGGTCGCTCGGGTCGGTGGTGATGAGTTTGTAATAATTTTTAAAGGTCTGGTCGACGAAAATGTCCTCTCTGACATAGCAGGACGCCTGATCAGTCGGCTATGCCAACCCATGATGTTTCAGGGTGCCCCGTGTAGGATTTCGGCAAGCATCGGAACGGCCTTGTCCACGCAGTTCGGCAATCCGGAAGCGGCAGAGCTGCTGAATGCAGCCGATCAGGCGCTGTACGAGGCAAAGCGGCAGGGACGGTCGCGGCATTGTCTGTTCTCGGAGCTTGCGGCCTATGGGCTGAAATCGGCCAGTTCGTAATAACATCTGATCCCACGCGGTCAGTTATTTAGGCTAATCCTGCGTAAAAGCACGCGTCAGAGTTCTCGCAATATGGCGTTTGATTGGGGGAAGCTCTCCGACAACCGGCATCACGTGGCCTTTGAACCGCGCTCGCTCTAGCTCCTGTGGCACGTCATCCAAAACATGCCCGCCGGTGCAGGCAAAGAAGGGTAGGCACAGAGATTGATCGCCAGCCCCGGTCGCGGCTTCGGCAATGGACGGGGCCTCTTCCACAAACCCGACGCGGATGGATTGGAAGGTCACGCACCGGGCCAGTTCCCTGGAAAACTCAATGGCGACAGCTGATGGATTGCGGCTGCGACCCGATCCATGTGCCGCCAGAACCAGATCCGTTTTGCCCGCGTCCCACCCCTTGCCCGATAGCGCATCCAGCAACGCGCCCGCAGCCAAAGCGGGGAGTTTAGAGTCAACGCCCAGCGGGTCCAGAATTCGGATATTTCTATCACCCAGACGCTTGGGCAGCGCACGTGTCACGAACCACCCCTTGGCCATGAAAAGGGGATAGATGACAGTGTCGTCGGGCAGTTCATCCAAACGAGCCTCCAGCATTCCAGGCGCAGCAAGTGTAGCTGATTGAACGTTGACGCCATCGCAATACGCGTCGACCTCTGCCGCATAGGAAGCTAGCGCCGCTTCAGCAGGGGCCGGGTCCGAGGGTTGGCCGTGGGCGACGATCAGGGCGTGCGGCATTTAGGAGTATCCTGTGGCTTTTCAGTTAGGTGTGTCCGGCTGGTGCAAAGTCAATCCATGGGACGTCACGCTATCCTAATAATGTCAGCCAAAGCCAGACTGTCAGGATCGAGACGCCGGTTCCGACCAGAACGGACGAGGCCGCGACCCGTTTTGCGCGTCCGTACATATTGGCAAAGATGTAAGCATTGAAACCAGGCGCCATCGCTGCCGTCAGCACACCTGAGCGGAACAGGTCCTGTGGCAGGCCAACTGTTGAGCCGAATAGCCAGACAAGACTGGGATGCAGCATCAGTGATATCGCGCCAACAAAGGCGATGGCGCGCAGGTCGCCTTCGGGCCTGTATTTCACCAGCACTCCGCCAAGCGCGAACAGCGCCCCGGGCAGGGCGGCGCGGGTCACAAGGCCCAGGGCTTCGTCCACGACCGCAGGTATGCCAATACCAGACAGGTTCACTGCAAAACCCAGCGCGATGCCAAGGATTAGTGCATTGCGGAACATGGCCGACAAGATGGATTTGACCATGCGGGGACCGCCCTGGCCGCGATTTCGAATAACCTCCATCACCGTGATGCCAACGCCGTAGCAAAAGGGCGAATGGAAGGCGATGATCGCATAGTTGCCGGTCAGGTTTTCGGGGCCGTAGGCGCGTTCGGTGATCGGCAGTCCCAAAAGGACAGAGTTCGAGAACAGGCAGCAAAACCCGATGGCGACGCAATCTTCCCAATCCCGGCCAAAGATAAACCGTGCACCGAACAGACCGGCCGTGAAGCATAATCCAGCTGCTGAGTAGAAGCTGACCAGAAGCCGAGGATCAAAACTGGCACTCAGATCCAGATGCGAGATTGCAAGGAACAGAAGGCATGGGATTGCAAAGCCCTGGGTGAACTTCATCAATCCATCGATGTGAATTTCCTTGAAATACCCCAACCGGGTCGAGGCATAACCTGCTCCGATCACAAGGAAAACCGGTAGAATGACGTCGATCAGACTTTGAAGCATAGCACCGCTTTGCAGGCTGGGCCGACGCAGGATTGCTGCGTCTCAGGTCGGTTGCGTGGGGTCTTAGAGCGCCTGATGGATCACCATTCCGTCATAGGCAGGGGTGATGTTGTCGGCGGTTTCCGCGTCAACCGTGGCATAGTCCAGATCGATATGCATGTTGGTCAGGACCGCGCGCTTGGGGTTCAGTTGTTCGATCCAGCCCAGCGTCCTTTCCAGATGTGCATGGGTCGGGTGAGGTTTCCGACGCAGCGCGTCGATGACCAGGCAATCCAACCCTTCCATCATCAGCCAGGCCTCTTCGTAGATTTCCGCCACATCCGGCAGGTACGCCAAGTTACCCATCCGGAAACCAAGCGAGTCGATCGAGCCGTGGTTGACCTTGAATGGATGGAACGGAATCGGGCCGCCGGGGCCGTCTACCTCGAACGGGCCGTCGATGGACTTCAGGTCAAGGATTGGCGGATAGGGCGAGCCTTCGGGCTGGACAAAGGCGTAACCGAACCGTCCCAGCAAGGCGTTTTGCGTGTCGCCATCGGCCCACACGGGCACTCGTTCGCGCATGTTAAACACGATCATACGCAGGTCATCGATGCCGTGAACATGATCCGCGTGCGAATGGGTGTAGATCACGCCATCCAGCCGCCCGGTCCCGCTGTCGAGCAATTGGCTACGCATGTCGGGGGTGGTGTCAATCAGCACCGAGGTTGTACCGTCCGGCCCGTCCCGTTCCACCAGCATTGAACAGCGGCGACGGATGTTTTTGGGGTTCTTGGGGTCGCAATCGCCCCAATGCCCGCCCAGCCGGGGGACGCCGCCGGATGATCCGCAGCCAAGGATGGTGCATCGCAATTCGGTCATGCAGCCGCCTTGTAGGTCGCTGCTTTGGTGAACAACCGGTCAAAATTTGCCTGCGTTTGGGCAGCAAAATCGACGTAGTCCATCCCAAACACCTCGGCCCCCTTGCGCGCTATGTGGGCGGTATAGGCGGGCTCGTTCCGCTTGCCGCGATACGGGGGTGGGGCCAGGTATGGCGCGTCGGTTTCAACAAGGATGCGGTCGACTGGGGCGCTGGCAAAGATGTCGCGCAGCTCCTGGCTTTTGGGGAATGCTGTGATGCCGGACATCGACAAATAGAACCCCAGCTCAAGGGCGGCTTTGGCCAGTTCGGCAGAGGACGAAAAGCAATGCATCACGCAGGAATAGGGCGCGTTGCGGTGTTCCTCAGCCAGAATGCGGGCCATGTCGTCATCGGCGGCACGGGCGTGGATGATCAGGGGCAGACCGGTGCGTTGGGCGGCCTCGATATGAACCCGCAAGGATTGCTTCTGCACCTCTGCGCTGTCAGCGGTATAGTGATAGTCCAGCCCGGTTTCGCCGATACCTACAAATTTGGGGTGCCGGGACAAGGCGACGAGTTCATCGACCGATGCCATCGGCTCATCAGCGGCGCTCATCGGGTGGGTACCGGCAGCGTAGAAGACCGGCGCGTGGGTCTCGGCGATGGCGCGGACGGTTGGTTCGTTCCGCAAGCGGGTGCAAATTGTTACCATGCGGGTCACGCCAGCCACGGCGGCATTGGCCACGATCTGATCCAGCTGACCTTCGAAATCGGGGAAGTCCAGATGGCAATGGCTGTCGGTGATTTCGGGCGTATTGCTCATCTGCTCTGACCGGCGGTTTCTTGTATCTTGAACACCGTATCTAGGACCAGAGCGGCAGGGTCAAGGTTCACCGCCTGCCCATGACGCGCGCGTGCGGTGATCACTGCAGCGACCTCTGCCCATTTGCGGGCCTGCTGCGGTGAGGCAGACAGGCGGGCAAGGGTTTCTGCCTCGTTCGGAGCGGCTTCGGGCATCGGGGCCGCGCCGGTTGCACCGGTCAGCGCAAGCCGGGACAGGGCGACGTCGATCAACGTCAGTAACAGATCAAACCGCTCGGACGCGCCACGTTGGGCAGCAGCCTCGGCCAAGGCCAGCGCGCGCTGACGGTCCATTCGGGGCAGGGTACCCAGAATGGCAATCAGCTCGGCGTAGATTTCCAGCCCGCCCAGATTGATCAGGCGCACCGCATCACCCACGGACCCGGCAGCCAGTGCAGCCAAATGATCCGCCTTTCCCGGCATTTCTGTGCCGGTCTGCATCAGCGCGGCTTCCATATCCTCAGATCCCAGCGGAGACAGGCGCAGTGTCCGGCACCGCGACCGGATTGTCGGCAGCAGGCGCGACGGCTGGTGCGAGATCAGCAGCAGTGTGGTACGGGCCGGAGGTTCTTCAAGCATTTTCAGCAACGCGTTGGCCGCGCTGACGTTCATCTCATCTGCGGCATCCACGATCACAACGCGACGTCCACCGTCAGTTGAGGAGAGGCCGAAGAACTTGCCAAGCTTGCGGATATCATCAACCACAATCTCACTACGCAACCGCCCCTGATCATTCAGAGATCTGGTAATTGCCGCCAAGCCGGGCTCGGCCCCAGCCTGAATACGGTGCGCGACGGGGTGTTCCGGATCGATCTCAAGGCTATCGGGCGGTGGCGGTGCGCCAAACAGCCCATCCTCCTCGGTCGGAGGTGTTGCCAGCAGAAACCGTGCGATCCGCCAGGCCAGCGTCGCCTTGCCAACGCCACGTGGACCGGTAATCAACCAGCCGTGGTGCAGACGTTCCGAGGTATAGGCGCTCAGAAACGCCTCTTGCGCTGCGTCCTGCCCAAACAGGCGCTGCGTTTCGCGTGGGTGCGGTGCGCCGGGGGCCTGATCCGGGGTAGGGGTGTCGTCGCTCATCTATCGTCTATCGCAATGCTTTCAGAACGATATCTGTCACATCTTGTGCAACACTGTCCATGTCCCGGTTGCCATCAACCACGCGGAAACGGTCGGAATACTCATCCGCAAGGGCCAGAAACCCTGCACGCATCTGTTGTTGCAGATCCAGCCCGAAATCTTCGAACCGTTCTTCTGTTCCCTGACGCCCCTTGGCGCGGGACAGCCCGGTTTCGGGATCCATGTCAATCAAAATGGTCATGTCTGGTTCGCGCCCGATCATCAGGTCGTGCAATTGATCGACCAATCCCCGCAGATCGCCGCGCGACAGGCCCTGATACATGCGGGTGCTGTCGGCGAAGCGGTCGCAGATCACGACTTTGCCCTCGGCCAGCGCTGGCCTGATCGTGCGTTCCAAATGATCCCGGCGGGCCGCCGTAAACAGCAGGATTTCCGTCTCTGCAGACCAGCGATCCGGGTCACCTTCCAGAACAAGGCTTCGGATCTCTTCAGCGCCTGCAGATCCTCCGGGCTCGCGGGTCAGAACGACATCGTAACCGAGGCCACGCAAATGTTCGGCAAGCATTCGTGCTTGTGATGACTTTCCAGACCCGTCAATACCTTCGAAGGTCAGAAACAACCCTGCCTTCGTCACATCGCCTCCAGCGGATTGCCGATCACGTCTTCTAGAACAATACCGCCAACGGTTTTCATGCGCACGACAAAGCCGCCTACAGGCACGTCTTTGGCCGCGAACAGTGGGCGACGGATTTCGGGCAATCCTTCGGGTGTGATCACCAGCTCAGCCAGTTTCTGCCCCTTTTCCACAGGCGCGTTGATCGGACCTTCGTAGACGACCTCAGCTTTGACGTCCTTGTCATTGAGAACTGGGAACAACAAGGTCAGATCCCCTTCGGGCACCAGCCCAACAGTTTTTTCGGCGCCCATCCAAATCTGGGCTTCGGCTATCGGCGTTTCGGCGTCGGCAATGGTCCTCTCGACAAAATTGCGAAACGACCAGTTAACCACGGCCTCAGCCTCCTCTGCGCGACGGGCGGTGCTATCGAGGCCGGTCAGGACAAAGACAACCCGACGGTCGCCTTGCTTGGCCGAGCCGACAAGGCCGTAACCCGCCTCTTGCGTGTGCCCGGTTTTCAGGCCGTCGGCCCCGATCCCCAGTTTCAGCAAAGGGTTGCGGTTGCGTTTGTTCGACGGCGCACGGCCATCAAATTCAAACTCTTCTTCTGCGAACAGAGGGTAGTATTCGGGGAAGTCGCTGATCAGCCGGTTGGCCAATACGGCAAGGTCATGGACCGACATCATGTGGCCTGCCGCCGGCCATCCGTTCGAGTTGGCGAAGTTCGAGTTGTCCATGCCCATCTGCTTGGCGCGCTGTGTCATGTAGCGGGCAAACCCGGCCTCGGTCCCATCGGGGCTTAGCGCCTCGGCAATCACCACGCATGCGTCGTTACCAGACAATACGATGATGCCACGCAGCAGATCCTCGACGCTGACACGATCCTGCGTGTTCAGGAACATGGTCGAGCCACCATAGCTCATGGCGTGTTCCGAAACGGGCAGAGTTTCACCCAGGGTTAGACGGCCATCGCGCAACGCCTCAAACGCGACATAGAGCGTCATCAGTTTGGACATCGACGCAGGCGGCAGGGGCTGGTCGGCTTCTTTTGACAGCAGAACCGTTCCGGTCGTCTGATCGATCACATAGGCCGCGCGGGCGGTTGTGTCGAAAGCGTGTGCGGGCAGGGCAATCAGCGCCAGCCCGAGGGTCAAAACAGATGATCGCAGTGAGGACAGCATGGGGGCCTCCTTTGTTTCAGTTTTTGACGGTGAACGCGTCGCTAAAGCCCAGGTCTTTGACATCGCGTTGCATGGCATTGCGTTCCGAACGCGACGTTGCTGGGCCGACCAGGACCCTCCAGACCGTTTTGCCGTCCGAGGTCAGTTCTCGCACTTCGGCAGGCATTCCGTTGCGGCGGATCTTGTTGGCAGCGCTATTGGCGTTGGTTTCAACCCCGAAAGTGCCGACCTGAACAAACGGCTTTGACAAAGACGACACCGTGGCCGCGGTGGCTACCGATGCGTCGGCGGTTGTGGCAGAGGGGGTGTTGACCGGTGTGGGTTCGGCTGCGTCAATCGCCGCAGCCGCGCCCGCGATCGGATCCAGCGGCGTTTCGGTGATTTCATCGGGCTTCTTCTTTTGCCACCATTTACGTTTGGCTGGTTGTTCAGTCGGCGGGGTAACCTCAGGGTCCACCAGTGAAGCCGATGCTGCTTCTGCCGTCGTTTCTACCACCTCAGTCGCTGTGTCGGTCGCCGTATCGGTTGCGGCATCAGCGGCCACGGCCGCCTCGGCAGGTTTTTTGCGCTGCCACCATTTGGGCTTGGCCGGTTTTTCAGTCTCTGTGACGTTTTCGACTGCCTCGGTGGCTATTTCCGCCGCTGTGTCGGTTGCCGTGTCGGTCGCGGCATCTGTGGCTACAGCAGCCGCAGTCGCGGCACCGGCCGCTGCAGCAGGTTTTTTGCGTTGCCACCACTTGAGCTTAGCTGGCTGTTCAGCTTCCGCGGCCTCATTTTCGGCGATGACGGTCTTGGACTCATCCGCTGCTGCGGTTTGCGTTTCTTCGACAGGGGTTTCTTCGGCTGCGGGCTTTTCTTCGACCGGCTCAGGTTTCGGTTCGGGCGCTTTGCGACGCAGGGCGACGACATCAACATTTGTAGGTGCACCAGCCAGAATACCCAGCTTTTCGGCCGCAGCAGAGGAAAGCTGCAGTTCGGGTCCCGGCAGGTTTCGCTCGCGGCGGAATAGCGCGGCAGTGACCGTTTTGTTGTTCTTGGGATTTTTGACGCGCACACGTTCGGGCTGTGTCACATCCGGGTGGGCAATCCAAATGCCCCCCAATGACGGGCGGCCGTCCCATAAGCCTGCCTCAGACAGCTGAAACACCTCAGGGGCTTCGACATCATCTTTCGGGCTGCCGTCAGGAATGGGGAAAAGGTCGGTCCGGCCGTCTGCTTGGGTATCAGAACTTTGGCTATCTGCTGAGACATTGTCGGGGGAAAGCACCTCATCGCAACCAGCCAAAACCACGGACATAACGGCCAAAGCCGCTAACGCTCGCGGATGTGCGCGTGTCTCTGTCGCTCGCTTCATCTTGTCATCCCTTGCCTGATTGGGCCTCGTTTCCCGAGACCCGCTGCCGATTGCTGGTTCTGTATTGCCAGCCTGCTTCGGTCTTTCCTGCGGATCATAACGCGGCCAATGTGTCATGGAAAGACCGCAGCAGGCGCTTCGGCAAGAATTCCCTATTTGGTCTTGCCACCGGTTCGCTATGGCCTTAGACCCGGCCCCACGCGGGGAGGTGGCAGAGTGGTCGAATGCGGCGGTCTTGAAAACCGTTGAACGTGAGAGCGTTCCCAGGGTTCGAATCCCTGTCTCCCCGCCACTCATACCTGTCTCACTTCAGTTGTATTTTCTGACCCGGAATTGTGCCGCAATTCCCGCGCGTTGGCGTGTACGCTTTCAATCAGAGACGGAGCAGACCGTACACTCGGAGCACGATTCAAGCCTCAGTCTCAGTGCCACATTTTGGCGGGGTCGCTTTGGGCCAGATTTCCCTGATACCCGGCAGTTTACAGGGAATTTTCGTTAGTTGGGTCGAGAACCCAGTTTTTCACATGCCAGAACTGTCTGTTTTTCAGAGGCTTATGATGCAAATTCCCTAAAAGGTGGAACAGGGAATTTACTCGCGGGAACAGGGAATTGTTCCGCCGGATCAGGGAGGGCGAACCCTGCATCAGGGACGCAGGATCTGGAGCTATCAAAAGCCGAACAGGCGTTCCTGTTCGGCCCAATCAAGTGGGTGGGTCATGCTGACCAGACGCTTGAGTGTGAGTTCGGGCGGCTGTGTGCCGTCGAGAATCGCAGCCTGAATCTTCGGGGAGAGAAAGGCGAGCTGGGCGCGGGTGCGGATGAAGGCGCCGGGGACGCTTTCGCGGCGTGCGATCTCCATCAGTTGAACTCCTGCTTTTAGATCGCGCGCCCAGCCATGGGCGCGGATCAGCATGGACCGGAGGTGGGGATCAGGTTGGGGTGCCATATCTCCGGCGATGACCTTGGCTTCAACGCCACGCCGTCGCAGATCGAAAGATGCGGTGATGTGTGTGAGGTCCGGGTGCAGATGATCGGTCGCGATGCCAAGTGCGCTTGCCAGGGTTTTGGGGTTCAATTCGAGGTCGATCTGTCCTCGTGCGATTCCGCCACTGGCCAGAATATCAGCGCCGACTTGACCGCCTTGGCGATGAAGCCGGGTCACCAGATCCGCAACTGAAGTCTGCACCGCTTCGGCTGACCCAGCCTCCGGCTGCGCCAGTACCTGGTGCGTTGCGGCGGCGTCTTGCAGATGTCTGACGATGACATTAATGACCGCGTTTTCCAGCGCAGGGCCGGGCAGTCGCCAGCCGGAAGTATCCTTGCCGCCCGAGATCAGTCTGTTGGAGATATAGTAGCGCAACCGGCGGCCTATGCGCGTGGTGTGGGTTGGCGTCAACCGATCACCAGTTTCGTCCTGCAGCAGACCGGTGAGCCAGGCGCCGGGGTCATTGGAATGCTGACGCGTATCGGAACCGCCGCGTGCCCGAGAACGATTGGAGGCCTGCCGCATCTTCTCTTGCACCCGGTCCCAATCGCCTTGGTCGATGATCGCCGGGTGTTGCCCGTCCCAGATCCTATCCTTGTGGCGAATTTTTCCGAGATAAACCGGGTTGCGCAGCAGGTAATAGATTTGACCTCGTGACAGTGGACAATCCCCTTTTATGCTTCCATCCGCCCGAACAACCCGCTTCGACCGCAGGTTGTCTGCCGTTGCCCGTTCTTCTACTTTGCGCAGGCATCCCATCCCGCCATAAAGCCCAAAGAGATGCCGGACCGTTCTGGCCTCCTCCTCATTCACCACCAGCGTTCTTGCTTTTGGATCGGGGTGGCGGTCATAGCCCAGGGGCAGATTGCCACCCATCCAAAGCCCCTTCTTCTTCGACGCAGCAATCTTGTCACGAATACGTTCGGCGGTGACTTCCCGTTCAAACTGAGCAAAGGACAACAGTACATTCAGGGTCAACCGACCCATGGAGGAAGAGGTGTTGAATGCTTGTGTGACGGACACAAAAGAACAGTTCGCCTGTTCCAGCCGTTCGACCAGCTTGGAGAAGTCGGCGAGCGATCGGGTCAGCCGGTCGATCTTGTAGACCACAACCATGTCGATGCGCCCTGCATCGATCTCTTCAAGAAGGCGCTGAAGTGCAGGGCGCTCTAGGGTGCCGCCCGACAGGCCACCGTCATCGTAACGCTCGGCCAATAGGATCCAGCCTTCGTGCCGATGGCTGGCGACATAGGCTGCGCAGGCCTCATATTGCGCGTCCAGCGAATTAAAGTCCTGATCCAGACCATCTTCTGAGGACTTGCGCGTGTAGATGGCGCATCGGATTTTACGGCGCGGGCTCATTTGGCCCCCTGGCCGGTGAGCCCAAAGAAACGCGGCCCTGACCAATGCGCACCGGTAATTTCTCGGGCGATGGCCGAGAGAGAGCGATAGGACCGACTGTTCCAGACAAAGCAATCCTCTGTAACGTCGACTACATGGGTCACGCCATTCCACTCGCGCAGCAGGCGCCCGCCGGGTTTTAGGGCAGGGCATGTAGGCCGGGGTTTCTTCTCAGAGCCCTTTTCCAGCGTGGCTTTGACCTGCCGGGATAGCCCGCCATGACGGCGGGACTGCATCTCAAAGGCGATAAAACGGCGCAGGAAGGGTTGGCTGAGCATGGCGGGTGCGGGTTGATCAAACAGCTGCTGCCAAAGCGTGACCAGATCCGATCGACCCATGGCTACCAGATCGGCGACATCGCTCGTCTTCGTCATGACTCTTTTCCTGTTCCCACCGTCAGGTGATACGTGGATGGTCCATTTGGTTTGTCGGATGCCCGCCTTTCAATTGTGACGCCTTTCTTCCGCAGACCGCTTAGAGCCGCTCGGACCGAATGAGGCTGCCACCCCGTTGCTTTGCAGAGCGCCTCAAGGCTGGCGCCGCTCGGGCGACGCAACAAAGCTTGCACCTTGTCAATTTTAGTTTGCTTCCGCTTGGGCATGAACTGTCTCCTCTAATCTTGGGTCGGCGAGATGCGGAACCCCAGTACCGAGGAGCGCCCGAATGGCTCGGGCGTGGGTTCAGTGATGCGTGGTTCACAGCAACAGTCCAGCGCTTTCTGGAGCAGCCTCAGGAGGGGTGTGTTTTGCAGGGCGCTGCTGCCGTACCCCCGATTATTAGTCAACAATCTTAATTGGTTACTTTTGTTTTGGGGGTTGCATCCTGTATTGATGAAACCTACATTTTGTTCAATCGCCCGGACTATCAGGGCGAGAAACTGCTCCCGCAGGCAGCACTCATTGGAAACACAGGTTTCCGCAGAGAGCATTCAAAGGAGCAACGTCTCGGATCGATTGGTCCGGGGGGTTGCGATTTTTGCTCTCTCCGATTTTCCAACGCGATCCCTCCATCTCGGCGTCCACATGGCGCCAAGCAAAAGGAGGCGAACATGCCTGCCAAGAAAACACAAAGCGACGCCAAGGCGTCCAACACGCCGATCTGGATGGCGGAAAAAGTCGTCCAATCCCTGATCAGCCAGATCAAGCCCTACGCCAACAACAACCGCGTGCACGCGGCCAAGAATATCGACAAGCTCAAAGCTTCGGTGGCCCAGTTTGGGTTTGTCACCCCGATCCTGTTGGATGGTTCGGGCACAATCATCGCGGGCCATGGCCGCTATGAGGCCGCCAAGGCTCTGGGGTTGACGTCCGTGCCGACGGTTGTCGCGGGTCACCTGTCAGATGCAGAAGTACGTGCTTTGCGCATCGCGGATAACAAGCTGGCGGAACTGTCGGACTGGAACGAAGCAGCGCTGCAGATCGAATTTGCCGAGCTGACGGACCTCAGCCTTGATGGCGAGCTCGATTTTGATCTGGATATCACCGGGTTCGAAACGCCGGAGATTGACATCATCATCGACGGCGCGGATGAGGCCGCGGAGACTGAAGCGGAATCTGTTGAGACGCCGAATCCTGCGGCGCCCGTAATCACGGAGCCGGGCGACCTCTGGGTTCTCGGAGATCATCGCATCTTCTGCGGGGATGCCCTACAAGCCCAGAGCTACGACACCTTGCTGGATGGCGAGACCCCACAGATGGTCTTCACTGATCCGCCTTACAACGTGCCGGTCAATGGGCATGTCCGCAGTGGCGCCAGTGGCGATCACCGTGAGTTTGCCATGGCGTCCGGAGAAATGTCGGACAGCGAATTCCGCGGCTTTCTCTCGAAGGTGAACAACCGGCTGATTGACTGCTTGCCGGACGGAGGCATCGCGATGATCTGCATGGACTGGCGTCACATCGAAGAACTGATTGCGGTGGGCAAAGCATGCGGCTTTGATCTCATCAACCTCTGCGTCTGGAACAAGACGAACGGAGGCATGGGCAGCCTTTACCGATCTAAGCACGAGCTGGTTTGCATCTTTAAGAAGCCCGGTGCGCCGCATATCAACAATGTCGAACTGGGCAAACACGGGCGCAATCGAACCAATGTTTGGGATTATGCCGGTGTGAACAGCTTTGGGGCAGGGCGCGAGGCGGATCTCGCCGATCATCCCACGGTGAAGCCGACAGCTTTGGTGGCAGATGCCATTATGGATGTGAGCCATCGCGGCGCTGTCGTGCTGGACGCCTTTGGCGGGTCCGGCGCGACCTTGCTGGCAGCTGAGAACACCGGGCGCCGGGCGCGGCTCATTGAGCTCGACCCGGCCTATGTCGATGTCGCGATCCGCCGTTGGCAGAGGATGACCGGTGAGAACGCCGTACACGCGGTGACAGGCGAGACGTTCGATGCGCCTTCTGCGGCAACCAATGCCACCTCAGAGCTGGAGGCGGATCATGTCTGACGATACGAAGGACTATGAGGTGGGCTACGGCAAACCGCCCAAAGCAACCCAGTTCAAGAAAGGCCGCTCCGGCAATCCAAAAGGGCGCCCGAAAGGTGCTAAAGGGGTTAATGCCAGACTGAAACGCGAATTGGAAGCCAAGATCACCGTCCGCGAAGGCAACCGGGAAGTCCGGATTTCCAAGGCGGAGGCAATTGCCAAGCGGGTCACGGCCAGCGCATTGAAGGGTGACACGAAAATGCTGATGGCGCTGCTGAAGCTGGACACAGATCTGTTCAACACGAGTGACATGGAGCCGCAAGAAAGCGCCTGTGCGGTTGAGCCGGACAGTGTTGACTTTGATATCCTCCGGGACTTCTTTTCCGGCCAACTGGACAGTGACGGCGGTCCTGAAGATGAGGAGGCGGAAGATGACGACTCCTGATCCCAGAATGGTCCAGCAAGCCGCGCGCGAGGTTTGCCGGGACAATTTCTTTCCCTTCGTGTGGCGTGTGTTTGACACGCTGCACCAGGGGAGTGACCGCAGCTTTGATCCGGCATGGCATGTGCGGGCCATGTGCCATGAGTTGGACAACGTTCGCGTCGGCGAGAACAAGCGGTTGATCATCAACATTCCGCCGCGTTGCCTGAAATCGGTCACCGTGGCCGTTGCATATGTCGCTTATCTTCTTGGGCACTCACCGAGCGCCAAGATTATTGTTGCCAGCTACGGGCTGGATCTGGCGCGCAAGCATTCCGAAGATTGTCGTCGGATCATGTCTGCGCGCTGGTACCGGGAAATGTTCCCTGAAACGGTCTTGGCTAAAAAGGGCAACACCTCAGAAGAAATCCGCACCACAAAGGGAGGCAGCCGTAAGGCTGTCTCCATCGGAAGTTCTGTCACCGGTCATGGCGCTGATTACATCATCATCGATGACCTGCTGAAAGCTGGAGATGCGGGCTCCGAGGCCGAGCTGGTCAAGGCACAGGAGTTCATTGAGGGGACCTTGCTGTCGCGCTTCGACAACCCGGCCGAAGGGCGCGTGGTCATGGTTGCACAACGGCTGCACGAGATGGATCCGCCGGGTTATCTGCTTGAACGTGGGACCTATCGGCACCTGAATCTGCCTGCCATCGCCGAAGAACATGAGACGGTGCCTCTCGGGCGTGGAAGGGTCATGTGCCGCAAACCGGGTGATCTCCTGTGCCCGTCCCGTTTGGATCAGAACACGCTGGATACAAAACGTCGTGAAATGGGCGCAGCTGTGTTCAATTGCCAGTATCAGCAGAACCCGATTGCGCCAGATGGCTCGCCGCTGCGCTGGGAGTGGTTCGGCACCTATGAGACCGTCGAAGATCGTCGCTGGTTCCAACTGGTTGTTCAAAGCTGGGATACGGGCATGTCTGCGGATCCGCGATCCGACTTCTCGGCCTGTACGACCTGGGGGTTCCGAGAAAACGCGTGGTACCTTCTCGACGTCTGGCGTGGGCAGGTGGACTACCCAGACCTGAAAGCCAAGGCACTGCAGCTTGTCGGTCGCTGGGATCCGGATCGAGTTCTGATCGAAGATGCGGCCTCCGGCAAACCGCTTCTGGACGAATTGTTTCGTGATGACCGTCGGCGCTATGAACGCATTAGACCTGACAAGGACAAGGAAACCCGGTTCCAGTCCGCGTGCGGTCCTGTCGAAGAGGGCAAGGTGTATCTGCCTGCAGACGCACCCTGGCTGCCGGTATTCAAACGAGAGCTTCAGTCCTTTCCACGCGGGCGTAACGACGATCAGGTCGATAGCTTTGCCCATTTTCTGAACTGGTCCAAGGGACTGGGATTCTACCGGGCATTGGGTCGCGACCACCGGATCAACATCGAACGTCGGGAGCGTAATCGAGAGAGGGTCAGGCGACAGTAGAACCTCAGCGTCAAGCTTGAAAACTCGTTGAATAGTGCTGGGAGGGCCGATGTCGGACCAATCCTGAGAGCGGCCCCAATGACCGCTCGCAACCACAAACCAGTCTCATCGCCAATGCTGTCGGATGACGGCTTCGAGCCCAAACTACATGTTTTCTGTGATGCAGCGAATGTCGGCTTCAGAGTGGCATGCTAATGAAGCTCCATAAGTGGTCACGGATTTGCCGATACACAAGGCGAATACCGGGTTGAGCCTAGTGCTTTCATCAGTATCGGGTCTTGAAATAAGCGTTAGGCCCATGAACGTTGTAATACCGTCGCCAAGTGGCTATATAAGACCCACTAAAGTTCTGGTTTTCTGCGGCCTAGGCGTATCGCCTGCCAGAGTAAACTAAGTTCTTCCATCATGAAAATTCAGCTGTCACGTCCTCTACTTGGATCTGATGTTTGGGAAGGTTGCCGATGTTTTCGCGCACAACCACATCGCTTGTGACGTTTGTTGATCCGTTTTGGTGATCAGACGCACCGTTGGTTTGCCAAAGAACCACAACGCAACCGTTGATCAAACGAGCTTCCGGTAGGCCCGAACTGCGCCTATCGGTTATCGCGGCTTGGGAATGGCCCTAGCGCGAGAATAAGAATGCGCAAAAAGACACAAAACAGCGCGGCGGCGCTTTCTCCGCCAGAGGATCTAAAATGACATTTCCAGAATGGACGAAACCAGGCATCTACGGTGCTTTGTGTGGTGCGATTGCGGTCTCAATCCTTGGCTTTACCTGGGGCGGGTGGACAACCAGCGGTGGCGCTCAAGAATTGGCGAAGGACCATGCAAGCGAGGAAGTGACGCTCGCGATGGTGCCGGTTTGCCTGAACAGGTCAGCCGCTGACCCTAGGCGCGAAGAAATAATCGTAACCCTCCAAGAGGCCTCTGGCTTCAGTCGCCGCAAGGCTATGATGGATACGGGTTGGGCTACGCTGCCGGGATCGGAAACGCCAAGCCGCGACCTTGCAGATGCCTGTATCGCGGGGCTTGAGCTGGATGGATCATAACTCAAAGGCAATGCCGCAACTCTGTCAGGCGATCTGGGGAGCGCATCCGTCACCAGGCATTCAGATGATTGCGGCTCTGATTGTGCTCCCAATCTGTGCTCTGCTTCTGTTTTCAACGCCTGCATATGCTCAATCCACATCGCAACCTGTGCCTGAAAATGCCACTGCAAAGAGCTACGGTGACGGCTGGAAATGTAACGCCGGGTATAGGCTGAGTGGCGATGTCTGCGCCGTTGTCATAGTGCCAGCAAATGCGTATCCGACCAACCGCACCTATGGCTCTGGTTGGGAATGTCTTCATGGTTTTCGCAAGAAGGATGACACGGCCTGTGTTGCGGTGATTGTACCTGATGGCGGGTTTCTTGATCCATCAGGTGAGCGCTGGCATTGCTCTCGCGGTTTTCTCAAAATCGACGACATGTGCCAAGAAATTGTCGTACCCGCAAACGCTTACCTGGCAGCTACTACCTATGGGCCAGCGTGGAAATGCAAACGGGGGTTCGAAGCATCGGACGACCTTTGCGTCGCTATTGAAGTCCCGGCCAACGCGTATCTGAATTCATCAGGTTACGGCCGACCCTGGACATGCGAACGTGGGTACTTTGCACAAGATGGGTCGTGCGCGCCCGTTATGATCCCTGAACATGCCTTCTTTGACGATGCAAGTTACGGAACGGGATGGAAGTGCGAGCGGGGATACGCTGCCTCAGGTGCGAGCTGTGACGTAATAGACCTTCCTGCGAATGCCCATCTCGACAGGTCCGGAAACCGGTGGGACTGCAACAAGAATTTCAAGTTATCTAAGGGACTTTGCATTCTCGATAACTGAGCGTGCGGCACGATATGCTCGACTTCATTACCCAATGGTGACGGCAGCGTTGCCTTCGGTGTCGACCACAAAAAGGAAACATCATGAAAACCGACTTTAGCGCGGCTAACACTATCCGTCGTCCCGTCAGCGGTGCACAAGCGCCGCCATTGACCAGCGATGAACCCATAAGATCAACCTCTACCACTCAGATCGTCTCGCCAACAACTGCGATTGTCTATTGCCAAGGTAACTTCGCCAACATTGATGGCAAAACTGCTAATGGCCTTGTTCGTCATTCAGAGGCCTACAGGATCCTGTCTGTCATCGATAGCAACCACGACGGCGAAGACAGCGGGCAGATTCTTGACGATGCAGTAAACCACATTCCGGTCTTTAGAAGTTTGGACGCTGCTGTCGCCCATGAAACCGTCATCCCAGATACCCTCATTTACGGGATGGCACCATCTACGGGGAGACTCTCATCGACAGATCGCGACGTTGTTCTCGACGCGATTTCACTAGGTATGAACATCGTCAGTGGATTGCATGAATATCTGAGCGATGATCTAGAAATCGCGGCTTTTGCGGTCGAACGCAAAGTCACCATACGCGATATTCGAAAACCTAAACCCAGCAAGGATATGCGCCTGTTCGACGGAAGTATTGCAGGAGTGAAGGCACTGCGCATAGCGGTTCTTGGAACCGATTGCGCCATTGGAAAACGGACAACAGCGACCGTATTGGCCCGCGCTTTGAACGCAAGGGGCATCAAGACTGTTCTTGTTGGTACGGGACAGACGGGTTTGATGCAGGGTGCAAAATATGGAGTGGCAATGGATGCCGTGCCGCCGCAGTTTTGTTGCGGCGAGCTTGAAGGTGCGATTGTTGACGCTTCCGAGGTTGAACAACCCGATGTCATATTGATCGAAGGTCAAGGGGCGTTAAGTCATCCGGCGTTCTGCACATCCGCCTTTATCCTGCGGGGCAGCCAGCCGGACGCCGTGATCCTTCAGCACGCTCCAAAGCGCGCACATCGCTGTGATTTTCCCAATATGCCAATGCCTAGACCTGCAAGTGAGATTGCCCTCATCGAAGCGTTTGCTGACACAAAAGTCATCGGCGTCACGCTCAATCACGAGGGGATGTCTGAGGCCGAGATTACCGAAACTATCGCCGCACAGTCACAAATACTCGGGCTGCCTGTAACGGATGTACTCAGCCGGCCAGCATCGTATTTGCTTGCAATGGTTGTCGCCGCCTATCCTGGGTTGCATCAACCCACACCTGTGGCTGCGATATGAGTACACCCCGCATTGAGGTGCATCTGAGCAAGATACGCCACAATGCAAAGACTGTGATCGGGCGCCTCAAGACTCGCGGCATCAGCGTTACTGGTGTGACCAAAGCAGTGTGCGGGCATCCAACCATCGCTCGGGCTATGCTGGACGGTGGCGCTGTGGGACTTGCAGAAGCGCGTCTTAGCAACGTTCGGAAGTTACGCAATGCGGGCATGACATGCCCGATCACCTTGATCCGTACACCAATGCTGAGCCAGGTTGATCAGGTCGTCCAGTACTGTGAGGCAAGCTACAACACAGAGATCTTCGTGATTACCGCTCTGGCCGCCGCCGCGATCCGGAAGGGCTGCATTCACGGCATTATCTTGATGGTTGAGATGGGCGATCTACGCGAAGGGATCATGCCAAAATACCTAGGCTCAATTGCACAACAAGTGGTGGATATGCCAGGTGTCGCGCTGAAGGGCATCGGAGCGAACTTCGCATGTCTGAGCGGAATTGCCCCGATTGCCGCAGACATGGACACCTTGTCTGGCCTGGCAAATGACATAGAGGGACAGTGTGGTCCCTTCCTTCAGATGGTATCTGGTGGTAACTCGGCCAACCTTCCTTGGGCCTTAAGTAGACACCCAGCTGGTCGCATCAACGATTTAAGGCTGGGGGAAGCAATACTGCTGGGCGTTGATCCGGTTTCCGGAGATCAAATAGGCGGGATGTATACGGATGCCTTTACGCTTGTCGCCGAGGTCATTGAAACAGGGTCCAAACCTTCATCTTACCCACAGAGCATCTGCGACCCGGTATTCAAAAGACTTCACCTTGTCCCAAAAAGTGGACAGAGCACACAAGTAGTTCTCGCCATTGGTCAGCAAGATACAGACGTTTTCGGGCTTTCTATGCCTCCAAGGAATAGACTCATCGGTGCAACAAGCGATCATCTTGTCATCGGCACATCCCATTCGACACAGAGCGTAGGATCGGAAATGAGATTCCAAATGAACTATAGTGCGTTGATGAAAGCTATGTCCGCTCCTGACGTTCAGACAAAGCTGCTCCATCGCAGTCCTTTACGACACGCGCGTGTCTCTCAAGGACCAGGCAATCACCCGGCATCAATTTGAAATACTCAACTGACAAATGCGCCGTTGAAAACGGATAGGAGAATAACCATTGGCAAAGCTTAAAAAATCAACTGTCTTCAATGCACACGTTCCCAAGGCGGAAACGCCGATGGACAAAACAACGCGGGTCGTTAGGGAAATGGTCAACGAAGAAGCAGAGCAAAGACAGATCAAGAACGCCCGGCTTCGCCAAACTAGGCTCGAAAGGGATGCGACGACTCCATCTGAAGCCTGTCCGCCGAAGCCCGCCAAAAAGCGGTGACATGATCGTTGGCCCTCCTCTCCGCGCGACTCGATTGAGCGAAACACAAACAAAGCGGCTAGCGAGCACTGTTTATCTCAAGCATCAGTAGCGCCCGTACTCGTTTCAAGGATATGCCATGACAAACTCAGATGAGAGCTCAGAAAAAGTTCACTATATCTGCCAGACATATGTCGAACAGAAGCCAGGACGCGGAGGGCAAGGAAGCTTGAAAATTGGCAAGCAATTTGAATACTCCACGGCAGCGGAAGCACAAAACAGAGCAGAAAGAGAAGCGCAATCCGACGATTGCGCTGGCGCCGACGCCTACATGGTCAGTGAGGATCCGAACAGTGGCGAAGTCGGGTCGCCAAGTTTCCTCATTCGGCTTGGCAATGTCCCGGAATTTGACGAGTTTTAGATATTTTGGACGTGGGTTTTGCAAAGAAACTGGGCCATGAATACCAGAAAAAACGGACATTGGTGCAAGCGCAGCGAAAGCTAATTTTGTCCGCAAAGCAGACGTTGAGCAGATTTCACTGAATGACCGCTTCGAGCCCAAATTGATCGATGCTGCGCGCCGAACGAATGGCAGCTATGCAGTCTTGCCCACAATTTCGAAGCCCGGTGCGTTCAGCCCCGCAGGTGAAGTTGTGAACACTTCGCATCCATCGGCTGTCACCCCCAACGAATGCTCAAACTGCGCCGACAGTAAGCGGTCTCTCGTCACTGCCGTCCAGTCATCAGATAACATTTTTACTTCGGGGCGCCCTAAGTTAATCATGGGTTCGACCGTGAACATCATCCCTTCGCGCAACTCCAAACCTTCGCCGGGGCGACCAAAGTTTAGGATGTTGGGGGAGTCATGGAAAACGCGCCCGATACCGTGGCCACAAAAATCACGGACAACTGAACATCGCTCGGATTGTGCATAGGACTGGATTGCAAATCCAATGTCACCCAAAGTTGCGCCAGGGTGAACCGCTTCAATTCCGCGCATCATCGCTTCATGAGCAACACTGACAAGACGCTTTGCCGCCCGCTTGGGTTGCCCCACCGCATACATTCGACTGGTATCGCCATACCAGCCGTCGAGGATGAGCGTGACATCGACGTTCACGATGTCGCCGTCGCGTAGTTTCTTCTCGCTCGGAAATCCGTGGCAAACAACATGATTGACCGATGTGCAGCAGGCGTATTTGTACCCTTTGTACCCCAGAGTCGCAGGGGTCGCATTGTGGGTGGCCGCAAAGTCGAGAACGAAGGTGTTAATCTCGGAGAGTTGCGCGTTCGTTTTGACAATGGCTGCAACGCCGTCGAGACATTTCGCGGTCAGCTGACCCGCCCGCCGCATACCCTCAAACGCGTCGGAGCCATAGAGCTTGATCGCTTCGGTTCTGCTGGCCTTGCCAATTGCGGGAGCGACCGGAACACTTATGTAGCAATCCTTCATTCATCTTTTCCTAGAAGTTTCGGTTGACGCCCCATGAGCCAAAGGTACAGCTTAAAGAAACCGACGGTATACGAATCATATACGTTTCATATATCAATCTTAAAGAGGAGACGTCCATGGGAATTGTGAAAATTGGCGATGCACTGCACGAAGATATCAGACGGGCAAGCACGGTGATGTGTCGGTCTATCAATGCTCAAGCCGAGTTCTGGATGAAAGTCGGGATGTTGGCCGAAACCAATCCGTCACTTTCATTCAGTGAAATAATGGCAAGGCAAATGAAGGATGCCGATGTGCAGTCGCCTGAGATTGAAGCCGCTTAAGCACCTGCACAGCATTAACCGTGCAGGTGGGACTCAATTAGCTTTTCCAAGCAGCAAGATTACGTTTCACGAACTCAGCAATAGATGTCGGTTTTTTGCCTGATAGTTCCAAAACGTGGTCAGTGACACGATCTTCGGAACCGCCCGCGATTGCAGCATCCATAGCGGCCAGCGTGGACGCGTACTCCGCCGGAAGGCCCATGTTTTCATGCCGCTCTGCAAGTTCATCGACAGTTAGTTTTTTGTGTACAACAGGACGGCTCAATTGTTCGCTTAGCGTCGCTGCGACCACATCATAGGAAATCGCTTCCGGGCCAGTCAGGATGTAATCGGTGTTTTCTACAGATGGCGCGACCAGCACCGATGCAGCTGTGGCGGCAATGTCATCTGCATCAATAAACCCGATGCGTCCCGAACCCGTGGCGGTGTAAATCGAAGATTGATCGCGGATCGGATCACGATGATGCAGTTCAGAAAAGTTCTGCATGAACCATGCGGGTCTCAGCACAACCCATTCGGGTGCGTTGCTCCTTAGCCAAGCATGAACTGCGCCCATCATCGGTCCGCCTTCTTCAAGCGAAGACCCGCTGAGCAGTACAAAGCGCGTGACGCCTGCCGTGAGCGCAGCTTCGAGACCGGGCTGCATTGCACCCAAGGAATCCACTGTATCGGTCGGTGCGACCAAATAGACGGCACTTACATTTTCGAATGCGTCACCAAAACTTGATGCGTCGGACCAATCGAACCGCACGGCATCTGCTTCCTTAGGGCTACGTGTTCCGATACGGGGCGCAAATCCCTTGGCACGTAGCCGTTCGACGGTGCGACGGCCCGTTTTGCCGGTTCCGCCGGTGACAAGAATAGACTTAGACATTGTGAAACTCCTCGAAATGGGACTTCAATTTCTCCGCGCTGCCAACCGCGCTCAGCAAGATCAGCGGGTTCCAGTAGTCGCGATAGTGGATGATGCTGCCATTCTCGACTCTAACAACCGAGATAAAATCCTGGTCATATCGCGCGCCTGTTTCGGCGTTCGCGGCCTTACAGGTGAACTCCAGAGTGAAAGTTTCGCCATCTGTTGATTTATGGGTGTTGACCAGGCTCATGGATTCAAAAGCGATCAACTCACCTGCTTTTGGCAGGTAGGCGAGTAACGCTTCGAGTCCACGCAACTCGCGAACGGCATCTTTGGGCGCGAATGGCATTTCGAACAGGATATCTTCGGCGCACATTTCGAAAAATTCTTCACCCGCCTCCGCAGTGATCACGTCGCCAAGTGCGAGACGCAGCATCGCGCCAAAGCTTGGGATTACATTTGTGTCAGTCATGTTTTTTCCTTTCTATCATAGCTTCTTGAGTTGGATGGAGTGTGAAAGTGGATCAGCCCTCGCTTCCGAACTGCATGATAATCACTCCGACAATTGACAGTAGGGCCCCGGCGACGCGGTACATGTCAGCCGGACGTTCGGCGTAACCAAGCAGGCCGTTTTGATCTAAGAACAGCGCCATCGTCATCTGCCCTGCAACAACTGCCGCGATGAAGGCTGCGGCCCCAAAACGCGGGATCAGAAGCATAGTCGCCATGACATAAACGACGCCAACCACACCGCCGATCCAAGCCCACGGGGGAACTAAAAGCAGTGATGCTCCGGTCGGCGGCGTTGGGCGCAACCATGCCAGCCCGATCATGAGGCAGACAAAGGACACCCCAAACGAAAGTAGTGTTGCCCATAATGGGTGGCCTGTCGCTCGGCTAAGCTCTGCATTCATCCCAGCATGGATCGGAATCAAAGCGCCACAGCATAGTGGCGCGAGCCAGAACAGGGCGACTTTCAGGTCCATTGTTGCTGCCTTTCGGAAAAAGTTATCGATAGGGTTGCGGCGTCGAGTTGATTGCGTCAAAGTGCGATGGAACACTACTGTTCCGACCTATATGGGAGAAGTAACGATGGAACGCAAGGGTTCCGACGTTGAGGTGGAGAAAAAGACACGCCGGAAACCGGCTGGCGCTGCTGTGCTACAGGACTCTGTTACGACTGCAATCTATCGAGCTTTGTTTGAGGAATGGGCGGAAACAGGATATTCTGCATTACATATGAAGAACATTGCTGCCCGCGCAGGCGTTGGAAAAGCCGCACTATATCGGCGCAGTAAATCCAAGTTTGAACTTGTGACCGAAGCAGTTGCCGCGACAGCGACCAGCATCACCCCCATACCAGACACAGGTTCATTTGCAGGCGACGTCACAGCATTGATACGAAAGCTTGCGGTCACTCTACGTCACCCACTTGTGAGACGGATTCTGCCGGACCTACATGCTGAAAACGCGCGTTCTGACGAGTTGAATGACTTGTTGGAGCGGGTCACGCTTGACCGTCGCACTCAGGCGAATGTGATGATCGACAGAGCAATAGCCCGCGAAGAGCTTCCAGAAGCAACAGATCGTGGATTGATATTGGATATGCTCATCGCCCCGCTGTATTGGCGTGTCATCGTGCAGCGTCGAACCGCAACTTCCGAGGATATCAATAGGTTCTCAAACATTGTCAGAGCGTTTGCCGAACAAGAAAACGCATCGGCCTGACGCCGGTGCGTTCCGTCTAAGGGTTGGGGGGGGCGAACCCTCCAACCCGTCCTTTGTGAAAGACTTGCTGTTTTACGCAGCCAAAGCGACAGAGTCCTTGCCCGCTGGAATGCGCAATGGGCTATCGGGATCAGTGACAGCGTTCCAAATTGCCTGCACAACATCTTCGGAGTAGGTGAACTCTTTGCCATCAGCATCGCGGAAAGCACCCATGACTTGCCCGACATAGGATTGATAGTCCTCGGGCGTGTCGTTTCTTTCTGCCATCAAAGCCATAGCGTTTGAGCCAAAGTTCGTTGTCGGAGCTTGGCCGGGCAAAACGATATGCGTCCGAATTCCCATGGGTTTGAGTTCCAGCGCGAGGCATTCGGTGAACGCATTCACCGCTGCTTTGCTTGCGGTGTAGACAGAAGCCAGCGGCAGGGGTTTGAGCGTCACGCTGGAAGACACGTTTACGATCACACCAGCGCCCTTTGCGCGCATCTGGGGCAACACGGCGCGGGTCATTTCCAATGTGCCAAATGTATTGGTATCGAAAATGCGTCGAAGATTTTCTTCAGATGTGCCTTCAAATGGGGACAACCAGCCAACACCAGCATTGTTGATTAATGCGTCTATGGGGCCAGCAGCCTCGACAGCATTGGCGATACTTTTGCGATCTGAGATGTTCAAGGGCAAAACACGTAAGCGCTCGGACGCAGGCAATAGCGTTTCATCTGGTGTTCGCATGGTCGCGACAACTGACCAGCCCATTTCAAGGAAGTAGCGGGCGGTATCCAAGCCAAAGCCTGACGAACATCCTGTAATCAGTACGGTATTCATAGCGGTGTCTCCTTTTTGGTGATGGGTCCAAGGTAGACGGTCGATGCTGGATGATCTATAATTCATAATCCAAAGATACTTATCGAAAGTCCAGAATTGACTGATCCATTCTCTGAAATCATCTCCCTGCTGCATCCGCAGGCGGCATATTCGAAACTGTCCCATGCGTCGGGCCCATTTCGAGTGCGCCGCGACGACGTGAACGAGGCGTTTTATGCCTCGGTTCTGTTCGGTCGTACCTGTCTGGAGATTGCCGAGAAAGAACCCATTGAACTGGCCGCTGGGGACTTTGTACTGATCCCTGCCGTCAAATCATTCACGTTTTCTAGCATTAATCCGCCACCACCTGACGATCAGCTCAATCATCCCGTCGAGGGCGAAGACGGTATTTTCAGAATTGGGCCACCGGACGCCCCGCCAGAGGTGCAACAACTCATAGGCCACTGCACCTTTGCCAGCCCAGATGCCGACTTGTTGGTCTCGCTTTTACCAGATTTGGTTGTCGTGCGTGGCGAGGGGCGGCTGGAGGCTTTGAGCGGGCTAGTGCGTGATGAAGCACGCGCGAACCGTCCGGCGCGGGATGTGATTGTCGAACACTTGTTGCAAGTGTTGTTAATCGAGGCTTTTCGATGTGGCACTGACCCCAACGCAACGGCTGGTCTGTTGCGCGGCCTTGCCGATTTGCGCATTGGCCCCGCCTTGCGGGCAATGCACGCCGCACCTGCGCACAATTGGACAGTTCCTGAACTTGCAAAAGAAGCTGGGCTGTCACGCTCTGCATTCTTTACACGGTTCGACTTGATTATGGGACGCCCTCCAATGGAGTATTTGATGAATTGGCGCATGACGTTGGCAAAACACATGCTGCGCACTGGCGGGCACAGTATCTCTGAGATCGCGACCAAAATAGGATACGGATCATCAAGTGCCTTCAGCACTGCATTTTCCCGCTACATTGGCCTTCCGCCAGCACGTTTTGCAAAAGAAATCGTGTTGGATGGGGCCTCGTTTTGAGGCCCCAAATACAGGAATGGTGTGCTATATGACGCCGCCGTTGGCACGGAGCGTTTGCCCATTGATCCAGCGGCCATCTGGACCAGCCAGAAAAGCAACAGTGGCAGCAATGTCTTCTGGCGTTCCAAGTCGCCCAAATGGGTTCATTTTCTTTATGGCTGCGACCACCCCGTCTGGTTTGCCCGTCAAGAAGAATTCGGTTTCGACGGGCCCGGGTGCCACAGCATTCACCGTGATGCCGCGTGGGCCAAGCTCTTTGGCGAGTACGTGTGTCATGGCCTCTACAGCCGCTTTGGTCGCGGCGTAAATGCCGTAAGATGGCTGATAAAGTCCAACAACGCTGGACGACATGCTGACAATACTACCGCCGTCTTCCAAGCGATTGGCCGCCTCTCGCATTCCGCGAAACACACCGCCGATGTTGATGGCGATTTGTGTGTCAAAGTCAGAATCGGATGAAGTGCCAAGTGGCCCTAGGCGCATGATTCCGGCGTTGTTGACCAATGTACTGACTGGGCCGAATTCCCGCTCGGCAGTATCAAATAGCTGTTTCATACCAGACGGTGCAGCAACATCGCTGTGGACCGCGATTGCTTGACCGCCACCTTTGCTGATCATTTCGACGGTCTGATTGGCACCAGCTTTATCGCTTGAGTAATTTACAACGATTGCGTGGCCGTCTTGCGCAAGGCGTTGAGCGATGGCTGCACCAATCCCCTTACTGGCACCAGTGATAATTGCGGTTTTGGATGGTTGTGTCATGTTAAGCTCCTTTGTGTTGTCAGAGGAGATAGGCAGGCATAATGTACAGATAATTCCCAGAAAATTGGAATTAAAATTCGGAAATAGCGAACAATGATTGATCGACTTGAGACCCTGAAACTCTTCGTCAGAATTCTGGAACGCGGCAGCTTCACGAAGGCCGCTGCTGATTTGAACATTCCTAGATCAACCGCCAGTGAAGCAATCCAGCGACTTGAGCGCGATCTGGGGAGCCGATTGCTTGAACGCACAACCCGCCACATCGCGCCAACTCCAGATGGGGACGCCTTCTACCAAAGATGTGTGTCAATTCTGGCTGATCTGGAAGAAGCTGAAGGGGCTTTGCGCGGGCATGAACCATCCGGCCTTTTGCGCATTGACGCGCCCGGCACTTTGACACGGAAATTTTTACTACCGCACTTACCTGAATTTCTAACGAAATACCCAAAGCTCACGTTGCAGCTTGGACAGACAGAACGGCTGGTAAATCTGGTACGCGAAGGCGTTGATTGCGTCATCCGTGCAGGAGACCCAGAAGACAGCAGCATGATCTCACGACGCCTTGGCAGTATGGACGAAGTCACCTGCGCCAGCCCCGAATACCTTGCAGCATTCGGCGTACCAAAGTCTGTTGCAGATCTCGAAGGACATAAAATGGTTGGCTTTCTGTCATCGCGAACAGGCACTACAATGCCGTTAGAGTTCAGGACGGGCAAGCAGCTTGAAACGGTCATATTGCCAGCAACGGTGATTGCCAATGACGCAGATACTGTCCATCAATTGGCCCTAGATGGTTTTGGCCTTGCGCAAGCACCGATGTACCGGTTTTCCGAAGACCTTAAATCAGGACGGCTTGTAGAAGTCCTGCCAA